>CAZMRK010000867.1:0-13330 GCA_964568355.1 uncultured Solibacteraceae bacterium | reverse complement strand
TCGGGGCCGCCGGTGGTGATCGGGCTGGGCGACGATGAGTACTTCGTGGCCTCCGACGTGCCGGCGATCCTACACCATACCCGCGACATGTTCTTCCTGGCCGACGGCGACCTGGCCACACTGACGAAGGATGGCGTGAATCTCAGCGATTTCGATGGGCGGCCGATCAACCGGCAGGTGTCGCATATCCTGTGGGACCCGATCATGGCGGAGAAGGGCGGCTACAAGCATTTCATGCTCAAGGAGATCTACGAGCAGCCGCGAGCCGTGCGCGATACCACCCTGGGCCGCGTGGGCCAGGAGACGGGCCACATCTTTCTGGACGAGATGGATATTACTCCGGAGGAGTTCCGGAATTTCCGCCAGGTGAAGATCATCGCCTGCGGCACCAGTTGGCATGCGGCGCTGGCCGGCAAGTTCATGATCGAGAAGCTGGCGCGGATTCCCGTGGAAGTGGACTACGGCAGCGAGTTCCGCTATCGCGATCCGCTGGTGGGCGAGGATACGCTAACGGTGGTGATCTCGCAATCGGGCGAAACAGCCGATACGCTGGCGGCACAGCGGGAGGCCAAGCAGAAGGGGTCGCCGACGCTGGCCATCTGCAACGTGGTGGGCTCGATGATTACGCGCGAGGCGGCCGGCACGATCTACACGCACGCCGGGCCGGAGATCGGGGTAGCGTCGACCAAGGCTTTTACCTGCCAGTTGACGGCGTTGTTCATCCTGGCGCTCTACCTGGCGCAATCGCACGAGCGGCTGGATGACGCGACCTCCCGCTGCCTGGTGCAGGAACTGCTGCTGATCCCCGGCAAACTGGAGCATGTGCTGACGCATGATGCGCACTACGAGGAACTGGGGCGCAAGCTGTTCCGGGCGACGGACTTCCTCTTCCTGGGCCGCGGCGTACACTTTCCGATCGCTCTGGAAGGGGCGCTGAAACTGAAAGAAATCTCGTACATTCATGCGGAAGGCTATCCGGCGGGAGAGATGAAGCACGGGCCTAACGCGCTGATCGACGAGAATCTGCCGGTGGTGGTGCTGGCGACGCGCGACCCGGCGAGTGAAGAGAGCCGCATTCTGTATGAGAAAACACTTTCGAATATCCAGGAGGTAAAGGCTCGCGAGGGCACCGTGCTGGCCCTGGTCACGCAAGGAGACAGCGAAGTGCCGAAATCGGCGGACTATGTGATCGAGTTGCCGCCTGCCAATGATCTCGTTGCGCCGATCCTCGAAGTAGTGCCGCTCCAGTTGCTGGCTTACCACATTGCGGTACGCCGCGGATGCGATGTAGACCAGCCGCGCAACCTGGCGAAAAGCGTCACGGTGGAATAAGCGTGCCCCATTTTACCCACCAGATCCAGGTACCGACGCGTGGGCAGGGGCTGTACGAGATCAGCGTCGCAGTGGCGCGCTGGGTGGAGGAGCGTGGCGTGCGCGCCGGGCTGCTGACGGCCTTCGTGCAGCACACCTCGGCTTCGCTGGTGATCCAGGAGAACGCCGACCCGGACGTGCAATACGACCTGGCGAGTTTCTTTTCCCGTCTGGTGCCGGAGGACGCCACCTGGTACCGGCACACGATCGAGGGGCCGGACGATATGCCGGCCCACATCCGTTCGGCCTTGACCGCGACCAGCCTCTCGATTCCGGTGCACGAAGGGCGGCTGGCGCTGGGCACCTGGCAGGGAATTTATCTGTTCGAGCATCGGGAGTCGCCGCATCGGCGCAGTGTGGTGCTTCATTTGAGCGGCGATACGTAATCGGGGAGTACGTGACCTAATTGGAAAGGAGGAATTCTTATGAGTTATTCGCGACGTGAGTTCCTGGAGACGGCGGCGCTGGGCGGATTGGCCGCCGGTTCTCTCACCGCAGCCGAAGGGAAGGGGAAGCTGCCCACTCGCGTGCTGGGACGCACCGGCGCGCACGTTTCCATCCTGGCGATGGGCGGCGGCAGCCGCTTCCTGATGTTCCAGGAAGACAAAGCAATCGAGGCGGCCCACCGGGCGCTGGACCTGGGCATTACGTATATCGACACCTCCGACGACTACGGGCGCGGTTTGAGTGAACAGCGGCTGGGTAAGGCATTGAAGGGCCGCCGCAAGGGAGTCTTCCTCGCCACCAAGCTCAGCCATCGCGACGGCGAGCAGGCGCAGCGGATCGTGGAGGCGAGCCTCAAGAACCTTCAGGTGGACCAGGTAGATCTGATCCACATTCACAGCCTGACCGATGAGAAGGACCTGGCAAGGATCGAAGCCAAGGGTGGCGTGCTGGAGCAGTTGCAGAAGATGCGCGAACAGAAGCTGACGCGCTTTATTGGCATCACCAGCCATACCGATCCGGAAGTGCTGCGGACGGCGCTCGAACGCCACGATTTCGATTGCACCCAGATGGCGCTCAATGCCGCCCTGGTCGGCATGAAAGGTGGGCCTCGTGGGATGGTGCCCAACGAAGCTCTGAGGACCAGCTTCGAGACGGTCGCGCTGCCGGTGGCGGTGCGCAAGAAGATGGGTATCATCGCGATGAAGGTGTTCGCCCAGGAAGCGCTGGTGGGCGATGCGCCGCCGAAGAAACTGATCTACTACGCGCTCTCGCTGCCGGTCACGACGGCCGTGGTGGGGATGCCCAAGCTGGAGCACATCGAGGAGAATGTGCGGCTGGCGAGGGCATTCAAGCCGCTGCCGAAATCGGAGATGAAGCAGCTATCGGGCACGCTGGCGTCGAAGAAGAAGATGGCGCTGGACCGGTTTTTTGCGCAGCATGTGGATGGGTGAAGAAGAGCTGTCAGCGATCAGCGAAAAACACACATCGCCAGGAGTGGCGACGCTGCCCGATGAATCGGGCGCTACATGGCACCAAACAAAAGAGCTGAAAGCTGACCGCTGAGAGCTGACAGCTTTCTCCCCTAATTCAACAGCCGGCCCTGGCGGAGGTAGGCGGGCGTGTCGAGGTCTTCGAGATCGATAGGTGGAGCCTGGGGCTCGGGTTCGGGTTCCGGCTCGGGCTCAGCCGCGGCCGCAAGCAGCGGTTCCGGCTCCGGTTCCGGTTCGAGAATCTCGGCCTGAACGGGTTCGGGCGGCGGTAGTTCCATGTGAGTCCGGATCTCGACCGGCTTGCCTTCCATCGCCAGTACGCTGGGCGGTTGGAAACCAGTGGCGATGACGGTGATCTTGACCGAATCGGCCATGGCTTCATCCATGATCACGCCGAAGTTCACCTGCACCTCGTCGCAGGCGGCGGCTTCGCGCACGATCGAGCAGGCCTCGTTGACCTCGTGCAGGCCCAGGCGGCTGGATCCGGTGATGTTGATGATCACGCCGCGGGCGCCGGTGATCTTGGAGTCTTCGAGCAGCGGGCAGTTGATGGCCTGGCGGGCGGCCTCCACGCAGGCATTTTCTCCGCGGCCCAGCGCGGTTCCTACCATGGCGTAGCCCATACCCAGCATAGTGGCCTTGATGTAGGAGAAGTCCAGGTTGATCATGCCGGGCGTGTTGATGATGTCGCTGATGCCCTGAACGGCCTGGCGCAGCAGATCGTCGGCCACTTTGAAGGCGTCGAAGAAGCTGGTGCCCCGCGGCACCAGCGAGAGCAGGCGGTCGTTCGGGATGGCGATGACCGTATCAACCGAGGCCAGCAGAGCCAGGGCCTGCTCGGCCATACGCATCCGGCGTATCCCTTCGAAGCTGAAGGGCTTGGTGACGACGGCGATGGTGAGCGCATCGAGCTCTTTGGCGAGCGAGGCGATGACAGGCGCGGCTCCGGTACCGGTGCCGCCTCCCAGACCCGCAGTGACGAAGACCATGTCGGCGCCTTGCAGCAACTCGACGATGCGGTCGGTGTTTTCCAGGGCGGCCTGGCGGCCGATTTCGGGGTCGGAGCCGGCGCCCAGACCGTGCGTGATTTTCTCGCCGATCTGCAGTTTGTGAGGCACATTACAGGCTGCCAGGGCCTGCGCGTCGGTGTTCAGGGCATAAAACTCCACACCGCTCATGCCGTCATTGACCATGCGGGCGACGGCATTGGAACCCCCGCCTCCCACGCCGATTACTTTGATGCGCGCGCCGTTGTTTCCTTCATCCGAAAACGTGTCGATGTCGATGATGCCCATGCCAAGCTCCTATGTGTTACTTCAGAATCCGCCCCAGCAGGCCTGCTGCCTGGCGTTCGATTTCGCTATGCACTTTTAATTTGGCCGAATACATGGCCAGGCCGGCGGCAGTGGTCCAGGTGGAATCGTCCGGCTCCTCGGGCCAGTCCCGAATGCCGATGGTCAAGCCTTTGCGCGCCTGGCAGCCCAGCACGCGTTCGGCCGTGTCGCAGAGATCGGAAAGATTGGCTCCGCCGCCGGTGAGCACGACGCCGCCGATCAGGGCGCGCTCCATGCCGACGCGGGCCAGTTCGCGATAAACGTGTTCGAACAGTTCCTGCGCACGCGCTTCGAGAATCTGGTTGAGCAGCCGGCGGGGAGCTTCGCGGGGCTCGCGCGTGCCGGAGCCGGAAATCTCCACGTAGCTGTTGTCGGAGGTATATTCCGAGGTGGCGCTGCCGTACTGCACTTTCAGCATCAGCGCTTCGTCGTAGCCGATACGCAGGCCGCTGGCGACGTCACGGGTGAAATGATCGCCCCCGATCGGTATGGTGGAGGCCAGTTGCAGGGAATCGCCGTAGTAAACCACCAGATCGGCGGAATGCGCGCCGATATCGACGACGGCGATGCCCTCGCGGCGGTCTTCCGGCAGCACCGCCGCATAACAGGCCGCCAGGGCTTCGAAAACCGTCTCTTCCACTGAAAGGTGCGCCTGGTGTACGGCCGAGAGAAGACAGGTATGTTCCTGGATGGACGCGGTGATGAGGTGGACGTTGACCTCCAGTTGGGAGGCCATCATGCGCCGTGGATCGCGGTGGCCGGGATGATGCTCCACCACGAAGTCCTGGGGGAACAACTGGAGGACCATCCGGTCTTCCTGCAATTGCACGCGGCGAGCGCGATCGATGACACGGTTTACATCCTGCTGGGTGATCTCGCGGGGATGGCCGAATTCGAGGATGCCGCGGCAGTTGGCGCCGCGTACCAGGTGGCCACCGACTCCCACCACGACGCTTTCGAGCGAGATGCCGGCGCTGGCTTCGGCCTCGCGCAGCACGGCGAGCATCGTCTCGGTGACCGCACCCTGGTCCGCAATACGGCTCTTGACCCAGCCGGCGGACGGAACGTCGCCCCGTCCTACCAGTCGTAAGCGTCCATCTTCCAGCAGGCACACCACCAGACGCACGCGCTCACTACCCGCATCCAGCCCCGCCGCATAGAATGATTTCCCAGACATGAACTTTTATTCCTTCGCCGTTATGCGGTCATCCAGCCGCAAGTCGAACGCGGTGACGTTGGCCGCGCGTTTTTGAATTTCCGGATAGTGATTCAGGAAATTTTCGAAACGCCGGGCATAATTGCCTTCTCCCAGCATGAGTTCCAGCGCCCGGCCGTCCACCTGGGCGACCACGGCCAGATTGTCGATTGAAGCGGCATTAATTTCCGAGACATCGCGGGCCAGAGGGCCGAGATCGGACAGCAGGCCCAGCATGGCGCGGACTCTCATCCGGCGCTCGCCGGGCGACATATCTTCTGAGACGCCGCTCAGCACCGGAAAGGCGAAACGGGAACGCGCCGGCGGCTCCAGCAGCGCGCCATCGGCGTCAATCAACAGCACCCGCGAGGGTGCTCCGGCGCCTGGACGGAACGGTACATTTACAAATGCCACGGGCCGGCGCTCGGTGATCCGTACCATCAGGCGGTTGGGCCAGATGCGGGAGACGGCTGCGTCCTCGACCCAATCGATAGCCATGAGGCGGCGGCGCCGCTCGCCTAGGCTGACGGAGAAGACGCTGCGGCCGAAATCGTCTGCAAAGACGCGCGAGACCTCGGCGCGCGGCGTGTAGCGCATGCCTTCGACCAGGACGGCGTCGCTCTGATCGCTGGAGAGAAAAAACTGGGAATCGGCCAGAACGAATTGATGTACCTTGCGGGCCGCCATGGCGCTGGAGACGAAGATGCCGCACCACGCCAGCGTAGAGAGCCAGGTTTGCCAGCGAAAGCCCTGCTGGACTTCGCGCGTCGCCTTGGAGCGGGAGCCCGCGCGGGTTGTGGTCTTGTCCATGGCGGTTTTAGCCACGGGCGCCCTCCCGCAGGCGGGCCAGTACCGCGTCTCCCGCCTGCCAGACGTTGCCGGCTCCCTGGGTCAGCACCAGGTCCCCTTCACCCGCCACCTTCAGCAGCGCTTCCACTCCACGATCGATGGTTCCCACGTATTCGGCGCCGCGGTGGCCGAACTGGCGGATCCGCTCGGTCAGCGTCTCGGCGGTCACGCCCGGGATGGGCTTTTCCGAAGCCGCGTAGATGTCCAGAACGAAGACGCTGTCGGCCTGGTGGAAAGCCCGTCCGAATTCGTCCATCAGGTGCAGGGTACGGGTGTAGCGATGCGGCTGGAACAGCACATGGATACGTCGAAAACCGCACAGCCGCGCCGCCGCCAGGGTGGCTCGAATCTCGGTGGGATGGTGGCCATAGTCGTCAATGACGGTAATGCCGCGCTCCTTGCCGCGCATCTGAAAGCGGCGGTCCACACCGTTGAAGGTCGCCAGGCCCTGGCGGATGATGTCCGGTTTGACTTCCAGTTCCTGGGCGACCAGTACGGCGGCCATGGCGTTCAGGACATTGTGCCGGCCGGGGACGCTCAGGTGGAACTCGCCTAGGTCGGTCTCGTGGAAGCGGAGATGGAAACTGCTTCCGAGCGGGCCGGCCTCGATGCCTGTCGCGCGGAGATCGGCCTGCGCCGTGGTGCCGTAAGTGATGGTGCGGCGCTTAATCTCGGGCAGGATGCCCTGCACATTCTCATCGTCCAGGCAGACGATGGCGGCGCCATAAAAGGGAACCTTGTTCACGAACTCGATGAAGGCCGCGCGGATATCGTCGAGCGAGCGGTAGCAATCCAGGTGCTCGCGGTCGATATTGGTGACGACGGCCAGAATCGGGGCCAGCTTGAGGAAGGAGCGGTCGCTTTCGTCCGATTCGGCCACCAGGAAGTCGCTATGGCCCAAACGCGCGTTCGAGCCGCCCATGCTGCCGACCCTGCCGCCGACCACGACCGTCGGGTCCAGCCCGGCAAAGTTGAGCACGGTGGCCGTCAGGGAAGTGGTGGTGGTTTTGCCATGGCTTCCTGCGATGGCGATGCCGAACTTCAGGCGCATCAGCTCGGCCAGCATCTCGCCCCGGGGAATGATGGGGATCTGAAGCCGGCGAGCCTCCAGGACCTCCGGATTTTGCGGATCAACGGCGGAACTGACCACCAGGGCGCGCGCCCCGGCGACGTTTTCCGCGGCGTGGCCCTCATAGATTCTGGCCCCGAGTTGCGCCAGGTGATCCGTGATGGGGGAGTGCCGCAGGTCCGATCCGCTAATCTCATATCCCAGATTCAGGAGCACTTCGGCGATACCGCTCATGCCGATGCCGCCAATGCCCGTGAAGTGGAGATGCTGAGGTCGAAAAAACATTTCCTTTGCTAATTGTTCCGGCTCCGCGGCCGGGTGTCAATCGAAATCGTCAAGCAAAAATAGCGCGTGCTGTGAAACGGCAATTTCAGCCACGGGCTACCTCTTCCAGAATGTCGGCGGCGCGGCGGGCGGCGCCAGGCCGCGCGAAGCGGCGAGCAGCCGCTCCCATCCGCTCCAGGCGGCCCGGCTCCGCGGCCAGGGTGGTAATGGTCTGAAATAACTTCTCCCCGCTCAAATCCTTGTCGAGTACTAGAACAGCCGCTTCGCCGCGGGCGAAGGCTTCAGCGTTCCGCAACTGGTGTTGATCGCTGGCGAAGGGGAACGGGACCAGCACGGAGGGCTTGCCGGCCGCCGCCAGTTCCGCCACCGCGCCGGCTCCGGAACGGCAGACAATCAGGTCGGCCTGGGCGAAGGCGCGCGGCATATCGGTGAGAAACGGAACGACCTCGCCGGCCAGGCCGCTGCGGGAGAACTCGCTGCGCAGCGCGTCGCACTGGTCGCGGCCGGCCTGGTGGAGGAAGCGAATCGGAAATTCCGCCTGCCGGAAGAGCGGCCAACTGGCGCGGACAGCCTCGTTGATGTGGCGTGAACCCTGGCTGCCCCCGGTGATCAGCACGGTCAGGCGCGCTTCCCGAGGCTTGGGTTCGATGGCGAAAAATTCCGTGCGTACCGGCAAGCCGGTCATTTCGGTGACGCCTTTCGGAAAATAGATGGCGGTCTCTGGGAAGCCGACCAGGGCGCGCGAAACGAAGCGGCCGATGCGCCGATTGGTGAAGCCGGGGATGGCATTCGGCTCCATGATCACGACCGGAACGCGCTTGAGCAAGGCAGCCATCACCGGCGGTCCGGCAACGTAGCCGCCCATGCTGAACACCCCCGCCACGTGGCGGGATCCGATGAGGCGGACTGCATGCAGGGTGCTGATGGGAAGCTGCCAGAGGGTCGCCAGGGTCTGCCGCACGCCGACGCGTTTCAGGCCGCCGATGCGAATGCGCTCCAAAGCAAAGCCTTCGGCCGGCACCAGGCGCGATTCAAGGCCGCGCTCGGTCCCGACGAAGAAAACGTCGTGGCCGCGCTGGCGCAATTCACGGGCGACCGCCAGGGCGGGGATGACATGGCCTCCCGTCCCGCCGCCGGCCATCAGAAAGGTCCGCCGGCCGCCGGTGGCCGGAGCGCTCGGCGCAGAGGCAGGCGTGGGCGCAGGCACCACTTCCACCGGCTTGGGGCCGGATGGCTGCGGCTGGGCGGCTCTGCGCTGGCGTGATTTACTCATCCCCGTTTCCGGAATTCAGCCCACATGCTCCGATACGTTCATCAGAATGCCGAGGGAGACCAGGGTGCTGAGAAGAGAACTGCCTCCGGCGCTGATCATGGGCAGAGGAATCCCTTTCGTCGGGACGATGCCCAGCACGACACTGATGTTGATAAAGCCCTGGACTACTACCATGGTCGTGACTCCCAGGGCCAGATACCGGCCGAAATCATCCGGCATGAGCACGGTGGTCCGGAGGCCCCGCCAGAAGATCACCAGAAAAGCCAGAAGTACGCCTACCGAACCGAACATGCCCAGTTCCTCACTGACTACTGCGTAGATGAAGTCGGTATGGGCTTCCGGAAGGTAGAGCAGCTTCTGCTTCCCCTGCATCAGGCCCAGCCCGAGCGGTCCGCCGGCGCCTACGGCAATCTTGGACTGCTCGCTCTGATAGTTGGTATCGCGTGAGGTAAGGGATTTCTGCAGATAGTCGCGGATATGGCCCTTGGTATCGAAGCTGCCGACAATGCGGTACTCCGGATCGAAAAAGTGGACTACACGGGCTACGCGGTAGGGCTTGGCGATGACGAACAGGCAGACGCCTACGACGGCACAGACGCCCACCATCAGGCAATAGCGCTGTTCCAGGCCGGCCACGAAGAAGACGACGGTCGCGGTCACTCCGAGGACGATAGCCGTGCCCAGATCCGCCACAACCACGGCCAGTAGCACCAGGCCCACGGCCAGGGCCGCGGGTAGTAGCGTGTAGCGCGTATTAATGGCACGCGCTCGCCAGGTGACAAAAAACGCCAGAAAGACCACCAGCGCGGGCTTCGCCAACTCCGAAGGCTGCAGGCCGATCGGCCCCATGCGGATCCAGCGGTGATGCGCGGAGTCGATGAAATAGACCAGCACCAGCATGACCAGCGTCAGGCCGATCGCCGTGAACGCGACCGCCGGGTTCTGCAGACGGTGGTAGCTGGTCTTTTTCAGGGCCATCATGCAGAAGACGGCGATTACCAGCCACATACACTGGCGGGTGACAAAGTGCCAGGTGGAGCCAAACTTCAATTGGGCCATTACGGATGACGCGCTGTAGAGGATGATCACCCCGAAGAACGTCATCGCAATGGTGGTAAGAAACAGGATGCGGTCGGTCTTGAGTTGTTGCGACATGCTATTTTTTCGGCTCCAGTCGGCGCACGAGATCTTTAAAGACTTCGCCGCGGTGTTCGAAGCTACGGAACTGATCGAAACTGGCGCAGGCCGGCGCCAGCAGAACGGTATCGCCCGGGCCGGAGTGCTCCCAGGCATAGGCCAGGGCGGCATCGAGGGTACCGCAAGAGACCAGGGGCAGCGCGCCGTCCAGGTGCTTCTGAATCTTGGGCGCAGCGGCGCCAATGAGCAGCGCGGCGTGAGCCTTTGCCGAAAGCGGGGCACGCATCACGGTGTAATCACTGCCCTTATCTTTGCCGCCCAGGATGACCCACAGGCCGCCGGAGAAGGCATCCAAGGCCTTCAGGGCGGCATCGACGCTGGTGGCTTTGGAATCGTTGTAAAAGTCGACGCCTTGTAAGTTGCGCACGAACTCCAGGCGGTGCTCCACGGCGTGAAAGGTACGCACGGCGGCAGCGATTGCTTCGAGCGAAGCGCCCGCCAGGCGTGCCGCCGCCGCTGCTGCCATCACATTTTCGATATTGTGCCGGCCGCGGATGGGAATCTCCGACGCGTTCATGAGCAGATCGCTATCGAAGCGGATCTGGCCGCCATCCAGCCAGAGGCCGGGTGTGACGGCGCGGGTGCTGCTGAACCATAGCGGCGAGGCTTTGGTTTGCGCGGCGAAGCCTACGCAGGTGGGGTCGTCTGCATTGAGGACGGCGAAATCGCCCGGCTGCTGGTTTTCGAACAATCGGCCCTTGGCGGCGGCATAGGCGGCGAACGTATGGTGCCGGTCCAGATGGTTCTGGGTGACGTTCAGGCAGACGCCGATATGAGCGCGAAACTGCGACGCGATGGTTTCAAGCTGAAAGCTGGAGAGTTCGAGGACATTCCACTGGTTGGGGCGGGAAGTGCCAATCATCGCGGTCACCGCGGTGCCGATGTTGCCGCCCACCTGTGCAGCGATGCCGGAGCTGTGGAGGATGTGCCCCACCAGGCTGGTGGTGGTGGTTTTTCCATTGGTGCCGGTGATGCCGATGATCTTGCCCTTCAACAGATGGGTCGCCAGTTCGATCTCGCCGATCACGGGAACGCCGCGCTGGCGAGCCGACACCAATTCCGGCAGATCTGCGGGAACCCCGGGAGAAAGCACAATCAGGTCAACGCCTTGGAATACCGCGGGAGACTGCACGGCAAAAGAAACACCCAAATGGGCGACCGCCGCGGCCCGAGCCGGATTCATGTCAGTCGCCCGAACCTTCAGGCCTTGGTGGAGCAGCACTTCGGCCGAAGCGATGCCGGACTTTTCGAGCCCCACTACAAGAGCGGTCGAAGGGGTTGGGCGTTGGGGGTTGGGGGCTGGGGTCTTCATTGGCGGCTGAGGAGTGCGTTGCGGAGGGCGTAGAGTTGGCGGGACAGCGCTTCGCTTTGCTTCTGGAGAGGGGCCATGGCCTGATGTTCGCGGGTATGGCCTTCCGCGATGTTCGCCGGCACCAGGATGGCAGCTCGACGCACTTGTCCTGCCAAGCCGTAAGTTTCGTGCTTGGGAAACTGCTGCGTTATTTCGTAAACCTCCTCAACAAAGCTCATACTTTCCTGCCAAACCCAAAGGTCGCGAAAGCTCTTAATCTGCACCTTCCACGCCTTTCCCCGGCCCCCAACCCCGAGCGGCGGAGCCGCTCACGCTCTCACCGCAGCTTCAGGGTCGTCAGAGCAAACAGAGCCATCACCAGACCCGCAATCCAAAACCGGGCGATGATTTTGGATTCGGTCCAGCCCAAAGCCTCAAAATGGTGGTGCAGTGGTGCCATTTTGAAGATTCGCTTGCCTCTCAGTTTGAAGCTGCCTACCTGCAGGATCACCGAGAGTGCTTCGAGAACGAAGACTCCTCCGATGAAGACCAGCAGGACTTCCTGCTTAATCAGAATGGCCACCATTGCCATCGCTCCGCCCAGCGCCAGCGAGCCCACATCTCCCATGAAGATCTCGGCAGGATGGGCGTTATACCAAAGGAAGCCCAGGCTGGCGCCGGTCATCGCGCCGCAGAAGATGGTCAGCTCCGAGGTGCGCGGATTGCGCGCGATCTGCAAGTATTCGGCCAGGATCACGTGGCCGCCGGCATAGCTCAGGATGGTCAGTGCGCCGGAGGCAATCACCATGAGTCCGATCGCCAGGCCGTCCAGGCCATCGGTCAAATTTACAGCGTTGGAAGCGCCCACAATCACGAAGGCGACGAACAACAGAAACGGCAGAGCCCCGAGCACGAAGGTCCAGGGATTATCCAGCAGCGGCTGGATCACCCAGGTCGGCTTGAACTGCTTGAAGAAAGGAACGTTCATGCTGGTGGAGTAGCCGCCATAGGACCGCATCATGATCAGGATGGAGGCGAATAGCATGCCCAGCAGTACCTGGTAGGCCAGTTTGCGCCGTCCGGTCAGCCCCAGATTGCGGTGCCGTGTAACCTTGGCGTAGTCATCCATGAATCCGATCAGGCCATAGCCGACCAGGGCTGCCAGGGCGATCCACACATAGGGGAAGCGCAGGTCCGCCCATAGCAGAGTTGGGATCACGATGGAAATAATGATCAGCACGCCGCCCATGGTGGGGGTTCCTGCCTTTTTCTGGTGGGACTTGGGGCCCTCCTCGCGAATGTACTGCCCGATTTGAAACTGGCGCAGCTTGCTGATCAGCCACGGTCCCAGGGCCACGCACAGAAACAGCGCGGTCAGGCTCGCGAAGGCCGTCCGGAACGTGGTGTAGCGGAACACGCGGAACGGGCTGATAAGCGGATACAACTTTTCGTAGAGCAAAAAATAAAGCATGGGGGGTTATGCCAATACTCTTTCCAGTGCCCGCTCCACCCGTACGCCGCGGGAGCCTTTGAACAGCAGCGCGTCTCCGGGTTCGATCTGTTGTTTCAGAAAATCGCCTGCCGTCACGGGATCCTCAAAAAAATGCGCGGCGCTGTCCGACAATCCCGCGCGCCTGGCCTCATCGACCATGTGGCGGGCAGCGCCGCGTATGCCAACTAGCATGTCAATCCCGCGATCTGCAAGATACTTGCCGATGTCACGGTGCAGGCTCTCGGCCGAACGGCCAAGCTCGAGCATCTCCCCCAGAACCGCGATGCGGCGCCGCGCAGGGGTGTCGCGCAGTACATCCAGCATGGCGCGCACGGCCTCCGGGTTGGAGTTGTAGCAATCGTTCCAGATAATGGCTCCGGCGTGTTCCAGACGCTCGCCGCGCATCTTGCCGGGAGAAAACGTGCGTACGGCTTCGCGCAGCCGTTCGGCGGGGATTTCCAAAGCCTGCGCCGCGGCCAGCGCTGCCAGCAGGTTCAGAACGCCATGGTGTCCGGGAAGCTGTGTTTCAAATGCCACA
>CAZMRK010000866.1:0-19937 GCA_964568355.1 uncultured Solibacteraceae bacterium | reverse complement strand
CACCATCACGGTTCTCAGGCAATCCTCCAAGGTGCTGTTCCTGAAGCGGACGAAGCGGGTGGAGTGGGACGCGGACTACCGGGATGAAAGCAATCGAATTCAGTATTGGCTGGACGGGCACAGCCTGCATCGCCGGCACATTGTGAGCGGCAGCGTGGTCTCTGAAATCAAGCAGCCGGTCCCGGATGGCAGCAGCTATACGTTTCAAATCGAGCTTCGACCCGACCGTGTGACTATGCGGGGTGCCAGCGGCGAACTGGTCGACGAGGTGAAGCGCGCCGCGCCAGTCGCTCTCGGCAAGTTCGGATTCAGGGGTGAGGTGGCCCTGGCGATTCAGAAGTTCGAGGAGCGGTAGATATGAGCACGGCACGACCAATCCCGGCGCCACCCTCCGATACAAAGCCGCAGCTTGACCGCCTGGCGCTCTTGTACGAGAGCATTTTTACGGCGGTCGTACGGTTGCAATCGGGAAGGCAGCAAATTCAGAATTCGGACGCATTCCGGGCGCGCATGAAGGACTTGCTTCGCGACATCGGGCGAGCAGCGGGGCGGCGGGGCTATTCGGGACAGGATGTCCAGGATGCCAATTTTGCCGTGGTGGCCTTCGTGGATGAGGTGGTTCTAACGGCCAAAGATCCGCAGTGGGCGGTGAAGACGTTGAGCGAGGAGTTGTTCGGCCTCCGCTCCGGAGGGGAAGTATTTTTTCGAAAACTGGATGAACTGCGCGCCCAGAGGGACTCGCAACAGCTTGCCCAGGTGTTGGAGGTGTACTACCTCTGTCTTCTTCTGGGTTTCGAAGGACGCTATTCGGGCGGTGCCAAGGCAGAGCTGTATCTGCTTATGGACAATCTGCGCGAGCGTTTATCGCGCATCCAGGGATATGTGCCCGATTTCTCGCCTCAGGGCCTGCCGACCGAACCGCTGCGAGCGGTACAGCCCGCCCTTGAGCCGCTGCCGCGGCATTGGAAGTTCCTGGCGGTGGGCAGTGCTTTGTTTGCGGTGTTGTGTTTCCTGATTTTCAGTATGCACTTGGGAAGCCGTGCCGAGGAGACCCGCGCCGAGTTGCAGCATCTGGTCCGGTAATGCGGATAGGGTAACGGGATGGCAGGACAAATCACCATACGGCGACTATTTGGGCTGGTACTACTGTTCCTGTTCTTCGAAACGATCGTGTGGATCCTTGCGGCCCTGCTGCTTCCGGATACAAGTCCGTTGCTGGTCTGCGGCGTAATGACCGGCCTTGCGCTGGCAGTCTGGGTGGTCTACGCGCTGACGACGCGATGGTTTATGCGTCCGCATCCGGTCGCAACGCCCGCTCCGGTTACACGCCAGGCCCCTGCTCCGCCCAGCCCTCCGGCGCCGGGCCCGATCGATGGAGAGTTGGAGGAAGCCAGGAGGCTATACGACGAAGCCGCCGCGCGTCTGGCGGGGGCGCCGGCATTTGCAGGCCGGCAATCGGGCGAGGCCATTCGGGAATTGCCTCTGTTCCTTGTCGCCGGCGCGGAAGGCTCCGGCAAGACGACCGTTCTACTGCACTGCGGCACGGAAGGGCAGTTGCTCGCCGGGCAGGTGCAGCGTGACGCGGCGGTGATCCCGACGCGGGCATGGAACCTTTGGTATGGGGGCGGAGCGCTCTTTGCAGATGTAAGCGGACGTATCTTCTCCGACGAAGGGGGCCGCTGGGCTGGATTGTTGCAGATTGCAACCAACTCGCGCCGCAAGCACCTGCTACGCAGACTCTGGGAAGGCGATCTGGGAAGACGAACCCTTCGCGGTGTCATCCTGGTTTTGAACGCAGCCGAGTTTCTTCATAATCCGGACCCGCAAAAAACCGCCGCGACGGCGCGCCGCTGCCAGGACCGGCTGCGCGCCATAGCCCAGCGGTTCGGTGTGAGCTTTCCCGTGTACGTCCTGTTTACCAGGGCGGACGCTATCCCGTATTTCGGCGACTACTTCGCCAGACTAAGTGAACAGGAAGACCAGCGCATTCTCGGGTGCACCCTATCGCCGCAACGAGAGGCGGAAGGCGGTCCGCAGCAGATAGAGGTCGAGACCAAACGTCTGAACAACGCCTTCACCACGGTCTATCAATCGTTGGCTGATAAGCGCCTCACTATGCTGGCGCGGGAATCGATGACCTCGCGGCGGCCGAACGTTTACGAATTCCCGCGAGAGTTCAAGCGCATTCGCAGTGAGGTGGTGCGCTTCCTGGTGGATGTGTTTCGCCCGAGCCCGCTCGAGCGCGGGCCGGTCCTCCGGGGCTTCTACTTCACCGGTGTGCGACAGGTGGCGTCAGCGACACAACTCGACGAGATTCCTGTGGGAGCCACTGTGGTACGTGGTGGCATCGATGCCACGGGGCTGTTCCGCCCCGGCGATTTCAGTAGAAGCATTGCGCGGCAGAGCCACACACGCGCGGAGACGCCCTCGCCGGTGCTGCCTCGGTGGGCCTTTCTCGCGGAGCTGTTTCGAAAAGTCATCGTGGCCGATCAACCGATGGCTTCGCAGATGGTGGTGATGGATCCGCGGCTGCAGCGGCTGCGGCGTTACGGGCTCATTGCGGTGACGGCGTTGAGCGCGCTCGCGTCCTTTTGCTTTGCCGCTTCCTGGATGAACAATCGCAGGCTGCTGGAGGATGTCAGGAGCGCGGCGATTACTTCCGCTTCGCCAACCGGCGGGTCTTCTTTGCTCCAAGCCCTCGAAGCCATGGAGCCTCTGCGAGCCAAGCTGGCATTGTTGCGCCAATACGATCGGGACGGAGCGCCGCTTCGGTTACGTTGGGGCCTCTACTCCGGAGAACGCGTGGAGCAGGACCTTCGCAGGGCCTACTTCGAGCGCTTCCGGGAAGTTTTCCTCACGCCAACGTTGACGGCTATCGACCAGAAGCTTTCCCAATTGGATTCCCCTTCGGACGGCCCCGCCTACAGCCAAGCCTACAACTATTTGAAGAGCTACCGCATGATGACCTCCGGCCGCTGCAAACCGGAAACGAATCCGCTGGCACAGGTCTTCTCCGAGGCCTGGCGGGGTGGACGTAGCCTGGACACCCGCACTGAAGAGCTTGCCGGGCTCCAGATGTCGTTTTATGTATCCGAGTTGCAGCGCGCCAATCCCTATTCCATCTCAGAAGACGCGGCTGCCGTCGAACGTGGGCAGCGTTACCTTAGCGGCTTCGGGGGCGCGGCGAGGATCTATCGTTCCATTCTCGAAGACGTGAATCGCTCCGGCACGCCGCCGGCCCGCCTGGCATCGCTGGCTCCAAACTATGAGGACGTCTTGAGCGGTCCCGGCGAGGTGCCGGCCAGTTTCACCCGCGGCGCCTGGAACCAGGTGCTCGACCAGATACGCAAGCGTAAATCGAGCCCCCGCGGCGAGGCCTGCGTGTTGGGAGAAAGTCCTGCCGAACAGTGGATAGGCGGGCGCGGCGCCGAGGCGGAACTCGAGCAGAACTATGTACAGGACTACATCAAGACCTGGAACGATTTCCTGGCCGCGGAAAAGATCCTGCCGTACCGGAATGCCGCAGACGGAGCGCGCAAGCTTGGCATATTGGCCGACTCGCGCTCACCACTGCTGGCGTTGCTGTTCCTGGTTGGCGAAAATACCGCCTTCCCTGCACAGAACCAATCGGCGCCCTCGCCGCTGAGAGAAAAGGCGGCCAGCGCTCTGGACCGGCTGCTGCCGTCGGCCCGCAGATCGGCAGAGAAAGTGGAGCAGGCCGCGAAGCCGCCATCCAATCTCGCTCAGAGCGACATCCCACGCGCTTTCCAGCCGGTACATGCGGCGGTGAATCCCACCAATCGGGATCGCTGGATCAACGATGCCAACAAAGCCTACGTGAGCTCTCTGGGCGAATTGCGCGATTCGCTGCAAAATATCGCGCAAGCGCCGCGCAACAGTGTGGATACCTCTGTCTACGAACAGGGCCGGCGTTCGGTGGAAAGAGCTTGGGCGAACGTCCGCGCTCTGGAACAAAGTTTCAACAATACGCCGGAAGGCGTGGACCTTAACGTGAAGACAGTGTTGGAAGCGCCGATCGAGTATGCCGGTAAGCTGATTCCCCACGATGCCGCGCAGCCGTTGATCTCGCAAATGAATGCCGCCGCGCGCAACATGTGCCGCCAGTTCGATTCAATGCGCCGCAAATACCCATTCAACCCGTCCGCCGAGAACGAAGTCTCACTCGAAGAGCTGACGCACTTCTTTGCACCGGCAAACGGCGTATTGACGGCCTTCACGCAGCAACCGCCCGCTGCCAATCTGCTGGTACACCAGGGCAAGACGTGGACACAAAATCCATCGGTAGCGCAGGCGCGCTTGAACCCGAGATTCCTTACGTCGCTGAACCAGATGACGGCGGTCGCTGACGCGCTCTTTCCGGAGGGTGCCGGCCAGCCCCGCCTGCAATACACCCTGACGCCGTCCTACAGCGATAATGTGCAGTCGCTCACGCTGCAGATCGACGGACACTCGGCCAATTACTCGGGCCACAAGCGGGCGAAGGAGGCCGAATTTGTCTGGCCCGGGCCCGCAGGTGCTCAGGGCGCGAGGTTGATGGTCAAGTCCGGGACTACCCTGCAATATTCTTACACCGGCTTGTGGGGGGTCTTTCGGATGCTGGATAGCGCAGACAGTAAGCCTGGCCCGAACCAGTTCGATTTCCTGCGGCTTTCGCGACAGGGAAGAAGTATTCCGGAGCCGGCCCTTGGCAGCAATGGCGAGCCGATGACGGTTCACCTGGAGGCTGAATCGCAGGGTGCGAATGTGTTTCAACGAGGATTGTTTTCCAATATCGCCTGCGTTGCAACAGCAGCGCAGTGAGGGAGTAGCAGAAAGATCGCCGGAGGGAATGAAACTATGGCACGAGAGAGCATTCAAAAGAAGATCAGCCGCGTGCGGCCTCCCCGGGTCCACATCAGCTATGACGTGGAAACAGGCGGGGCGATCGAGAAGAAGGAGCTTCCTTTTGTGGTCGGTGTGCTTGCCGACCTGGCGGGAACACCAGAGAAACCCCTGCCGAAGATGAAGGATCGTAAGTTCGTCGAAATCGATCGTGACAATTTCGATCAGGTAATGGAGCGCATCTCCCCGCGTGCGACTTTTCGCGTGGACAATAAGTTGACCGACGACGACACGCGCCTCAATGTCGAGTTGCGCTTCCGCAGCCTGGCCGATTTCGAACCCCAGAATGTGGTGAAGCAAATAGAGCCGCTGCGCGCGCTTCTCGAGCTACGCAGCCGTTTATCGAACCTGCGGAGCAGCCTGTACGGCAATGACAGGCTGGATTCCTTGCTGCAGGAAGTACTGCACAATACCGAATCGTGGAATAAGCTGCGGGCGGAGGTAGGTGTCACGGAAGCCGAGCCAATTCCGGGTTCGCCAAAGGAGAGCTGATAATGGCGCCAGAGTCATCAACCCACATACAACCGGAATCCGTCCGGACTACCGAAACCGAAGGCAGCATTCTGGACAGGATTCTTGAAGAGGGGCGTCTGGCGCCAACGCCGGACGAACGCAGCCGCGCTAAGGACTGGGTCACCACGCTGGTCGAGCAGGTGGTTCATCGCGAGATGACGATCTCCAGAGACACGGAGGCCATGATCAATGCGCGTATCGCCGCGATTGACCAGGCGATCTCCGCGCAGCTCAACGAGGTGATGCACGCCGAGACCTTTCAGAACCTGGAAGGGTCCTGGCGCGGCCTGCACTACCTGGTTTCCCAAACGGAGACCTCCCCGATGTTGAAGATCAAAGTGATGCAGGCCAGCAAGCAAGACCTGCTGAGAGATCTGCAGAAGGCATCCGAGTTTGACCAGAGCGCTATCTTCAAGAAGATTCACGACGAGGGTTTTGGGGTTCTCGGCGGCCATCCGTTCGGAGCCATCGTCGGCGATTACGAGTTCGGCCGCCATCCGGAAGATATTGAAGTTCTGGCAAAGATGTCGAACGTCGCGGCGGCGGCGCACGCGCCGTTCATCGCGGCCGCCAGTCCGAAAATGTTCAACTGGGATGCTTACACCGAGCTTTCCGGACCTCGCGATCTATCCAAGATCTTCGACAACGACGCATACATCCGTTGGAAGGCTTTCCGCGAGAGCGACGATGCCCGATACGTGGGCCTGACCCTGCCGCACATTCTGTTGCGGCTGCCTTATGGAAACGACACAGTCGCCGTGGAGGAGTTCAACTACGAAGAGAAGGTCGACGGCTCCGATCATAGCAAGTATTTGTGGGGCAATTCGGCCTACGCATTTGCTGCGCGGCTGACTGATGCCTTTGCGCGGCACGAGTGGTGTGCGGCCATCCGGGGGGTGGAAGGCGGCGGCCTGGTGGAGGGCTTGCCCGCGCATACATTCCATACCGATGAGGGTGACATCGCCGTCAAATGTCCCACCGAGGTCGCCATCACCGATCGTCGCGAGAATGAGCTGTCGCGTCTCGGCTTCGTGCCGCTGTGCTGGTACAAGGGCACGGACATGGCCGCCTTTCTGGGCGCGCAGTCCTGCCAGAAGCCGCGTACCTACCTGAGTGATGATGCGAACGCCAACGCGCGCCTCTCCACTCAGTTGCAGTACATCTTTGCCGTTTCACGCTTCGCCCATTACCTGAAGGCGATGATGCGAGACAAGATCGGCTCATTCATGTCCCGGGAGAGTTGCGAGAGATTTTTGAATGATTGGGTGCAGAACTACGTTCTGCTCGACGATCTCGCGGGACCGGAGGCCAAGGCCAAATTCCCATTGCGCGAGGCGCGGATCGAAGTGGTGGATGTAGCGGGCAAACCGGGTTCGTACAATGCCGTCGCGTATCTCAGGCCGCATTTCCAGTTGGAAGAACTTACGGTGTCCCTGCGGCTGGTCGCGCGGCTGCCCGCGGCCAGGGCTTAAGAGCTGCATTACGCTATGTGACCGGCACGGTTTCGCCGGGTCCGAAATACAAACTTGGAGGAACAGAAAGCATGTTTGATACTTTTATCAAAATCGACGGAATACCGGGAGAAAGCACCGATGAAAAACATAAGGACTGGATCGAGGTGCTCTCTTTCAATCACGCAATTACTCAACCAGCGTCGGCCACGGCAAGTTCGGCGGGAGGAGCATCGGCGGAGCGCTGCGAGCATTCGGATTTCTCCATTGTGAAGTATGTTGACAAAGCCTCGCCGAAGCTGTACGAAGCCTGCTCCAACGGAAAGCACCTAAAGGACATCACGCTGGAGATGTGCCGCGCCTCCGGCGACAAGATGAAGTACATGGAGGTCAAGTTGGAACAAGTGCTGGTTTCCCATGTCGCGCCGGCGGGAAGCGCCAAAGGCGCCGACAATTTTCCCACCGAATCCGTGAGTTTCAACTACGGCAAAATCAAGTGGACCTACACGCAGCAGAAGCGGGCGGACGGTAGCGGCGGCGGCAACGTGACTGGCGGGTGGGACCTGACGGCGAATAAGGTCTATGCTTGACCGTTTGCTCTGAGGGCGGAAGAATCGCCGGCTTCCGCCTTCAGACGCACGGTTTCCCGTCCCTGGTCATGCCGATTCTCCATACGATTGAAGATTCCGTGTTGGAGCCCGTGCCGGTTGGGCAGCAGCCCGGCGGTACGGTTCTTTCAGACGAGGATTGGATTCATCTGAGGCGTTCCAGGCCCAATGCTTACGACACAACCGACAAGGGTATCTGGACACCGGTAGATGAGGAGAGCGCCGGATGGCCGAGGCTCAAGGATCTGGCGTCTTCGCTCCTCTCACGGAAAAGCAAGGATCTGCGCGTCGCGGTCTGGCTCACCGAGGCCAACATCGTACTGCACGGATTTGCCGGCCTCCGGGATGGCCTGCGTCTCATTCGGGAGTTGCTCATGCGCTTTTGGGATGCCGGCTTGCGCCCCGAGATCCAGAGCGGCGATCTCGAACTTCGCTCCGGTCCGCTGGAATGGATGGACGAAAAGATGGCCGACCTGATTGCGCAGATCCCGGTTACACGCAGGAACGACGGCCCTAATTATTCTTACAACTACTATCTCGAATCGCTGCGGCCGGCCGGCGGCAAGATCACGTCCGAAGAATTCCAGGCGGCTGTCAAAGCCACACCGGTGGCGGCCTATCGCGAACTACATCGGGAAATGCTGGAGTCCCGCGCCGAGTTGCAGGAATTGGAGCGGGTGGCCGAAGAGAAGTTCGGACCGGAGGCACTTTCCTTCGCGCATCCGCGCGAAGTACTGGAAGACTGCCGCAAGCTGCTGGAGAGTATCCTGCGGAAGTTGCCCGCGGGTGAGGCGGCCGGTAATCCGGACCTGGACAGGCCACGGGATGCTGGCGCGCCGGCTGCCCAAACCGTGCCGGTTTACGGAACGATGCTAGAAAGCGGCGTGAACGGCGACTCGTGGCAAAATGCCGAGCGACTGGCGCGCGCCGGTCAGACCGACCAGGCTTTGGCAGAGATGACCCGTCTCGCCGCTGTTGAGCCAAACGGTCGCGCCCGCTTTCAGCGGAAGCTGCTTTTGGCGGAGATCTGTCTGCAGACCGGGCGGCATCGCCTGGCTCGGGCCGTGCTGGAAGAACTCGCCGAGCAGATCGAAGTGCACCAACTGGCGACTTGGGAAACCAGTGAACTGATCGGCGCTGTCTGGAGCCGGCTCTATCGTTGCTATCGGAACGAGCAGGCCGGAACCGCCGACGCAGATCTCGCGGCGAAATACTTCGCGCAATTGTGCCGGCTGGATCCGTGGCAGGCGCTGGCATGCAACGAAGCCCAGGAAGGACGGTAGATGGCTATTGTGGTCGAAAGACGCGCGCATCTCCAACGCATCACGCCTTCGATTTTAGACCGGTTGATCGCCCAGGAAATCGGAGTGATCGGCTCTGTTCGCGCTGATACCATCGCGGGTCTGCGAGAGTCGGTAATTCGCAATCTTACCGATCTGCTGAACACACGCACCGCGGAAGAACCTGTGCCTCCCGAGTTCGAGCAGGCATCTGCTTCCATGCTGGCCTTCGGGATTCCCGATTTCACGCAGTACAACCTGCGCATGGCCGCCGATCAAAATCGCCTCCGCCGCTCCATGGAAGCAGCCATTCGCCTGTTCGAGCCGCGCCTGGCAGGCGTCACCGTGGCAGCGGCGCCTCGCAGCGAGACGGAAGCAACCTTGCGTTTCCTCATCGAGGGATGGCTTCGCGTCGAATCTGACAACGAGCCTGTAACCTTTGATTCGGTTCTGCGAGTGGATACCGGGCGGTTCTCCGTCCAGGAACGCCGGCGATGAAATCCGACCTCCTTCCTTACTATGAACGCGAACTGGTCTTCATTCGCCAGATGGCGGGCGAGTTTGCGGAGAAGTATCCCGAGCGCGCCGGCGGCCTGAAGCTGAATTCCGTCCGGTCCGAAGATCCGCACGTCGAACGGCTGATTGAAGCATTCGCTTATTTGGCGGCTCGAATTCAGCACAAGATCGATGATGAGTTCCCCGAGATCACCGGCGCGGTCCTCGATCTCTTATATCCGCACTATTTGCGGCCGCTTCCCTCGGCATTCATAGCGCAGTTCGCAACGGAGCCAGACGAAGGTACAATCTCCAGTGGCGTTTCCGTTCCGAAAGGGACCACGCTCTATTCCCGGCCGGTCGGCGGAACCCCATGCCGCTTCCGCACCTGCTACCCCGTCACGCTCTGGCCCATCGCTGTCTCGAGGGCTTCCCTCATTCGCGCCGGATCGGGCAGCGCTTCATTACCAGGCGACGCAGTGGCCGCCATCCGGATCGAATTGCGCTGCCAGGGCCGCGCGCGCTTCAAAGCTCTTGATCTCCGCGACCTGCGCTTTTATCTCTCCGGCGATTCTCAGGTGGTGCACACACTTTACGAACTCCTCTTTAACAATGCGCTTCGCGCCGAAGCCTGTGAACCATCGCGCCGTCAACCCGTCGTTCTGCCGCGCTCATTTCTCACCGAAGCCGGCTTCCGGCGCGATGAAGGGATATTGCCGTACTCCGACCGCAGCTTTCCCGGTTACAGGCTCCTGCAGGAATATTTCTACTTTCCGCAGAAATTTCTATTCTTCGATCTCCACGGCATGGACCGCCTGGTTGCTGCCGGCTGCGAAGACCGCGCGGAGATCACGATTTTCCTGAGCGAATTCGAGCGTCGAGAACGTCTGGGACTCCTGGAGCAGGCAATAGGTCCGGAAACCTTTCAGCTTGGTTGCGCTCCCGCGGTGAATCTGTTTGAACGCTCCGCCGAACCAATTCGATTGACCCAGGCGCAGTATGAATATCGCATCGTCCCCGATGTGCACTATCCGCTGGCCACGGAAGTCTATTCGGTAGACCGCGTGCTTTCCACGGTGCCCTATTCGGAAGAGCCCCGGGAATTCCAGCCCTTCTACTCGCTCCGTCATGGGTACGATCGCGCGGACGGAGCAGCATATTGGTACGCCACGCGACGCGCCTCCGAGAAGAAAGGCGATGCGGGGACCGAGGTATACCTGTCGCTTGTGGATTTGCGCTTTCAGCCCTCTCTTCCGCCGGTCGAGACACTGACCTTGCACATAACCTGCACAAATCGCGATCTTGCGGCACGCTTGCCCGGTGGCGGCGAGTTTGGAGATTGGGATACGGAGTCTTCCGCCGTAGTGCGCATCCGCGCTCTGCGGCCTATCACGCAGACCGTTCGCCCACCGTTGCGGCGAGGCTTCGAATGGCGGCTGATCTCTCATTTGGGGCTGAACTATCTCTCCATTGTCGAGGGGGGACGCGAGGCTTTGCAGGAGATTTTGCGCCTCTACGACTTTACGGGCGACGCAGCCACTCTGCGACAGATTGAAGGGCTCACCGCCATCTCCAGCGGGCGCGGCATGGCTCGTGTGCTTTCGGAATATGGTGTCAATTTCTGCCAGGGTCTCCAGATCGCGGCAGAGTTCGATGAAGAGCAGTATGTGGGGCGTGAAGTATTTCTGTTTGCCTGCGTTCTGGAGCGCTTCCTGGCGTTGTATAGCTCGATCAACTCGTTCAGCCAGTTGACGGTGAGAACCCGGCAAAGGAAAGGAATTCTGAAACGATGGCCACCGCGGTCCGGCGAGCAGATCCTACTGTAGAAGAGGCGCTGTTTGCGCATGGATTCGACTTCAACTTTTTCCAGGCTGTTCGCCTTCTGGGTCTCCTGGACCCCAGGCGTAAGGCGATTGGCGGCGCTGCACAGCCGGCTGAGGAGATCGTGCGGTTCGCCACTTACATCGGGTTGACGTTTCCCGCTAGCGCCATTCAGCAAATCACCCGGGAGGATGGCGAGCGTCCCCAAATGGCCGTCAACTTCATGACTGTGGCGGGCGTGCGAGGCGCTTTGCCAGCCCACTACGCCGAGTTGCTCGTAGCGCTGCAATTTACCGGGGACCCGGCTCTCGCAGATTTCTTCGACCTGTTCAACCATCGCTTGCTTTCCCTCTTCTACAAGGCTTGGGAAAAGCATCACTTCATGATCGGCTATGAACAGGCGCGCCGAAGTAATGACGAGCATTCGTTCACACAGTATCTGTTTGACCTGATCGGCATGGGGACCGCCCACCTGCGGGGGCGCCTCCGCGTTCCGGACGAGGCCCTCCTTCGATATGCCGGCTTGTTTGCCCAACAGCCGCATTCGGCGGTCGCTCTGGAGGGCATTCTCCACGATTACTTCCAGGTTCCCTTCGCGGTTCAGCAGTTCGTGGGCAAGTGGTTTTCTCTGGAGCAGGAATCGCTATCGTGGCTTACCGCCGGGGGATTGCACAATCAATTGGGCGTCGGAGCCGTTGCCGGTGACGCTGTGTGGAACCAGCAGGCCCGTTTCCGCGTGCTGGCAGGCCCATTGACGCTGGATCAGTTCCGGCGGTTCCTTCCCGACGGCGAGGCCTTCGCCACCCTGGCCGAGCTGGCCGGCTATTTCGCCGGGCAGGCGCTCGAGTGCGAAATCCAACTTGTGCTTGCGGCCGATCAGGTGCCCTGGTGTCGATTGACCGACGGTGACGTCGATTCGCCGCGCCTGGGCTGGCTTGGCTGGCTCAAGACGGCGGAGTTTCGCGACCACGCCCGAGATGCTGTCTTCACGGTGCGTAGATAGTCCCTATGGCAAGCGCGCGCCAGCCCGGTCCATTGTGCCAGGTGGAGAGGCCACAACTGGTTCAGGACGGAACCCTGTGCCTCGCGCCTTCTATGCCCTCTGGTCCTGTGCTTGCCGGGTACGAGACATTGCTCGGTGACCCTTCGAAGCGTCCACGGCCGGGCCGCCGCGATGACACTGCCCCGGCAGCCCACACGGTCCTTCGGAGAAGACCCCCCTCAGAGGTTTACGCATGAACTACACACAGGAAAAACGCCTGATCGGTATCTCCACACCCTTGGGAGACGATGTGCTCCTGCTGCGCAGCATGCAGGGGCGCGAAGGAATCTCGCGCATCTTCCGGTTTGAACTGGAGCTGCTGTCCGAAAACGGTTCCATTTCGTTTGACGATCTCATCGGAAAAAACGCAACCGTCCGAATCATGCTCCCCGACGGAGATCAACGTTACTGGAATGGTCACATCGTTCGGTTTTCCCAAGGCGGCTCCGATCACCGTCTTGCCGCATATCATGCCGTGATGGCGCCCTGGCTATGGTTTCTCACGCGCACCGCGGATTGCCGCATTTTTCAAAACCAGACCGCGCCAGACATCATCCGGCGAATCTTTCAGGATCTGGGGTTCCATGATTTCGAACTGCGGCTAACTCGCACCTTCCCGGAGCGGGAATACTGCGTGCAGTACCGCGAAACCGACTTTAATTTTGTTTCACGGTTGATGGAAGAAGAAGGTATCTTCTACTTCTTCGAGCATTCCAAAAACAAGCACACCCTCATCCTCGCCGATGATTTCAATGCGCATAAGCCGTGCCCGGCGCAGGACTCCGCACGCTGCCAGCTTACCGGCGGCTCTACCCTGGAAGACGATGTCGTTACCGAATGGGAAATGGTGCGCGAGTTTCGCCCCGACAGCTATACCATCACCGACTACAACTTTGAGACCCCTTCGGCCAGCTTACTGGCTTCCGTGAAAGGCAAGGGCGGGTACGAAATCTACGATTATCCCGGCATCTATCTCAAACGGTCCGACGGGGAGCGCTTAGTTCGGATTCGGCATGAGGAGCAGCAGACGCCAGTCACCGTCACCCGTGGTTCCGGAAACTGCCGGTCCTTTGCCGCCGGCTACCGGTTCAACCTGAAGGATCACTATCGGGGCGAAATGAATGCGCCGTGGGTGCTGACCGCTGTGGACCACATGGCTACCCAAGGGATCGACTACGCCACCGGCGATTCGACCGAAGCCGAGCTGACTTACACCAACAACTTTGAATGTATCCCTCATGGCATCCCCTTCCGGCCGTCTCGCCTCACGCCGAAACCTGTTGTGCAAGGCTGCCAGACCGCCGTCACCGTTGGGCCTGGCGGCGAGGAGATTTATACCGACAAGTACGGGCGCGTGAAAGTGCAGTTTCATTGGGACCGCGAAGGAAAGCAAAACGAGAATAGCTCGTGCTGGATCAGGGTCTCCCAACCTTGGGCCGGGAAAGGTTTCGGTGGTCTGGCCATTCCACGCATCGGCCAGGAAGTCGTGGTGGATTTCCTGGAGGGCGATCCGGACCGGCCGATCATCATCGGCCGCGTATATAACGCCAGCCAGATGCCGCCTTTCGGCTTGCCGGCCGGCGCCGTCATCAGCGGCGTCAAATCCAACAGCACCAAAGGCGGAGGCGGCGACAACGAGATCTCCTTGAACGACACCAAGGGCAACGAGTTGATCAATATTCACGGCCAATACGACATGCAAACACGTGTCGAGCACGATGAGCGCGTCACCATCGGCAACAATCGCACCGAAAACGTGGGTGTTGACGAATCGATCACCATCGGCAACAACCGCACCGAGAAAGTCGGCGCTAATGAGACGATCGCGATTGTCGCCAATCGTACCGAAAACGTCGGTGTAAATGAAACCATTACCATCGGCAGTAACCGGACCGAGACAGTCGGCGCGAGCGAGTCGATCACGGTTGCGCTGATGCGCACCCGCAACGTCGGAATCAATGAGATGGTCAATATCGGCCTGGCGCAGGAAGTGAATATCGGCGCTCTGCAGATGATCAGTGTAGGCGCCGCGCGCATTCTTAACGTCGGCCTGGCGCAACGCACCACGATCGGTACCAGCCTGAAGGAAGTGGTGGGAACCAATCGGACCGAAGAGATTGGTGGCCACCAAAAAGTGCAAATCGGCTCAGACCTGCATGAGAAGATCGGCTCCAGTCAGACGGTCAAAATTGGGGCGAAGCTGACGGAAACCATAGGCGGTGATCACAAGAATCAGGTCGGCGGAGACCGGCATACCAAAATCGCCTCGAAGGACACGTTGGATGTAGGCTCGCATCTCACCATCAAGGCCGGACGCCAGATCACGCTCGAAACCGGCGCTTCGAAGATCGTAATGAAGGCAGGCGGCAAGATCGAAATCAGTGGCAGCAGCATTGAAATCAACGGAACCATGGCGGTAAAAGCCAAGGCGGTCACCGTCGACATCAAGGCCAGCGGCGTCAATACGATCAAGGGAAGCCTGGTGAAGATCAACTGATGGGACGCCCTGCCGCACGCCTCGGAGACACTACCATGCACGGCTCGCCGCTCACCGGCGCAGCCTGCACCAACGTGTTGATCGGGGGTAAGCCCGCGTGGCGCATCGGGGACCAGCATACCTGCACAATTCCCAACGCACCACCGCCAGGCTGCGATGGCGCCCCCCACGGGCCGGGCATCACCGTTCCGAGCGGAAGTGCGGGCGAGGGCGTGACGTTGATTGGAGGCAAGCCGGGCGCCACGCTCGGGGACATCGTCATGGAGCCGCACGCCATCGTGCCGCTGCCTCCGAACAACAACATTGTTCAGGGAGAGATGACCGTCCTGGTGGGCGCAATGGGTGGAGGCGCCGGGGGAGCAGGAGCCGGAAACAGTCCGCGCTCCGGCAAGTGCACCCGACAAGGACATCCCGTCAACGTCGCTACCGGTGATGTGACCGCCTATGGCACAGATCTGCAATTGCCGGGGCTGATCCCGATCCGCCTGGTCCGCACCTACTCCAGCCGCCATTCCAATATAGGAGGCGAGTTCGGTTTTGGCTGGTCGCACAGTCTCGGTTGGCAACTCACCGTCTCCGGCAATCAGGCGGTCTACACCGATCCGGAGGGCCGCAACCTTCGCTTTGAACTGGCCCCAGGCGCCACCACCGCCGAAATTGTCCCCGAAGGCGTCACGCTGCGCATCGAGGGTCCCGAGTGGCGCGTCACCACTCCCACCGGCCGCGAAATCGTGTTCCGGCCCGTGTCCGAAGGTGTGCCTGCGCCGCCCCTGCTCCTCCGCGACGCTTTCGGCAACGCCCTGGAATTTCTGTATCGGGACGGCTTTCTCGCCGCTATTCGCGATTCTTCTGAACGGTACATCTTATTTCGTCGCGACAGCACTGGACGCATCACGGCCCTCGAACTCGCGGATCAGGAGCCGGCCCGGGCCGAGCGCATTCGAGAGTTCCGCTATGATGGCGCCGGCGACCTGGTTGCCGTGGTCGACGGAGTCGGTAGTCAATGGCGTTATGAATACCATGGCCACCTGCTGCTGAAGGACATCGATCGCCATGGAGACCAGTGGCACTTTCGATACGATGCGCAGCGCCGCTGCGTCGAGACATGGGGCCCGGAAGGGCTGCTCTATCGCCGCTTCCATTTCAGCGTCAATCGCACCTTGATGATCGATTCGCTGGGTTGGCCATGGGTCTATGAATGGAACGATCGAGGGCTGGTAACCGCCCTTACCACGCCGCTCGGCTACCGTGAGGAGACCCTATGGAACGAGCAGGATCAGGCGCTTTCCCGTACGGATCGCAACGGCCACACGGAGTCTCGGGAATATGATCCGGACACGGGAAATCCCGCGGCGATCGTCGATGCCTCGGGCGCCGCCTGGAAGTTCGAGTACAACCAGCGTGGGCAGGAGATCCGCCGCACCGACCCCGAAGGTAACGTCAGCGAGTCTTTCTACGATGATCGAGGGGCCAAGATCGGATATCGCGATGCCTTGGGACGAATCACTCGCTTCGAAGTCGACACGCGCGGGATGGTGTCCGCTGTCATTAGCCCGGATGGGCGGCGTACCAGTTTTACGCGCGACCGCTATGGATTTCCCGAGGAGATACGAGACTCCGGCGGCACTCTTCTCGAGCGTCTCCGGTTTGACTTTCGCGGACGCCTTCTCGAACAAACCCGCGCTGGGGGCGGGCGAATCCGCCAAACGTGGAACAACAATGACCGGCTGGTCCGCCGTGAGGACGAACACGGTGTAATTCAAGAGGTCGAGTTCGACGGCGAAGGCAATGTGACGCGGTCGCTCGATGTCCGCGGCTTTGAGCATCGCTATCGGAGCAACGCGCTCGGGAGGACGGTGGAAGCCTCGGAGCCATCTGCGGATGCCGCCTCTTTCCGAGCTATCACGCGCTACCTCTACAACACGGAAGGCCGCCTGGCCGCCATCCTCTTGCCCAATGGCCAAGCCTATCGATATGAGTACGACCCGGATCGCCGGGTGATCCTCTCCCATTACCCGGATGGGCGCGACGTTCACCTCGCATATGACGGCGAGCGAAACGTCGCGTTGCGCGACAACGGCGACGGCAGCCGCGTGGAGACGGCTTACACGCCGTTGGGCAAGATACGCGAAAAGCTGCTGATCGACACTGACGGTACGCGGCACTTGACCCGCTTCGAGTACGACAGCCTGGGGCGCATTGTCCTGGCTGAGAACGAGCATCACGTGGTGCGGACCGAGTATGATGCGTTCGACCGCCCCATAGCCGAATCGCAGGACGGCAAGACCTTCCGCTATGAATATGACAGGGAAGGGCGCCGCAGTGCGATGGTATATCCCGATGGCACCCGGGTTACCTATTTGCGTGACGATACGGCTCGCACCGTGACCATCCACTCGGAGGCGCATGGCACAATCACCTGGCTGCTGGATGAATTCCTCCGCCCCACCGAAGCCCTGTTCCCCAATGGTGTCCGGGAGCAGTTTCGCTACGACCGGCGCTGGGAGTTGGTCGAACAGCGGGCAGCGACGGATGGCCGGGAGCCGCTGTTCACCCGGAGATATCAGAGGAACTCGCGGGGCATCATTGAGCGGATCGAAAACAATGGCCGTTCCAAAAGCTTGACCTACGGCGGCCTGGATCGCGTCGTGAGTATGCGCGAGGGCGGAAGGAGAGCATCGGGTGAAGAGCGCTATCGGTTCAATGTGCTCGATGATCTCACGGGAAGTCCGGAAGGCGATCAATGGATCTACGAGCTTGGAGACCGGCTGATCGCCGCGCCCGGGCGCCGCTTTCAGTACGACGGCCGGGGAGATATGACGGTTGAGGAGACGGCCGAAGGCCGCACTCAATACTTCTATGACGCCGAAGGGCTTCTCCGTCGAGTGGAAAAGCCCGACGGGACCGTCGTTGTGTTCACCTACGACGCGTTCGACCGGCGGCGGACGAAGACTGTTAGTGGCCGTACATCGCACTATTACTGGGACGTCTCCGCCATGGCCGTCGAAGAGAATGGCGAGGGCACCCAACAGTACCTGTACTTCCCGGAGACGCTGATTCCTATAGCGCGTGCCGATCGCCCGGCGCCTTCCGAGGTATGGGCTGTCTATGGTTACCATCTGGACGCGGCGGGCGCCGTACGGGAAATCACGGACCATTTTGCCCAAGTGGTGTGGTCTGCGGAGTACACTCCGCTGGGTCTGGCAAGACCGGAAGTTCACCAGGGTGTGGCGAACCCGTTGCGGGCATTCGGCGAATATTGGGACGAGGAGCTTGGACTTGGCTATCACCGGACTCGCTACTACGACCCGAGCCTTGGCAGGTTTCTATCCCCTGACCCGCGCGATGTAAGCGGCGGTCTCAACCTGTACGCATTCGAACGGAACGTTTATGCATTTGTCGATCCGTTTGGCACGGCGCCTAATCCTTTCGCTATGGCTTGGGGTGAAGCATATGAAAATTATGTGAGCCAGGAAGTGATTCAGGGTGGAAGCGGCAAGACGTTTGAACGCATCGAGGGCTTTGCTGGAGGCCGGCATTACGACGACTACGTTCGTAGGGAAAGCACCTACTACGAAGCGAAATACCTGGGGCAGAAGGGCCCGGGAGAAAAAGCGCTCGGACGGATGGAGGACCAGCTCGCTAAGGATGCCAAATTGCTGGAGAATGACCCTGAGGCCAAGGTTCGCTGGTACTTCAACCGTGATCCCAAAGACACGCCGCGCATGAGCGAAATTAACAAGACCATGGACGAACTGAAAGAAAAGTATGGAGACCGCTTCGATTACGAGGTAAAGGAGCCCCCGGCCTGCTTTGCAAGCACATATTATGACCCCGTGGTGGAGAAGATTGCCGAACGTCTCGCAGCGAAGAAAAGTTGATATGGGTCAGTATCTCGATGCATTTTACGAACAGCGTGAGCATTGGAAGGATTGGAAGCAGCGCGACCGTATCTCCAACCTGCTGAACGACGCCCTCCAAAAAGAGGAAGGCCTCAGTCAGGATGAAGTGTTGCATACTTTGATCGAAGCTCGGGGCGCAAACCTCGATGTCCGGCCGGAGACCTATCGCCATCTTGCATCGCGCGGAACTCCGGGATGGCTTGCCGAAATGGGACACATGGCCGCCCGGGATCCGAAGGCCGCGGGGCGACAGGAAGCTACGAGGTGGCTGCGGTACGGCCGTGCGGACCACACCGTCACACGAGCCGATCTGGCCACCGTTCAGTCCCTCCTGCTCGATCCCGACGAAGGTGTGCGCACTGGCGCCACATTCGCCCTTCAGGCAATGACCCGCGACAATCCGGAGGAGACTGTACATTTCATCACTCCCTGGATCCGGAAAGTGAAATGGCCGGTGCGTTCCTATGCATTGGCTGCTTTGCTTCCTGCCTGGAATTCGGCCGTTGCAGACACCGTCTTTCAAATTCAATTCGAGCAGCTCAAGGATCCAAAACGCCGGCCCCAGGTCGTGACGGCGCTGGAAACGGTGATCAAAGAAGAGCCTCCTTCCCTTGACGCGGTGGAGGCGGCTTGGGATCGGCTATGTGTGCCTGCCATTGATGCCATCCTGCGGAACGCATGGAAGCGCGATCAGCCGCAAGCCGACGAGGATATCCTGCATCTCATGGGAAGATTGCTGGCATTGCGCCCTTCCCGCTCGATGATTCGCCGGGCGGAAAAGGAAATCTCCCGCTTGCTCGAAGCCCGGGATCCCGCGCTTCCCCCCGATGCGATCGCGCTGGGTCCGTGGCGAGCATTTGAGAACTATGCGACAGCCATATGGAAGGACTACGCCACGTGGTGGAGCGCGCAGTTGGATCTCATTGGGAAAGCCGGCGGAGACAAGATCTGGCCCCTGAAGCACTCACTGGATAGTTTGAGCAAGCTCAAAGCCGCGCCACCCGAGAACACAATCCCGCCGGAGCGTTCCAGCGCCTTTCGCCGCAGCGCTCTCGAGTTCGCGCGGTCGAACGCGGAGTAGAGGAATGAGCTCTCCAGACATCACCGATCCCCGCGACCAATCCGAGCGCTCGTTGGATGGTGCCGATCTGCGAGGCCGGGACTGGACTGCCGCCCGCTTCACGGCAGCCTCGCTGCGCGGGGCGAACCTCGCGGGATGCCGCCTCATTGGCGCGGACCTGAGCGATGCCGACCTGAGCGAGGCCGACTTGACGGGCGCGGACTTGACCGGCGCGAATCTCTCGCAGGCCTGCTTGAAAGGCTTGACGGCGGCTGGCGCCGTCTTGCGTGATACCGTCCTCGAAGGAGTGGATGCAACCCGCGCGGATCTCTCTGCTGCCGACCTTACCGGCTCGTCGCTCAATGG
>CAZMRK010000865.1:0-3379 GCA_964568355.1 uncultured Solibacteraceae bacterium | reverse complement strand
CGCCACGCTGCGCGTCACGCTGACGACGAAGCCGCGCCGGAAGCCGCCGCGATCGTTCACCCGGACGACCACGCTGCGCTGATTGGCCAGGTTCGTCACCCGCAAACGGGTGCCGAGCGGCAGGCGGCGATGCGCGGCGCTCAGCGACTGGCTGCTGAAGGGCTCCCCGCTGGCGGTGGGGCGGCCTTCCATCGCATCGGAGAGGTAGTCGGCCTGTCCGATCTCCCAGTGCTGCCCGTCGGGCGTATCGCCGGATTCAGGGTCGGCCGGGGCTGGTCCGCCTGCTGCCACACGCGGTTCGGTGCTGGGCGGTGCGGCGATAGGCCTGGATGGCACCGTAGCGGGGGTGCCTGCTGGCGAGCGCGTCGGGAACGGGCTGGGACGATTGGCTACCGGCGGAGTGATCACCGGGAGTTTCGAGACCTTCCGCACCGGCGGCGGGGGCGGCGGTGCACTACGGTGGGGACGCGACACCAAAACCAGTAAGACGAGGCTCGTGGCTACCGCGATTGCCCCGGCCACTGCGATGTTGCGGCGGCGAAAGGATAGCGGCACCAGCGCGCGTTCCGGCGCCTGGGGGGCCGGCGGCGGCGACAGCAGGTCCCGGATTTGGGCGATGGTCATTCGCTTCTCGGGGTCACGCTCCCGGCAGCCGCGGATTACCGCCTCAAACGGTGCTGGGATGGAAGTGCGGCTGGCCAGAACATCCTGGAGCAGCGCCCCCAACGCCCAAAGGTCGCCGGAGGGACGAATCCATCCGGCGGCGGCCTCTGGAGGGGTGCTGCGCGGCCGGGCCGGGTTCACAGCGGTGGCTGCATCGAACTGGCCGGGCTGGTGGAGTTCTCCCAGGTCGCCGAGCCGCCAACCGCCGCCCGAACGGACCACCGTCTCCGCTTCCAGGGCACGATAAACCAGCCCCTGGGAATGCACATAGGCGAGGCCGTCCAGAAGGTTTTCAAGCAGAGAGCGCGCCTCGGCCTCCGGGAGTGGCGCGGCCGCGACGGTTTGCGCCAGGGTCCGGCCGGCGCGCTCGGTCACCACGTAGAGGAATTCCATCTGGCGCACCGTACAGCGGCCGCAGTCGAGAATGCTCAACAGATTGGGATGCTGCAAGCGGCGCGCAGCCGCCATCTGTTCCCGTTCCTGCTCCACAGCCCCGGGCGCCGGTTCCACCAGGGTCAAGGACCGCTCGGCGGCCTCCGGACCGGCCGTAACCGCCAGAAATTCTGCCTGATAACGCCCCGCGGCGAGAACGGCGCGCAGGACATAGCGCCCCGCCACCTCGGCTGCGATGAGATCCTCCCAGGCGCGTGGTTGCATGTCCTTTACTATAACCACACAGGACTGTAGGCACGCAGGCTTGACCTGCGGCTCTTTCCTGCCAAGTGATTAGCCTATGTTTTCAATAATTTGAAAGGGACATGCTTTGAAGTATCATGAAGGATATGTCGTGGCCTGAACGCATCGTGATCGATCCCGAGATCCTGGCGGGCAAGCCAGTAGTCCGCAGCACTCGCCTTGCTGTGGAGTTCATCCTGGACCTGCTAGCGGCCGGTCAGTCGGAAGCCGATGTCCTTGTCAATTATCCCGGCTTGACGCACGAGGACATTCTCGCGTGCCTGGCGTACGCCAGCCACCTCGCTCACGAGTACAAGGCGTACCCGCTCCCGGTCTGATGCGACTGCTCGCGGACGAAAACTTCCCCCTGCAGACCATCGTAGCGTTGACGCAAGCCGGTCACGATGTCATATGGGCACGGACAGACCTCCCCGGTACCGCGGATTCTGCGCTCCTGGAAATCGCGGAGTCGCAGCGCCGGGTGCTACTGACGCTCGACAAGGACTTCTGGCAGATTGCGATCCAACGCCGTCAACCGCTCGATAGCAGCGGCGTAATCCTTTTCCGCATCCATCCGGCCATTCCCGAGAACATCACACCGCTGGTACTTCGCACAATAGAAACGCCACAGGACTGGAGCGGCCACGCCAGCGTTGTTACGGTTGAGCGAGTATTGATGGTTCGGGCGCGACGGCCGGAGGGGTGTTAGGGTTGCCGAAACCCTCATCTCAAATTGCCTGGAAGTGATTGAAACGAATTTCGGGGACGACAGGGCTCGAATCATCGACCTCGACGTGACAGGCCGAAGACCGGGCGCGATTTGTGCGGTTCCATCCGAGAAACGTATAATAAGGCATGGAAGTCTGATTACGGTATTTCGCGGGAGCTTATGCAGCCACCGAGTCCACATACCGCGCCGAATTTACTCGCCTTCCTCGCGGTTTTCCTCCTTACGATCTTCGCGGCCGGCTGCCGCCAGCAGGAGACTGCCCGTGCCGCCCCTCCGCCCGAAGTACAGGTGGTTCCGGTGGAACTACGGGATGTCCCTGTGTTTCAAGAGTGGATCGGGACGCTCGATGGAAGGGTGAATGCGGAGATCCGCGGCCAGGTTACCGGATATCTGCTGAAGCAGGACTATCGCGAGGGCGCCTTTGTCCGAAAGGGGCAACTGCTATTTGAAATCGACCCGCGGCCGTTTCAGGCCGTTTTGAACCAGGCGCAGGGAAACCTGGCGCAGGCCAACGGGAATCTGCAGCAGGCAATCGCCAACCTGGCGCAGAGCAGGGCCCGGCTGGGCAAGGCCGAGCTCGACGTCAAGCGCTACACCCCTCTGGTTAAGACTCGGGCCATCAGCCAGGAAGAGATGGACAATGCCAACCAGAGCCGGCTGGAGGCCCAGGCGGGCGTCGAGGCGGCGCAGGCGGGGATCGAAGCGGCGCGGGCCGGCATCGCAGCCGCGAAGGCGGCGGTCTACGACGCCGAGGTGAAGCTGGGATTTACGCGCATCACTTCCCCGGTGGACGGGATCGCCGGATTGGCCAAAGTGCAGGTGGGCGATCTGGTCTCGCCCTCGGGCGGCGTGCTCACCACCGTCTCCACGGTGGATCCCATCAAGGCTTACTTCACGGTGAGCGAACAGGAATACCTGGCGCGCTACCGCGATTACCAGGTGGGAGAGCCCCGGCGGTCCGCGCACGGGCTGGAGCTGATTCTCGCCGATGGATCGGTCTACGGGCAGAAAGGCACTTTCTTCATGGCGGACCGGCAGGTGGATATCGGCACCGGCGCGCTACGCATCGCGGCACTTTTTCCCAATCCCGGCAATATCCTGCGGCCGGGCCAGTACTGCCGGGTGCGCGCCATGGTGAACTTTCATAAGAACGCCGTGCTGGTGCCGCAGCGGGCCGTCAGTGAATTGCAGGGAACCTTCCAGGTAGCCACGGTAGGAGACGACAACAAGGTGACGATCCGCAAGGTCCGCCTGGGCGACCGGTCCGGCAATTCCTGGGTCGTAGAAGAGGGCGTGCAAGCCGGTGAGCGC
>CAZMRK010000864.1:0-23194 GCA_964568355.1 uncultured Solibacteraceae bacterium | reverse complement strand
TACGGCCGGGTGACGTCTCACGAGGGCGGTGCGAGGTAGGCCATGAACGGCAATGACTTCTCCCTGGCACGGGCGGTCCGCGGTCCGGTAACCATGATCACGGTCGGAACGCTGTTCGCCATCGATCATTTCACGAGGTTCAGCTTTCATCAAACCTGGCCCGTGCTGCTGATCGTCTTCGGGCTATTGAGTCTGCTGGGTAGAGGCACGCGCCAAGGAGGTGGGATATGAGACGTCGCTCGCTGGCCGCTCCGATCCTGCTGATTCTGGTCGGAGGCTTTTTCCTGCTGTACAACCTGCGTCCGCAGATCCCACTGCTGGAACTGTTCTCGGTGTACTGGCCGTTCCTGCTGATCGCCTGGGGCCTGCTGCGGCTGGCAGAAGTGCTGGTCGCCGCGGCGCGCTCGGAACCGCAGTCGGCCAGCTTCTCCGGCGGCGAGGTGGTGCTGGCCATCCTCATCTGCCTGGTCGGCTCGGGCATGTTCGCGGCCCATCGCCACGGCTTCCGATTCCAGGTCCATAGCCTGGAGATGTTCGGTGAGCAGTACGACTACCCGGTCTCCGGGCAGAAAACAATCGGAGCGGTCAAACGCATCGTGTTTGAGAATTCCCGCGGCAACCTGCGCATTACCGGCACCGAGGGACAGGATATCCGCGTGACCGGGCACAAGAGCATCCGGGCCTTCAACCGGAGCGATGCCGACCAGGCCAACCAGGAGACCCCCCTCGAATTCGTCGAGCAGGGCGATCAGATCCTGGTGCGCACCAACCAGGAAAGGGTCAGCCGCAACCAGCGCGTCTCCTCGGACCTGGAGATCACCGTGCCGCGAGGCGTCGGCGTTACGGCCAGCGGCAACTCCGGCGACCTCGATGTTTCCGATGTCGACCAAAGTGTGGAGTTATCCAGCGACCGGGCCGATGTGCGGGTCAACCGGATCGGCGGCACGGTGCGCGTGGACCTGCGCCGCAGCGACCTGATCCGCGTCATCGACGTAAAAGGTAGCGTGGAGGTGCAGGGACGCGGCACCGACGTGGACCTGGAAAACGTCGCCGGACAGGTCACCCTGAACGGCTCGTACAGCGGCAACCTGGAATTCAAGAACCTGGCCAAGCCCCTGCACTTCGAGTCGCAAAATACCGACTTGCGCGTGGAGCGCCTGCCGGGTGAGATCAGCATGGACCTGAGCGATTTCACGGCCCGCAACCTGGTGGGGCCAGTCCGCCTGGTGACCAAGTCCCGGGACGTCAAGATCGAAGACTTCACCGAATCGCTCGAACTGGAAACCGAACGCGGCGACATCGATCTCCAGCCAAGCCGCCTGCCCCTGCCCAAGATTACCGCGCGTTCGCGGGCCGGCCGCATTGAACTGGCATTGCCGGACAAGGCCACCTTCCAACTGGAGGCCACTGCCGAGCGCGGCGAAGCGATGAACGATTTCGGACCGGCTTTGAACAAGGAAACCGACGGCCGGGCAGCCACCCTGAAGGGCAAGGTAGGACAGGGAGCCGCGATCCTCCTGGTCACCGAGCGAGGTTCGGTAACCGTGCGCAAGGCCGGCGGATCGGGCGCCAACGAAGCCAAGCTCTAACTCACAGGAAACCTCCCCGCGCCATACCTCTTGTCATTCTAGGAAAGTGGGCGTAAGATATTCCTAGCTATTCTAGGAAAGCTCATGCCCACACCCTCCAAATCCGTCGATCTGCTGCAAGGCACCCTGGACATGCTGATTCTGAAGGCCGTCTCCCTTGGCCCTCTACATGGCTATGGCGTGCTGCTGCGCATCCAGCAGATCTCCAAAGATGCGTTGCAGGTCCCCCAGGGCTCGCTCTACCCGGCGCTGTACCGCCTGGAACATCGCGGCTGGATCCGTTCCGAATGGGGCCAAAGTGAGAACAATCGCAAGGCCAAATATTACGAGCTGACCGCGGCCGGCCGCAAGCAATTGCAGGCCGAGACGGCCGAGTGGTCGCGCGTGGCCGAAGCAATCGGCAATGTCCTGAGCGCGCGTCCTGAAGAGGTTTGAATCATGTGGAGCCGCCTTCGCTCCCTGGCAAGCGCCGCGTTGGGACGCCAGCGTTTTGAGCGCGAGATGGAGGAAGAGCTTCTCGCGCACCTGCGAAACTACACCGAAGATCTGGTCGCCCGGGGTTTGCCGCGCGAACTGGCCCAACAGCGGGCGCACCGGGAGTTCGGCCCCGTGCAATCGGCAAAGGATGGCTGCCGCGATGCCCGCGGCTTGCGCTGGCCCGATGAGATCGCGCGCGACGTGCGTTATGCGCTGCGCCTTCTGCGCAAAAGCCCGACCTTCACGTTCACGGCAATCGCCACCCTGGCGCTCTGCATCGGCGCGAACACGGCTCTGTTCAGCGTCGTGGATGCGGTGCTGTTCCGTCCTCTGCCCTACCCGCAGCCGGACCGGCTCGCCACCGTGATCGTGCTGCACCGCGGCGCCGGAGGCGAATACGAGCAGATGGCGCAGGACGGCCGCAACTGCGAGATCGTGCGCGAGCATGCCCGCAGCCTGGAGGCGGCGGTGCACTCCGGCGGCGGAAACGGCGTCAACTTCGTTTCCGGGAATAACGCCCGTTATGTGCGGCAGCAACGCGTCTCGGCCGGCTTTTTCCGCGTGCTTGGAGTGCATCCGTGGATCGGACGCGAATTCACCGCAGCGGAAGACCGGCCCGGCGGACCGGCACTCGCGATCCTGAGCCACGCCCTGTGGCAGAACGTTCTGGGCGCCGATCCGAAAGTAGTGGGCCGGAAAATTACGCTTCGGGGCGAGCCCTATACCGTAATCGGCGTGATGCCGGAAGGCTTCCGCACCAATGTCTCGACCGATGTATGGACGCCACTGCGCCCGACGGTTAACGGGGAGGGCGGCGGTACGAACTACCACCTGATCGCGCGAATCCGGCCGGGTATCAGTTGGGACCAGGCCAACGCCGAACTCGCCAGCCTCAGCCAGAGCGCCGCGGAAGACTGGCGCCTTCGTCCGGGCAGAACGGCGCAGTTTCACCTGCTGCCCCTCAAAACGGGCCAAGCCGCCGAGATCCGCACGCCCCTGCTGATCCTTTGGGCCGCTGTGGGCCTGACGCTGCTGGCCGGATGTGTGAATCTGGCCAGCCTGCTGCTCGCCCGCTCGGCGGCCCGCCAGCGGGAGATCGCTACCCGAATCGCATTGGGCAGCGGGCGCTGGACCGTGGTCCGGCAACTGCTTGTGGAAAGCCTGCTGCTTGCCTGCGGAGGAGGCTTGGCAGGCTGCACGGTCGGCTATCTGGCCCTGCAGGGATTGAAGACATTTGCCTTGAAGCCCCTGGGAATCAGTGAAGCGGCCATCGGCCTGGACGCGCGAGTCCTCGCCGCCACCGCGGCTGCCACCATTCTGACGGGCCTGCTGTTCGGCCTCTATCCCGCCCTGGCAACCACTCGCGTCGACATCCGTTCATCGTTAGCTCAGGGTGGAAGCCATGGCGGTTCCGGCCGGAATCAGAGTTGGCCGCGGCGTGCGCTGGTGGTCGCCGAAGTCGGACTCGCGGCCGTGCTGCTGGTCGCCGCGGGCCTGCTGATCCGCACCTTCTCGCACCTCACCGGGCTCGATCCGGGCTTCGATGGCCACAACGTCAGGATCGCAAGCCTCTCGCTGCAGGACGCACGCTACGCGACCTCGGCCAAAGTCAACCGGCTGTTCGACGCCTCCCTGGAGCAGATCCGGCGGATTCCCGGCGTCCAATTCGCCGGCGTCGGATTGACACCGCCCTATCGGCGGGCGCTGAATAGCCCTTTCTTTCGCCTGGACGGGCCGCACGTGAGCGGCGAGATGCTGATTAGCAATGTCACCTACGTGACGCCGGGATATCTGGAAGCGCTGCGGATCGAGTTACTTCGCGGCAGAACCTTGACGGCCGCGGACACCGCCCAAAGCCAGCCGGTCGCCCTGGTGAACCAGGCGTTTGTTCGAAAATACTTTCCGGAGCAGGAGCCGGTAGGCAGCCACATCCGGATGGACACGGTCTGCGAAGTGGTTGGCGTGGTCGCCGATGTGCAGCAGTCAGCCGGGTGGGGGCAGTTCGGACCGGTGGGCGCGGTTCCCGCTATCTATGTTCCCGCCACTCAGGTCGGGGACGGAGCGATGCAAATGGTGCACACCTGGTTCTCGCCCGTGTGGGTGATCCGCACGGCGGGTCCGGTTCGCAATCTCGGCGCCAGTCTCGCCGGCGCGGTGAGATCGGTCAACCCTCTGCTTCCCTTTGCAGCCTTCGAAACCATGGACGAAATTCGCGAGGAGGCCTTCGCCCGCCAGCGGATGAACGCGCTGCTGATGGCGGCACTCGCCGGCCTGGCACTGCTGCTGGCGGCGACCGGGATTTATGGCCTCATCGCGCAGTCCGTCATGGAGCGCACACGCGAGTTGGGGATCCGCATGGCTCTAGGCGCGACCCGCTCGCAGGCCATCGGCGCCGTCTCCCGCGCGGGCCTCACCCTGGTGCTGGCCGGCCTGTTGCTGGGCTCCGCCGCTGCGCTGGCCTCGGCGCGCGTGCTGAAGATGCTGATCTGGGGGATCGCCCCCAACGATCCGGTAGCCTTCGCCGGCGCCTGCGGCACCCTGCTGCTGGCCGGCGCCGTAGCGGTGCTGCTGCCCAGCCTGCGCATCGTACACATTCACCCGGCCCAAACTCTGCGCGAAGAATAAATAAATAAGGAGCGAATTTACCAAAAATCAAGCCGCTGATTTTGGCTTGAGCTGCAACTTCTCCAGGACATACGCGTTCAGGCTTTTGCCCTGGCGCCGGGCTTCGGTCATGATCTCGCGGTGAAGTTCCGGTGGTACTCGCACCAGAAATTTCCCCGAGAATGGTTTCTCTGGATCCTCGCCCCGAGACACACAGAAATCCAGGTAGTCGTCGACAGAGTCATGGAAGGCCTGTTTCAGTTCTTCCACCGATGACCCTTGGAAGGTAATTACGTCCCGGGTGTTAATCACTTCTCCATGGAAGACACCGGCCTCTTCGTCCATCTCTACCTTTGCCTGATATCCCTTATAAGTCATGACTACTTCTCCATTCTGATGCCAGCCTCAGCAAGGAATCTCTGTAAGGAGGCCACTGCACCCCGATCCGTCTCTTTCTTAGGATGGGGTCGATGAAACACAGCGCGGGCACCATTGAGAGCAATGCGCACGCGTGAGCCGCGGCCTTCCGAAATTTCCGCACCGTAGGGCAACAGCATGGATTCCACGTCTGCCCAAGCAATGTTGGCTCGCTTTTCGAAGATCGCCTCCAACACGCGCTGGTGTTTGCCCACACATGAAATGATATCAAATTTTGATACCAAGATAGCGCCGACCTCTTGCGCTAAGAATCGCATTGCATTTTGGGCAAATTTCAGACGAAATCCAATCAGATAATCACACCTTGACATCTGCGTCACTTCGTGTCTAAAATCCGGGCGAAGCGCTATCGTAGCGGGAGAGAAAGGTTTTTTTGTGCCTGCGTCGCGAGCTTTTCCCGGCGTGTTGGCGTGCTTCACGTTCGTCCTCATCTCTTCGCCAGCCGCAATCCGGGAGGAATCCAGCGGCCGGAGCTGGACGATTCAGTCCGGTTCGGTCGAATGCCGCATTGCCCGGCGGGACCTCGGCGTTGTTCTGGAATACTTTGGTCCCACCGGCGGCCCCGTCTGGAAGATTGCTTCTCAGCCGGCAGGGAGTCCGGCGCCTCTGGAGATCTCCGGTTTGATCGAAGGCCAGCCGCTCGATGCCGGTGATCTTACGTTCGTCTCCAGCCGGATCGTCCGGCCGTCGCCCGGCGTGGAAGAGTTGCGTCTGGAGTTCCGGCACCGTTCGACCGGGATGATGCTTGAATCCCGCTATACGGCCTGGGGCGACACGGGCGCGATCACCCGGCAGATCGGGTTCGTGAACAAAGGCACCCAGGTGCTGCGGGTGGAAGCCGTGCCTTCGCTGGACTGGCATCTGCCTTCCGGTCCCTATGAGCTGACCTATCTCTGGGGCGGTTGGGGTCAGGAGCGACAGGTGGCCACGGAGATGCTCGGGCCAGGCCTGCGCTCCTTCACGTCCGACAGCGGACGTTCCACCAGCATGTACTCGCCCTGGTTCGCGCTGCACAACACAGGCTCGGGCGTACGCTATCTCGCCCAACTGGCATGGTCCGGGAACTGGCAGATGAGCTTCGAGCGCCGGCCTGGCAGATCGAGTATGCCGGCGGAGGAAAGTGAACTCCGGGTGAAGCTCGGCATCCGTTTCGATTTCGGCGGTCCGCTGGCGCTAAAGCCGGGGCAATCGTTCAATCTGCCGCAAGCCGCATTTACCGCTTCCCGAGGCGACCTGGATGACGCGGCGAATCAGCTCCACCGCTACCAGCGGCAATATGTTTCGCCTCACCGGACGGCTAACCGGCCCCTGCTGGTGCAGTTCAACTCGTGGTATCCGTTTCCCGGCAAGATGACGGTCGCGGAAATGAAGCAATGCGCGCAAATCGCCGCGCGGCTGGGCGCCGAAGTCTTCGTCCTGGATTCCGGATGGTACAACCGCAAGAACTGGAGTAGAGAACTGGGCGACTACATCGCCGACCCCGTGGCTTTCCCTAACGGCATCGAAGAGCTCGCGCAATTCGTTCACGGCCTGGGGATGAAGTTCGGAATCTGGGTGGAGATCGAGAACGCCGGAGTGGATTCCCGCCTCGTTCAGGAGCACCCCGACTGGTTTCTGGCCTATCGCGGCGGCCCCATCACACGGGACGTCCGGCGGCATCTTGACTTCAGCAAGCCGGCCGTCCACGCCTGGGCCCGCTCCACCATCGACCGGCTGATGCGTGCCTACCGGCTCGACTGGATCAAGATCGACTACAACATCGGAATCGGCGAGGAGTTTGATCCGCCAGGTCCGGAACGCTCCGGCGAAGTCCTGCACCGCCATCTCACGGCCTACTACCGCTTTCTCGACGAGATTCGCGACGCTTATCCGGCGCTGGTAATCGAAAACTGTTCCAGCGGCGGCCTGCGCTTCGATTCAGCCCTGTTGCAGCACACGGACACCACCTGGCTTTCGGACATGGTGCTGCCGCGGCCCTCGCTGCAACTGGCCTACGGCTGCACCGTGGAGTTCCTGCCGGAGGTCTGCAACCACTGGATGGTCGGGGATAAAGAAGACGGAACGACGAACCCCAACAGCCCGCCTGGGTGGTGGGACTTCATGCTCCGGGTGCCCATGAACGGCCAGTTCGGGATCTCCAGCCGAGTCTTCGACTGGACCCCGGCCCAGGTGGAGAGAGCCGCCGCCAACGTAGCGCTCTATAAGCGTCTGCGCGGCGTGATCCAGAATGCGGATGTCTATCATCTGACTCCGCCTCCCCCACACAACAATCCGGCGGGGTGGATGGCCCTGGAATACGTCTCACCGGACCGCCGGCGCGCCGTAGTGATGGCGTACCGGCTGGCTCGCGGCGCCGCGCGCGAGACCCTGCGCTTGCGCGCGCTGGATCCCGAGACGCGATACCGCGTCTCGAGCGAAGGATCGTCGATCGGAGTTTTTACGGGACGCCAACTCATCAGCGCGGGCCTGCCAGTGGCGCTCGCCGAAGAGTGGCGTGCCCTGCCCGTTGAACTTTCAGCCGAAACAAACTGACGCGGCCGGCTCAGGACAATACTGCCACGCTAAAAGACGCACGGTGAGCCGTTGATTTTGCGGTAAGTCGATTCCGCCGGGCCGCTTCCAAACGAAGTAACTTTCACCAGTTTGTCATCACCTAGACATTTATTCCTGACATAAGGATAGTTCATGTATATCCAACGATGCGCCCTACGGCTACTTCTCTGCCTGTGCTTTGGCACGGCGATTATTCAAAATTTAAAGGCTCAGTCGGGTAACATTTCTGGGGTAGTGACCGATTCCACGGGCCAGAGCGCACTAGTGGGCGCTCAGGTCACAGTTGCGGGACAACCGAAGGCGACGGCGACCGATGCGTCCGGACGCTACCTCCTGTTGGGCGTGCCGGCGGGCACGGTGAAAGTAACCGTATCATACCTGGGGATGGTGTCCTCGACGAAGGAAATTACCGTAACCGGCGGCGCGACGGTTTCCCAGGATTTTAGCTTATCCGTGGCCCAGGTCGTGACATCGGTAACGGTGGCGTCTGATCCGGAATTAGTGGGTCAGGCGCGGGCGCTCAATGATCAGAAGAATTCGATCAACCTGATCAACCTGGTGGCGTCCGACCAGATCGGCAGCTTTCCTGATCCGAACGCGGCCGAGGCGACGCAGCGCATCCCCGGCATCGTGGTCCAGCGCGATCAGGGCGAGGGCCGGTACGTCCTGATTCGCGGCACAGAGCCTCGTCTGAGCGCCACCACCATCAATGGGGAACGCATCGGAACGACGGAAAATACCAGCCGGCAGATTCCACTGGACACCATTCCGGCGGACCTCATGGGAGCGATCGAGATCACCAAGGTGCTGACGCCCGACCTGGAAGCCGATTCGATCGGCGGCCGCGTCAACTTGATTACCAAGCGCGCCCCGGCTTCCCGCCACATTTCGCTCACGTTGGGCTCCGGCTTCAATACGCTGGTCAAGGACGATATTAAGGACTACAACGGCACTTACGGCCAGCGTCTTTTCGATCAGAAGCTCGGATTCATCGTATCCGGCAACTTCTATCAGAACAATCGCGGATCGCAGGACCAGGAGCCGACCTGGTCGGCAACCTCACTCACGGCTCTGGACTTGCGCGACTATGTGCTAACCAGGACCAGGTCAGGCGGCACCTGGGATGTAGACTACAAGCTGAAGCCAGGATCGGAGGTGTTCATTCGGGGACTGCGCACGGAATACGAAGACTCCGAACTGCGCCATCGATTCCGCGATCTGGCCAATAACGGCCGCCTGGAACGGCTTCTGCGCAACCGGTATCATGATTCGACGCAGTTCGCCGTGAGCACCGGCGGCACTCACACCCTGCCGTCCTCATGGTTGCTGAACTGGAGAGCCTCGTTTTCGCGTGCAATCCTGAACACGCCCTACCGCCTGGAATCCACCTTCCGCCAGACCGGCGTCACCTTTGCGCCCGATACGACCACGCCCCTGGACCCGAACAATCTCCAGCTCAACCCGCAGAATCAAAATCTGGATAACTTCAACTTCATTCAAAATGCCATTCAAGACGATCACGGCGCGGAGAGAAATATCTCGGGCAGCTTTGACTTCGCCGCTCCCACCCGCTTCAGCAGCAAAACCGGCGGGCTGTTGAAGTTTGGCCTGAAGATCCGGGATGAGAACCGCACGCGCGACGTCGATAGCATCTCCCAGACACCGCCGCGTGGTACCACGATACCCCTGCCGGATAACATTGACCCGAATTACAAGCCGGCGGACAACTATCTCGGCGGTAAGTATACAGAATTCGGGACGGCCTTTCCGGATGCGGTCAAGATGTTGACGCTGAGCCGCGGAGGCACTTTGAATACGGTCGTCTCGCCGACCGGAGATTCCGGAAGCTATCGCGCCAGGGAACGCGTGACCGGCGGATACGTCATGGACGAGTTCTTTCTTGGCGAGCGGACGACGCTGCTTCCAGGCATCCGCTTCGAGGCAACCCACACCACCTATAGCGCCCCGCAATACGTTCTGTCGCCGTCGGGCGCCGTGCAGTCGCGGACCGTCATACCAGGCAGCAGCGACTATCTGAATGTCATGCCGGGAATTCATCTGCGCCATCAGCTTTTCAAGGATACTCCGCTGAGAATTTCCTTCAGCCGCACGCTGGCCCGGCCCAATTACAGCGATCTCGCTCCGTTCGTTCTTCAGGACCCGACCGCGCTCACCATCTCGCGCGGCAATGCGGATTTGAAAGTCACCACATCCAATAATGTGGATGTGTCACTGGAGCACTATTTCCAGAATATCGGCATTGCTTCGGCGGGGTTCTTCTACAAAAATCTGAATCACTATATCTATACGACTACGCTCCAACAGGAGATCGGCGCGGACCAGTATCGGGTGACGCAGCCGGTCAACGGCGATACGGCGAATCTGTACGGGGTGGAACTCACGCTGGTCCGCCAGTTGAACTTCCTGCCTCGTCCGTTTTGGGGGTTCACGACCTACGCGAACTATACCCACGTTCATTCTGAAGCGAAAATACCGGGGCGCAGCAATTTCATTCTGCCGGGACAGGCGGAGAATATGGGCAACGCATCGCTGTCTTATGAGACGCACGGATTCTCGGCGCGTATTTCGTTCAACTACCAGGGGCATTACATACTCGCGATCGGAGAGACACCGGCCGATGATAACTGGCTCGACAACCGGCTGGAGGTGGACTTCTCCGCCAGCCAGAAGATCACCAGGCACGTGCGAGTGTTCATCGACATGCTGAATCTGAAGAATGAGCCGTATCGCGTGTATATTGGGGATACCAACCATTTCATTCAGGAAGAGCGGTACAAAATTTGGGCGATCTGTGGAGTGAAACTGGATTTTTAGTGCTCTGACCGTGAAGTCCGCTCCCTTCCGACTACTGTGTTACAAAGTGGGGTGGGCTTCAGCCCGTGCGCCGGTTTTAACCGGCGCACAAGGCTTCGCATCTTAGGTGCCAGTTTGTAACACAGTAGTATTCCGGTCGCGGAGAACACATGGGGAGATGCCATGTTGAGACGGCTTAGTCTGGCGGCACTGCTTTGTGTGGGAGCGGTAGGCTACGCTCCGCCGGCCTGGGACCTGAGGTATGTAGTCGTGGTCACTCGCCATGGGGTCCGCTCGCCGACGTGGACTCCTGACCGGCTGAACCGGTACTCCGCGAAGCCCTGGCCGAGTTGGGGAGTGCCGCCGGGGAATCTTACGCCACACGGCCGGACCTTGATGAAAATCATGGGCCGGTTTTATCGCGACTATTTTTCGTCGCAGGGCCTGCTCGGAAAGGCCGGCTGCAAAGACGCAGGCCTTTCCTATCTTTGGGCCGATACCGACCAGCGGACGATGGAGACCGGCCGGGCGCTCGCCGAGGGACTCTTTCCCGGTTGTCCCGTGGAGGTTCATTCCAAGGGAGAAGGGGAAGAGGATCCGCTCTTCAATCCGATCGCCGTGGGTGTTGCAAAACCCGATTCGAAACTCGCGGTGGCCGCTGTGGCCGGGAGGCTGGGGCCGCAACCGGATGCGCTGACCGGCGCCTACCGCCCGGCCTTCGATCTGCTCACGGGCGTGCTGAACGGCAGCGGCAAGGCGGCGCGCTCGATCATGGATGAACCCGTGGAACTCTCGGCAGGAGACGAGGGCGCTGCGATGAGTGGTCCCTTGCGTCTCGCTTCCACACTGACGGAAAACCTTCTGCTCGAATACACCAACGGGATGAGCGGGGAGACATTCGCATGGGGGGGGCTAAGCCCGGCCGGACTTCAGCAGGTGATGATCCTCCACACCACATATGCGGAACTGATGCGCCGGACTCCTTACCTCGCCCGGGCGCGAGGATCGAATCTGCTCAGCCACGTGGTGCGGTCTCTGGAGCAGGCTGCCGGCGGCAAGCCGGTCCAGGGGTCGATCGGAACGCCGGAGACGACGTTGCTGGTTATCTCGGGCCACGACACGAACATTTCGAACCTTTCGTCGCTGCTGGGGATGTCCTGGGTGTTGCCGGGCTACCAGCCGGACGATGCTCCCCCGGGGGGCGCGCTGATCTTTTCGCTCTGGCATTCCTCCACCACGGGCCGGTATTCGGTGCGGGTGCAGTTCATCGCCCAGTCGCTTCAGCAGATGCATGAAGCAGCGCCGCTCTCGCGCGCCAATCCTCCGGTGATTGCGGATATTTTTTTGCCTGCGTGCAGCACGGCGGCGGAAGGTTATCCCTGCGATTGGGCGAACTTCCAGCGCACGGCCAAAGAGGCCATCGCGCCGGAATTCGTCGAAGCCTCAGGCCGCTAGGGAACGTTCACCCGGCGGTCTTCGCTTTCCGCTCAGCCAGGGCGTAGGCATCCTCGATGACCTTCTCCACGCGCCGGGCCTGGCCTTCCGGAGTGCGGTAATAGAAGACGCCGAGCAGGTGCATACGCCGGCGCGAGGCCGACATGAGTTTCCATCCCTGATAGGCCTGGGCATTGCGTGCGAACGCAATCCTGAGGATCGGAGGCAGGTCCTGCTCCGCCTCCATGGTAGCCATCAACCGCTCGGCAAGCTGGTTGGCCCGGCGCTTGCGCGTCTCCACGCCTTTCGCATCGGCCACCCACCGCGTGATCTCGCTGCGCATGGAAGGAGTCAGCCGGTCGAACCAGCGGCGGAGCGCTCGATCTTCCGCCAAAGCGCGCTCCAGTTCAACGGGCATGATGAGCTGTCGCTCTTCGGTGTCAGGTTCCAGGCGGAAATCGGCACTTCGGCCCGCGGAGACCTTGCCGCCGGCCTGCATTTTCTTATTGACCAGGAGAAAGTGCTCGCCGCCGCCCCGCGGAAAAAGCGAGGTACGAAAGGGAAACCCGTTGATCTCTCCCTTCACCCGGAACTGCCCTGCCGATCCCCAGGTTTTGCGGACATCGAAAGGAATACGGACAGTCACCCACTGCAAGGGTGGACCGCCTGCCTCGAGCGTGGCCCGAAAGAACTTCGTGGTGGAGGGAGCCGTCTTCGCCACGGAAGAATTTTACTATGGCCGGTACCCCGTAGCGCACGCTTCAGCGTGCTGCGTCGACACTCCTGTCGACGGCGAATTCCGGGTCCACAGTCGTACGTCCAGGCGCCAAGCCGGATCGGAGGTAATCTAAGCTTATGGAAAAGATGGAGTTTTGGCAGGCACTCGGCCGGCTCCATGACGCCAGCGTAAACCTGGTGGCGGCCACGGAAGCGCTGCGGAAAACAGCAGAAGCACACGAGCACCGCCTGGATCGCCTGGAAGTTGTCCAGCAATGGCTTGCCGAAGCGGAGCGCAGGCGCGAGCGCGATAAAGGAAAAGAACAATAGCGCTCGGAGATCAGAGACCGATCCGCAAAGCCTCCATCGGATCGATCCGCGCGGCCCGCCATGCCGGCAGGAACGTCGCCACCAGGGCTACGGCCAGGAAAACGAGCGCGATGCCGGCGAACGTCATCGGGTCGGTGGCGCTCACCCCGAACAGCAGCCCCTTCAAAAGCCGCGTGAGTCCGAAGGCTGCGCCCACGCCCAGCGCGACACCGATCCAGGTAAACCACAGCCCCTGCCAAAGCATGAGCCGGAGAATGTCCGATCGCTGCGCTCCCAGGGCGCGGCGGATGCCCACCTCGTGGGTCCGCTGTGCCGCGGAATAAGCGATCACCCCGTAAATTCCCACCATCGCGAGAAGCAGCGCAATTCCTGCGAACAGGCCGAGCAAAACCATCGCCACCCGCCGCTGTCCTAGCGTCGCGTCCAGAATAGCCTCCACCGTCCTGACTTCCGAGACCGCCTGATTGCGATCCACACCGAGCACCCGGCCGCGAATCGCACCGGCGAAGCGGATCGGATCTCCGGCGGTACGCACTACCAGATAGGCGGTTTGCGGAGGGTGCACGACCGAGGGCACATAGAACTCCGGAACCATCCGGTAGGCAAGACCGCCTTCGTGTATATCGGCGGCGACGCCCACCACCTCCATCCAGCCGGCGGCCTTATCGTAGGCGTCCTGGATGTGCCGACCGACGGGATTTGCGCCATTGTCATAATCCGGCCACAGGCGGCGCGCCAGGCTTTCGTTGACGATCATCACCGGCGGTGCTCCAGGCACGTTATCGTGATCCGTGAAGGCTCGTCCCCGTTTGAGGGGGATTCCCAGCGTGCGGAAGTAGCCGGGGGTGATGCTTTGCCAAACGGCGTACGACGCGGGATCGCTGGGATCGAGCGCCGGCCTTCCCTCAACTCCTATGATGTTGGTTCGAATCCAGGCGGTCGTGGGAAGCGACATCGCCGCCGCCGCGCCGCGCACGCCGGGCAATGCTTCCACGGCCGGCAGAAGGTCGCGGAAGAACGCCGCCCTCTTCTGGTCCGTGTCGTAGCGCGCCGGGGGAAGCGCGATTTTCATGGACAGGAGGTTGCGAGGTTCAAATCCCGGATCAACGGCGCGAAGGCGCGCAAAACTCTCGATCAGGAGCGCCGCCGCAATCAGCAGGACCAGGGAGAAAGCCACCTGACCGGCCACCAGCACGCCGCGGGAATGTATGCCAAAAAGACCGCGGCGTGCGCGTGCCACAACGGCTCCGCCGCCGTTTTCCCGCAGCACTGCGGCGAGATCCGGCCGCGACACGTGGAGCGCCGGAAGCAGGCCGAACAGCACCCCGGTTGCAAGGGAAAGCGCCATCGTGAAGCCCAGGATTGTGGCGTCCACCCGTATGTTCCCGGCGCCGGGGACCGAAAGCGCGTTCACGCCCGCCGGCAGGAGCAGCGGATTCGCACGCCCCATCGCCGCCACGCCCCAATGGGCCAGGAGCACACCGAAAACCCCACCGCCGGCCGCCAGCACCAGGCTTTCAGCCAGCAGTTGCCGGATCAGCCGGACGCGCCCCGCACCCAGCGCGACACGCACAGCGAACTCGCGCGAGCGGGCAGTCGCCCGGGCCAGCAGCAGATTCGCGACGTTGGCGCAGGCGATCAGCAGCACAAACCCCACCGCGCCGAATAAGGTCCAGAGCATCGGGCGTATTCCCGCCACCAGACGATCCCGCAGCAGTAGAACCCGCATCGTGGAGTTCAGGTCCGTCAAATCGCTGGGATGAGCGCGGATATACCGGTGGTGCAGCACGTTCAGCTCCGAGCCGGCTTCCTGTAGGGTGGCCTGCGGCGACATGCGGGCGAAGCCGGTCAACAAGGTGGCGGTGCCCCAGTAGCGCGGCGGGAGCAAGGACCACTCGGCTGGTCTCGTCAGCCAGATATCCACGTCGGCGAAAGGGAATTCGAATCCTTCCGGAAGCACTCCCACGATCGTGTATAGCGTGGAGTCGAGCGTAGCCGTTCTCCCCGATACGGCGGGATCGGCGCCGAATCGACGCTTCCAGAGCCTGTGGCTGATCATGGCTACCGCCGGGCCGCCGCGCTGGTCTTCCACCGGCAGGAAGCTGCGTCCAGCCGCGGGTTGCAGGCCCAGAATTTCGAGGAAATTCGCTGAAACCCGGGCCCCCTTCAAAGCCTCCGGCTCGCCGTCTCCGGAAAGGATCACGTTCTCCGGCCGGCCATACGCCCCCAGGCCGGCGAAGGACCTCGCCGCCGCCTTCATCTCCTCGAATTGCAGCAGGGTAAAGGAACTGTCGCGCGCATTCCGCCGCGGGCTGTCCACCGAAAAGTACACCAGCCGGTGGGGATCCGGATAGTCCAGGGGCCTCAGCAACACGGAGCGAATCATCGTAAAGATTGCGGTGTTGCCGCCGATGCCGAGAGACAAAGTGAGCGCCGCCGCGGCCGCAAATGTGGGATTCTTGCGCATCGCCCGGAGCGCATAGAGGATGTCCTGCCAGAAGTCTCCAGCAACGCGGCACTGAAAGAAACTGCGCCAGTTCATGTGGACTCTCTCCCGTAGCCGGCGCGGACATGCTGCGCGCAGACTTCGGCCATTCTACTTCATCGCCAGGTCGTGCTAGATTGAGGCTTCCGTGCACTCCAAAGGCATCACTCGCTCCCTTTCCGTCCTCTTTCTGATCAATGTCCTCAATTTTTATGACCGGCAGGCTCTCGGCGCCCTGGTCGAACCGATCCGCCGCGAGTTTTCGCTTTCGGATACCCAGATCGGCGCGCTGTTCACGGTTTTCACCGTGCTCTATGCCATCGTGGGTCTTCCGCTGGGCCGCGCAGCGGATACCTGGAGCCGCAAGAAGTTGCTGGCTCTCGGCGTAGCGGTGTGGACCGGGCTCACTGCGCTGGGCGGCCTGGCTTCGAGCTACGCCATGCTGATGGCCACCCGGCTGGGTGTGGCGGTGGGTGAAGCCGTATGCGCCCCCACCGCTACCAGTTGGATCGGCGACCTGGTGCCCGCCGAACGGCGCTCGCGCGCCATGGCCTTATTCATGCTCGGGGTGCCGGTAGGAACGGCGCTGAGCTTCAGCATCAGCGGGCAGGTGGCCCAGGCGAGTGGATGGCGTACGGCGCTGGCGCTGGCGGCGCTGCCAGCGGTCGCGTTGATCCCGGCTTTATTCACCCTGCGCGAGCCCGAGCGCGGAGCCGCGGAATCTGCCGCGGCCGGAACGGCACCGGCGGCAAGCCTGCTGCGCATCCCCACCCTCTGGTGGATCATCGCGTCGGGTGCGGTGGTGAATTTCAATCTTTACGCCCTCAGCACGTTTCTGCCGGCGTTTCTGACCCGGGTGCACGGGTTCTCCGTGGCCCGCGCGGGATTCTGGTCGGGGGTCGGCTCCGGCATCGCCGGAGTGGCCGGCGGACTGATTGCCGGCTATTGGGGCGACCGGGCCATTCGCCGACGGCCCAACGGCAGAATGCTCGCCGCCGCGCAGGCCGCGTTGCTGGCTGCCCCAGCGGGACTGCTCGGCATCGCCCAGCCGGCAGGCGCCGCCGCCCTGGCGCTGGGCGCGATCCTGCTGGCCTACGGCCTGTTGAACATGTACTACGGCCTGGTCTATTCCGCGCTCCAGGACATTGTGGCTCCCCACCTGCGAGGCACCGCGATGTCTCTCTATTTCATGGCCATGTACCTCTGCGGCGCCTCCTTCGGCCCCATTCTGACCGGGCGCTTGAGCGATCTTCTCGCCCGCCGCGCCGCCGCCGGATCGCCGGTGATCTCCGAAGCCGCCCGCGCCGCCGGCTTGCACCAGGCGATGTATGTGCTGCCGGTGCTGGCGCTGGCCCTGGCCCTGGTGCTATATGCCGGGTCCCGCACAATTCAGAGGGACATGGCCAGGCGGGCGTAGGTACAATTTTTTCTCATGAAGCTGCTCATCTTTTCCGATATCCACAGCGACCTGGCAGCGTTGCAGAAGCTGATGGACACCGACGCGGACTACTACTTCGCCGCAGGCGACCTGGTGAACTTCGGGCGTGGCCTGGAACGCTGCGGGGAGATCCTCCAGAAGCGCGCCGGGAAAGTCTATGTCATGCCGGGCAATCACGAATCAGCGGCGCAGATCAGCGCCTTTTGCCAGCAGTTCGGGCTGCACGATTTTCACGGCAAGACGCTGGCGCTGGGGCGGTATCACGTAGCCGGACTGGGATACTCCAATCCCACGCCGTTCGACACGCCGGGCGAATTCAGCGAAAGCGAGCTGGCCGAGCGGCTGGAATATTTTGCCGATCTGAAGCCGCTGGTCCTGATTTGCCACTGCCCTCCCCGCGACACCCCGCTCGACCAGATCCGGCCGGGCCTGCACGCAGGTTCCACGGCGGTGGGCGAGTTTCTTCAGCACCATCCGCCCGAATATTTCTTTTGCGGGCATATTCACGAAGCGGCCGGGGTACGCACGGAAATCGGTCCGACTCAGGCGGTCAACGTGGGGCGAAAAGGCTATTTGTTAGAATTAAATGAGCTATGACCGTAGAAGAACTCGAGCGTGCGTATTCTCCCCTCCGCGACCAGGCTCTGGCCGTGCGGAGGTATCTTTGACGCCCCCGCGCAACAATCCAAGCTAAAACAACTGGAAGAACAGATCGGCTCGCCGGACTTCTGGACCCAGCCCGAGAAAAGCCAGAAGGTCATGCAGGAGCGCAAGCGTCTGGAAGAAAGCCTCTCCAACGACCAGCGCATCGGTGAGCTTACCTCCGACCTGGATACCTTGTTTGAATTGGCCCGCGAGGGCGAAAACGTTCACCAGGATATCGAGCAGGGGTTGAAACCCTACGCGCAGTTGCTCGAAAAGCTGGAGACGGCCATGCTGCTCTCCGGCGAGAACGACGCCCGCAGCGCCATCGTCACCATCCATCCGGGGGCCGGCGGCACCGAAAGCCAGGACTGGGCGGAGATGCTGCTGCGCATGTACCTGCGCTGGGCCGAACGCGAAGGCTTTACGACCGTGATCACGGACCGGCTGGAGGGCGAAGGCGCGGGGATCAAGTCGGTCACCTTTGAAGTCAACGGCGACAATGCTTATGGCCTGCTGCAGTCCGAGATCGGCGTGCACCGGCTGGTGCGAATTTCGCCGTTCGATGCCAACGCTCGCCGGCATACGTCCTTCGCCTCGGTGTTCGTCTATCCGCAGGTGGATGATGAGATCAAGATCGATATCCGCCCGGACGATCTGCGCATCGATACGTTCCGCTCTTCGGGCGCCGGCGGGCAGCACGTCAACATGACCGATTCCGCGGTGCGCATCACGCACTTTCCGACCGGCATCGTGGTGCAGTGCCAGAACGAGCGCTCGCAGCACAAGAACCGCGATAGCGCCATGAAGCAGTTGCGCTCGCGGCTTTATGAATTCGAGCTGGAAAAGAAGCGCGAAGAGGCCCGCAAGACCGAGGCTTCGAAGCTCGAAATCAACTTTGGCAGCCAGATTCGCAGCTACGTGCTGGCTCCTTACCGGCTGATCAAAGATCATCGGACCAAGCTCGCCGTCGGCGACGTGGACCGTGTGCTGGAAGGCGACCTGGAGCCGCTGATTCACGCCTACCTGGTGTTCCGCAAGACCGGCAAGACGATGGGCGACGGCAAGGACGACTTGCCCGAGTGACCAGCGACCTGGAGCGCGCCGCCGAGCTGATCCGGGCGGGCCGGCTGGTCGCATTTCCGACGGAAACGGTCTATGGCTTGGGCACCAACGCCCTGGACGCGGAGGCCGTGCGGCGAATCTTCACGGCCAAGGGGCGGCCGTCGACGGTTCCGCTGATTGTACACGTGGATTCGGTGGAGATGGCGCGGTCGCTGGCCTCGCGCTGGCCGGAATCGGCCGACATCCTGGCGCGGCGCTACTGGCCGGGCCCGTTGACGCTGGTAGTGCCGAAAGATCCGCGCGTTCCCGATGCCGCCACCGCCGGGCTTCCGACGGTCGGGCTGCGAATGCCCGCCCACCCGATCGCGCTTGAGCTGATCCACCGGTCCGGGCTGCCGATCGCGGCGCCCAGCGCCAACCGTTTCACGCAGCTTTCCCCCACGACAGCGGAACATGTGCGGAGATCGCTGGGCGATGCCGTGGATTTGGTGGTGGATGGCGGGGCTACCGCCGTGGGGATTGAATCGACCGTGCTGTCGCTGGCGGGAGAACATCCGGTGCTGCTGCGGCCCGGGGTAATCCCGATCACGGAGATCGAGAATCTGATCGGCCCGGTAGAGATCGGCGGGCCGGCGCCCCGGTTGGGCGGGCACGCTTCGCCCGGGCTGCACCTGCGCCACTATCAGCCCCGGACCCCGCTGCTGTTACTGCGGGCCGGTGAGGCGGCGCCGGAGGGCCGCGGTCGCTGGCTGTGGCTCGAGCGCGAGCAGGCCGGCGGCATTCCCATGCCTGCCGACCCGCGCGCCTACGCGGCCGTCCTTTACGGGACCCTGCACCGCTTGGATGAGGAAGGATTGGACTGGATTGCCGTGGAGCGGCCGCCGGATGCGCCGGAGTGGGCCGGCGTGTTGGACCGGTTGACGCGGGCGGCCAGAAAGTAGAACTCAGGACTCGCTGTGCGGCAGGGGGTCTTTATGCTGGATCTGTTTCTCCGTGCGGAAGAGGTTTTCGAAGATCTCCCGGAGTTTGTCGGTGGCCTGGCGGGCGAACAGGCCGGAAAGGGAACAGATGGCGGCGATTCCGAACGGGCTGAGCGCGTCGGCTCCTCCGGTTCCGGTGACCACACCGGCGCGGATGGCCAGGTAGACCACTTCAGCCAGCGCGGCTCCGATGAACGGCCGTATCAGATACCACCAGGTCCAACTGGCGGCGAGGCAGTCATTGCCGGCGTAGTCGGCGAATGAGGTCGCCAGGTGGATGTAGGAGCCCAGGGCGCCCGCCAGGGCGGCCAGGAGCAGGTAGCGGGCTTCCAGCGGAAGCGCAAACTGCCCCCACAGAAACGTCGAGGTTTCGATCGAATCTCGCGTAACGGGCCATAATTTTACGAGAAAATACAGGACTGCGACGAGCAGTCCCGCAACATAGGCGCCCACCAACGAGCGCAGTCTTGCGGACATGGATGCAACCTCCGGGTAAAAAGAAAAGCGGCGCCGGAGAGGGCGCCGCGCTCGATCATTTTCGAAAGGATGGCTTACTTAATTTCTTTGCTGGCGACGGTGGCTGGCTCCTGACCGTAATTCTCCCGGATGACCAGGCTCTGGTCGGAGAAGAAGGTCCGGGTGCCGCTGGTATTGTAGACCAACGGAACGGCGCTAATGGTATAGCCGCCAGGTCCGGACGCCACGACGAATTTATATCCGCTCTTTTCGCCGTTGGCCAAGTCGCCGGGGATCAGGTCAGCGCCTGAAGGGCCCGGCTGGCCGCTGGACGGCGGCCCGAGTTCGGTGAGGTTCGTGGCGAAACGGCCGAACTGCGAGAAATACTGCGTCTGGGCGGAGTGGATGGTCTTGATCGCCGCAATGGAAGCCGTTTCCTGGGCATACATGCGGGCACGATTCAGCTTGGGAAGAGCGATGGTCGCGATGATCAGGATGATCGCGATCACGATCAACAGCTCGATCAGGGAAAAGCCTCTCCGTTTGCGAATGTGGTTCATGCCGGCTCCAAAAGAGGCAAACGTTTCGCGTCAGCCTCACACTCAATCATTGTATGACGCCATCCGGGACCGGAGCGTGGAAAGATTCCGATTTCACCAGCCCGTCGAGCGCCTGGAGGCGCTTCCAAAAATCCCCTAACAAGCTGAGCCGCAAGGCGTTGGCGCCGTCAGAGAGAGCCCGCTCCGGAGCTTCGTGCACTTCTACGAAAATCGCGTTAACGCCTACGGCCACCGCCGCCCGGGCCAGCGGCTCAATGAACCGCGGCTGGCCGCCGGAAGCACCGCCGGCGGCGCTGGGAAGCTGGACGCTGTGAGTGGCATCGAAGACCACCGGCCAGCCGGAATCGCGCAGAATGACCAGGCCGCGCATATCCACGACCAGGTTGTTGTAGCCGAACGAGGATCCGCGCTCGGTCAGCAGGATCTTCCGGTTGCCGGTGGAAGCGACTTTCTCGGCGGCTCGGGAAATATCCTGAGGGGCAACGAACTGCCCTTTTTTGATGTTGACGATGCGGCCGGTGCGGCCGGCTTCCAGCAGCAGATCGGTCTGGCGGCAGAGGAAGGCGGGAATCTGAAGGATATCGGCCACTTCGGCGGCCGGACCGGCCTGGGAGGGCTCGTGGATATCGGTCAGGATCGGGTAGCCCTCCGCTTTCACGCCGGCCAGAATCCGCAGCCCCTCGCGCAAGCCCGGGCCGCGGTAGCCGGAGAGGCTGGTGCGGTTGGCTTTATCGAAAGAAGCCTTGAAAACAAAGGGGCCGGCAATCGAGCCGATGGACCGGGCCAGAAAATGGACGTGCTCTTCGCTTTCGATGACGCAGGGGCCGGCAATCAGCGAAAGCGGCCGATCCGGTCCGAAGGAATCGAAATCGAGCAGCATAGCTCAGGAACGGGATAGCTGGGGTTCGGGAGCCCGGGCCGCTTCCGGCCGGACAGCGAGCCGGCGCTGGCGGTGCTGATAGGCCGCCCCGATGAAGGATTTGAATAGCGGATGCGGCTCCATCGGCTTGGATTTGAATTCGGGGTGGAACTGGCAGCCCAGGAACCAGGGATGGCCGGGGATCTCACAGATTTCGACGTAGGTCTGGTCGGGCGTCTCGCCGGTGATCTTCAGGCCTCCGGCCTCCAGGCGTTCCTGGTACTCGCGATTGAACTCGTAGCGGTGGCGATGGCGCTCGGAGATATCGCGCGTGCCGTAGGCTTTATGGGCGATGCTGCCCTCGGCCAGGTGGCAAGGCCAGGCGCCCAGGCGCATGGTGCCGCCGAGTTCGTCAATGCCTTTCAGTTCCCGGAGCTTAAAGATGACGCGGTGGGGGGTGCCGGGATCGAACTCGGTGGAGTCGGCGCGCTCCAGCCCGCAGACATTCCGCGCATACTCGATCACCATAGTCTGCATTCCCAGACAGATTCCAAAGTAGGGCACCTTGCTTTCACGGGCGTAGCGGATCGCGTTGAGCATGCCGTCGATCCCGCGCTTACCGAAGCCGCCCGGAACCAGGATCCCGTCGTAGCCCTCAAGCTGGCGCTCCCAGTCGGAGCCGTTGACCCCCTCGGCCTCGATCCAGTGGATTCTGACCTTCAACTGGTGGGCCAGGCCGCCATGCAGCAGGGCCTCCTTGAGGCTTTTGTAGGAATCTTCATACTCCACGTACTTGCCGACCAAGCCGATGGAAACCTCGTCCACAGGATGCTGGAGGCTGTGCAGCATGCTGGTCCAGCGGCTGAGGTCGCGTTGGCCGGCGTCGAGCTTCAGGAGGCGAAGGATCATCTCGTCGACGCCTTCAGCGGCGAACGTAAGCGGCAGTTCGTAGACCGATTCGACGTCCCGGGCAGTGATGACCGCCTGCGGGTCCACATCGCAGAACAACGCGATTTTGTCCTTCATCTCGGTGGGGATGAAGCGCTCGGAACGGCACAGCAGCATATCCGGCTGGATACCGATGGCGCGTAACTCCTTGACGCTGTGCTGGGTGGGCTTGGTCTTCAGTTCCTGGGCGGCGGCGATCCAGGGCACCAGGGTCACGTGTACGAAAATGACGTTCTCTTTCCCGAATTCGTGGCGCATCTGGCGGATGGCTTCGAGAAAAGGCAGCGACTCGATGTCTCCCACGGTTCCGCCGATTTCCACAATGACCGCATCCACATCCGAGGAAAGCCGGCGCACGGCGGCCTTGATCTCATTGGTGACGTGAGGAATCACCTGGACGGTTTTGCCGAGGTAGTCGCCGCGGCGCTCGCGCGAAATGATCTGCTCGTAGATGCGTCCGGAGGTAAGATTATTGGCCTGAGTGAGCTTGGCGTGGGTGAAACGCTCATAGTGGCCCAGATCGAGGTCCGTCTCGGCGCCGTCATCGGTGACGAATACTTCGCCGTGCTGGAAGGGACTCATGGTGCCCGGATCGACGTTCAGATACGGGTCAAACTTCTGTAGGGTGACCCGCAGGCCGCGGCTTTCCAGCAGGCAGCCGATCGACGCAGCGGCAATTCCCTTTCCCAGGGACGAAACGACCCCGCCCGTTACGAAAATATACTTCGCCATACTTATTTCACCCCTCGCATGGACGCCTCAAATAATTGGGAGACTTTTTGGAGATCCTCGGGCGTATCCACAC
>CAZMRK010000863.1:0-9152 GCA_964568355.1 uncultured Solibacteraceae bacterium | reverse complement strand
TCATGATGCCGGGGCATCGTCAGCTTGCGGACCTCGGCCAGCGTGGTCTCGGGCGTCTCGTGTGCGATCGCCAGCATGGCCGTCTGCGCCGGACCCGCGTGCGCATCCACCAGGTTGAGGATCGTCCCCTGATGCTCGCCGACAATCGCCGCGTGCGGCTCCGTGACGAAATCGCGCACCGTGGGGGAATGCCAGTGATAGCGGCGAGCCAGCCCGTTAGCCTCGTTCATGCCCTGCTGGATCACGGCCCATTCGCCCGCGGCGCTCACCACAAACGTGTGCAGATAGATCTGGAAGCCGTCGCCCACCGCGTTATTGTCCACCCGCGCGGCCAGGCGGCTCGATCGCACCAGGGCTTCTCCATCCAGGCCCGTGCCTTCGGCCACCGCGCGCAGTTCCGCCGGAGTGCTGCGCGAATGCCGCCCGCGCCCGCCGCACAGGAAAATGCCCAGCTCGCGCGCCCGTGGGTTCAAACCGCGCTTGAGCGCCCCCAAGACCGACGTGGTGATCCCCGAAGAGTGCCAGTCCATCCCCATCACGCAGCCCAGCGCCTGAAACCAGTACGGGTCGCTCAGCCGCGAGAGCAGTTCCGGCACGCCGTAGTGTTCGATGATGGTTTCGGCGATGGCCGTTCCCATGCGGGTCATGCGCTCGGCCAGCCAGTCCGGCACCCGCCCGCTGTGTAACGGCAAATCGGCAAATCCGGAGCGCTGCATCGCTACCCCGATTGTAGCGCCGGCCGCCAAAACCACTGCTAGCGGAACGGCCGCAGCAGATACAGCATCGCGCGCTCCAGCCGGGCGCATTCCGGACACCGCGGCGGACACCTCTCCGCCAGGTGACCCACCAGGTATTCGATCTGCTCGGTCAGTACCTCCACCAGCGGGGCCGGCTCCAGAAAGATCGGGCGCCGCCGCCCTGCCGCGTCGACTGTGGGGCCGCCTGCACGCGACCCCGGCCGCTCCACGGCTTCCGTCAGAGGATCATACGCATCGTGGTTCATCATCAGGGCTAGCCCCTGGTAACCATATCGGAACCGGCGGCCGAATTGTCGCGGAATCTCGTTCAGGGCCGCCCGCTCACTTGTGCCAGCAGCCCCCGCATGAACGAATCTTCCGGAAACGTCTCTACGTAGTGCTCCATGGCAGCCCGCGCCCGGTCATATCGCTGGAGCCCGATCAGGCGCAGGATCAGGCCCTTCTGCAACACCGGAGCGAACGGTTCGAGCGCGATCCCCCGTTCCAGCACGGCCACCGCTTCCTCGGCCTTGCCGGCGCGTGCCAGCACCTCCGCCAGGTCCTCGAAGGCCGCCGGCCCCCGGAATCCCCGCTCCATCGCGCGCCTCAGGTGCCGGGCCGCTTCCCGGTCCGCCGCCGGATTCTTCTCGCGCGCCTCTTTGCGCCCCAACGCAGCCAGCACCAGCGGATTTTCCGGCTCCGTCCGGATCAGCTTTTCGAGCAGCGCCAGATAGCGCGCGCCGAGCCCTGGATCGCGGTCCAACAGCTCGCCGTACATGCGCAGCAGCGTGATCTCGGACAGCGGCTTCCCTCCCGGCGCCGGGTTTACATGAACCAGCTCCACTCCGGCCGCTTCCTCGCGCGCGGGCAAGCGCTCCTCCGGCAGCCGCACAATGCGGTGGTTGGTCAGCGCCGCGTGCGAGATCTGCGGATCCTGCCGGCGCGGCATGTGGCACGCCGTGCAGTCATCCGCGCGGGCTTGCCGGGCCTGCGGCGCCGCCGCGCAACTCTTCGCGGTATGGCACGCGAAGCAGCGCGAGCGATAGTAAGCAGCCTTCTCCGCCGCGGCCGGCTCCACGTGCGGATCGTGGCAGGTCAGGCAGCTCAGCTTGCCCTGGCTCGCGCGAAAGCAGCCGCTGGCCGCCATGGCATTGTGATGTTCCAGCAGGTCGGCCTCCCGCTCGGTCGCCGGCAAATTGCCGATCGCCAGCGTCTGGTCCAGCCACGTGCCCGGCCGGAAATCCCGATAGCGCTTCCCCGGTTGCAGCACCCGCGTATCGCCGCCCTGGTGACAGAACATGCAGATCTGTTCGGCCAGCCGCGGTTCCAGTTTCGCGGGATTCACGATCGCTCCCGGCCTCCGCACGCCCCGGCTCGCCTCCGCCGCGTGCCGGCTGCCCGGGCCGTGGCAGTTCTCGCAGCCGATCGCCAGCTCCGCGAAGGGCGACGATTCATACCGGCCGTTTTGGCCCTCCACCGCCCGCGCGCGCCCGCTGTGGCAGACGATGCACGACTCCGCCACCGGCCGGCTGAACGCATAGTCGCCGCTTTCGTATCCCGGCGAGAGGTCCCATTTCCCGACCTGTGGATAGTAGGAAAGCGGAGCCTGGAACAGATGGTCGCCGCGGCGCACCAGGAAGCTGTAGCCGTTCGCTCCGGAGCCCACCACGTACTCCAGCCGGTGCCGAGTCTCAAAGACCCCCGGCTGCGCTTCGCTTTGGTACAGCCTGCTATTCTCACGCCACACGCGCAGGGTGCGCTCCACTTTCGAGTGATTCACCGTAGCCGTCTCCGGAGCGCCCGCGGGGATCTCCGCCGCACGCAGCGAGCGGCCCATGCCGGTCCGCGCAAACGTCCGGGCGATGCGCGCGTGGCAGCCGGCGCAGGCTTGCGATCCCAGGTAGCGCGCGTCGGCGGCTCCATCGGCGGATAAACCGGCCCCGGCCAGCAGCGCCAAAAGCCACACCTGTCTCACCGCTTGCCCGCCGGCTCCAGCGAGTCCAGAATTCCCAGGGCTCGCCCAATCTCCGGGTCATTCGGCTTCAGGCGCCGGGCCTCCAGCAGTTCCGCCCGGCCGTTCTTCCAATCTCCCGAGCGGCAGTAGACCAGCCCCAGGTTCTTGTGCAGGTCCCCGCGCGAGCCGCACTCCCCGCAGACCTCCAGCGCTTCGCGGAACTGCGCCACGGCGCGCGGCACATCCCGCGCCGCCGCCGAGGCCAGCGCAAAATTGCCCAGCGTCTGAGCCCGGTCCCTGACCCGCTGCTTCTGCTGCAACTCGGTGAAGCGCTGCTGAAAAGCCTGCGCGCCGGCCGGATCGGTCTGCCGCAACACCCGCGCCAGGTTGTAAAGCGCTTCGGCATGCGCCGGCTGAAGCTCTACCGTCTTCTTCCAGTGCTCCACCGCCTGCGCCGTCTTCCCCAGGCGCGCCAGGTCCTGTCCCAGCAGGTAGTGCGCTTCGTAATGCTTCGGATCGAGCGCCACCGCCTTCTCCAGCATCTCCGCCGAGCGCTCCGGCTGGTCCATCTGCTTCTCCGCCATCCCCAGCAGATACCACGCCGCGGCATTCGACGGCGCCAGCCGCACCGCCTCCTGCAACGCCTTCCGGGCCTCTTCCTGGCGCCTCAGATCCAGTAGCGCGCGGCCCTTGTTGTAATGCGCCGCCGCCGAACCGGGCTCGAGCCGCGCCGCTTCGGAAAACTCCGCCAGCGCGCCTTCCAGGTCGAAGTAGTCCGCCAGCGCGATTCCCAGGTTCAAGTGCGCCTCGGGAGCCTTCGGATCAAGCGCGACTACTTTCCGGAATTCTTCGATCGCGGCCTTGCCTTTGCCCTGGCGCGTCTCGAGCATGCCCAGAGCCGTGCGCGCCGCGGCGTTCTGCGGCTCCAGTTCCACGGCTTTGCGCGCCTCTACCTCGGCCTCGGCAAACCGCTCCTGGGCCCCCAGCACCAACGCCAGGTTGAGGAAGGCCTGCCCATAGCGCGGATTGTTCTCCACGGCCTGGCGGAACAGCTTCTCCGCCTCGGCGTTGCGTCCCTGCTGCCCCAGAAGCACAGCCAGATTGTTCAGCGCCTCGGCAAACTGCGGGTCCAGCTCCAGCGCTTTTCTCAATTGCTGCTCCGCTTCCGCGATCCTTCCGTCCTCCAGATCGAGCCGCCCCAACTGGTTCCGCGCGATCGCCAGCTTGCTGTCCAAAGCCACGGCCTTCTCCAGCGCCTGCCGCTCGCCCGCCCGATCTCCCAGGCGGGCCCTCGCCAGCGCCAGGTCGTACCACATGCGGGCGTTGTTCGGATCGGCTTCGAGCGCCGTTGCATACAGCTCCGCGGCTTTGCGCGGCTCGCCCCCTTCCAGGTATTGATTGGCTCGCATCGCCTGCGTGCTGGCCACGCTCTGCTGGAGACTGGCCTGCTTCTGGCGCCCCAGTGCCGCCAGCTCCTGCTTCGCCCGCTCGTCCTGCTTCAAAGCCCGCAGGACCGCGGCCAGTTGGAAACGGGCTTCGCTCGAATCCGGCTTGAGCTGCAGCGCCTTCTCCAGGTGCGGCACGGCCTGTTGCGGCTTCGCATTGCGTGCCAGCACGAAGCCCAGTTGATACTCCACGGCGTAATCGGGAGGTCCCAGGCGCGCTGCCTGCGCGAGCGCCGCCTCGGCCTGGTCATACTTGCCAGTCCCCCGCGCCGCCGTTCCCAAAAGACTCTGGGCCTCGGCGTCCTGAGGCGCCCGCTTCACATATTCCTCGATCACCGGCATCGCCTCGGCAAACTCCTGCATCGAAACCAGCGCCTTCACCAGCGAGATTCGCGCGACATCGTTCGCGGGATCCAGCCGCAGCGTCTCCCGGTATTCCGCCGCCGAATCGCGAAAACGCTGCTGCCTGGCATAGACCGTCGCCAGGTTGAAATGCGCCGCCGCCGATTGCGGCTGGCTCTTCACCAGCCCGGTCAAAATCGCCAGCGCCAGATCGTTCTGCCCGTTGCCGGAATAAGCCGCTGCCAGCGTCGCCTGGATCTCCGGATCATCCGGCGCGGCCTTCAGGTAGGTGATCGCCGCGGCGAAACGCCTTTGGTCTACGAGCACCCGGCCGAGTTGCAGCCGCACCGGCGCCGAACGCAGCTCGATCCGCAGCGCGGTCTTGAACTCCGCTTCCGCCGCCGCCAGCCGGCCGCGTTCATACAGCGCCAGCCCCAGGTTGTAGTGGGATTCGAGGGAGTTCGGCTCAATCCGCACCGCCGTTTGAAACTCGGCGATCGCGCAATCGGTCTGCCTTTGCCTGGCGAAGTAGACGCCCAGCGCATTGTGAGGACCGGCGGCGGGCTTCGCCTGCCGCGAGACCGCGCTTTCCAGCTCCGCGGGCCCCCGGCATTCGGGCATTGCCGCCCGAGCCGCTGCCAACAGCAATCCCAGCGCCGCGACAGGGGCCCCCTTCATCACCTTCACGCGATAATCTTATGCGCCACGTTGCCGGCCACGTCCGTCAGGCGGAAGTTGCGGCCGCCATAAAAATAGGTCAGCTTCTGATGATCCAGCCCCAGCAGATGCAGCATGGTCGCGTGCATGTCGTGGATGTGCATGCGGTCTTCGACGGCATAATATCCGAATTCATCGGTGGCGCCGTAAGTCATGCCGCCCTTCACGCCGCCGCCGGCCATCCACATGGTATAGCCGTAGGGGTTGTGGTCCCGGCCGTCTCCGCCCTGCGAGATCGGCGTCCGTCCGAACTCCCCGCCCCAGATGACCAGCGTGTCCTGGAGCAGCCCGCGCGCCTTCAGATCCTTGAGCAGCCCCGCCACCGGGACGTCCACCTGGCGCGAGGTCCGGCTATGCAGCCGCACCAGCTCGTTGTGCGCGTCCCACCCGACTTCGTTGCCCGGCCCGTAGGTGTGCGAGCACTGCACAAACCGCACACCACGCTCGATCAGGCGCCGCGCCAGCAGGCACTGCCACCCGAAATCCCGGCTCTCGTCCTGGTCCATGCCGTAGAGCTTCCTGGTGGCCTCCGATTCTTTCTCCACCTCGAACGCTTCCGGCGCCTCGGTTTGCATGCGGAAGGCCAGCTCGAACGCCTGGATCCGGCCCTCCAGTTCCGGATCGTACTGCCAGCGCCGCGCGCTGCGCCGGTTCATCTTTTGCAGCATGTCCAGTTCGAAGCGCTGCTGCTCCGGAGACAGCCCGCGATTCTTCAGGTGCTCGATCGGCTCGGCCAGGTCGGCCACCTTCATGCCGCCATGACCGATGGGCGTGCCCTGAAATGCCGCCGGCAGAAAGCTCGAGCTCCAGTTCTTCGCCCCGCCGTGCGAAAGCGAGGGCTTGATGGTGATGAAACCAGGCAGGTTCCGGTTCTCCGTCCCCAGCCCGTAGACCACCCACGAGCCCATGCTGGGCCGCGTAAACGTGTTCGACCCGGTATGCAGTTGGAGCAGCGCGCCGCCATGTGCCACGCTGTCGCCGACCATGGAGCGGATCACGCAGAGATCGTCCACACAGCCGGCCATGGCGGGCAGCAGCTCGCTCACCGGCGTGCCGCTCTCGCCGTGCTGCTGAAACTCCCAGGGCGATTTCATGAGCCCGCCCACCTGCCCCTCGGCGAAGGTCAGCGGGCGCTTGAACGGCAGCGGCTTGCCGTTGTCTTTGTCCAGCCGTGGCTTGGGGTCGAACGTATCGATGTGCGATGGCCCCCCGTGCATGAACAGAAAGATCACGCGTTTGGCTTTCGGCGGAAAATGGGGGGCCTTGGGCGCCAGCGGATCTTCTGCTGCCGCCTCCGCCAGCATCGCCGTCAACGCCACCATCCCGAAGCCCGAAGCCGTATTGCGCAGCAGGTCGCGCCGCGACAGCGGAAACAGCCGGTTGCCATCCTGGGGTAACTTCATTCGCTGGTCCTCAATTCACGTACACAAAATCGTTCGAAGCCACCAGCACACGGCAGAAGCTTTCCCAGGCATCCAGGTGAGCATCCGCGCCGCTGCGTTTCTTTTCGAACGCGCGCAGGTATTCGAGCGCTTCCCGCACTTCGTCCTCCGTTTCGTCTGCCAGAGGCTTCCGGCCCAGGGTCAGCAGATACGCCCGCCGGATCCGGGAGGCATCATCCCCGTCGGCGGCCAGCAGCTTTTTGGCCAGCCCGCGAGCGCGTTCCGCCACGAACTCGCTGTTCATCATATACAGAGCCTGCGGCGCGATGTTGGTTCGGCTGCGGCCCTCTCCAGTCGTCGTGGCATCGCCGAAATCGAACAGGTTAAGCACGCTGGGCAGGTTCGAGCGGCGCAGCGGCAGGTAGACCGTGCGGCGCCGGCTCTTCTCCGGCTGAAAACTCATGCGCGCGTCGCTGAACTCCACGTCCGTTCCCGTGCCTTCCTGCAAGGATCCGTGCATCGTCAAATCGAGCGATCCGTCGAGCGCCAGCAGGCTGTCGCGCAGTTCCTCGATGTCCATACGCCTCCGGCTGAAGTGTGCCAGCAGGAGATTCGCCGGATCCGCCTTGAGCTGTTGTTCGGTAATCTCCGGGCTGGTCTGGTACGTGCTCGAAAGCATCAGCAGGCGGTGCATGGCCTTGATCGACCAGCCGCTTTCCACAAAACGCTTCGCCAGAAAATCGAGCAGTTCGGGATGCGATGGCGCCTCTCCCAGGCGGCCGAAATTGCTCGGCGTGCGCATCAGGCCGTCGCCGAAGTGCCACTGCCAGATGCGGTTCACCATCACCCGGGCCGTCAGCGGATTGTCGGGACTGGCCAGCCATCGCGCCAATTCCAGCCGGCCGCTGCCCTGCCGGATCTCGGGCTGATGCTCTCCCGCCAGCGCCACCGGAAATCGCTTGGGCGCCACCTCGCCCTTTACCGCCCAATTCCCTCGCACGAAAACGTGCTGCTCCACCGGCTCGCCCTCGGTAACCGCGCAGGCCATCGGCGGCTCGGGAGGCCCGGATTTTTTCAGCGCCTCCATCTCCTGCTTGAGTACCGCAATGCGCTGGTTCGACTCGGCCGCAAAAACCTTCTGCCGCTCCTCATCCTTTTCCGGCGGTGCGAACGGACCCTTGCCGAACCGCACTTCCGCAAAGAAGCGGTCGTCGCCCGCGACGAACTTGGGCTTATCGGGGGGCTTATGGCCCGCCCCCTTGGCCTCGGCGGCCTGCTTGCGCCATTTCTCCTGCGCTCCTTCGTATTGCGCCAGCCGTGCGGCAAACGCCGCCTGATACTCTCCGGCCACCTGCGCCATCGTGGCAGGCGTGGCCTTGTACCAGCGGATGAGATGCGGCCGGACCTCTTTATTCGGCTTCAGATACTCCACCCAGCGGCCTAGTACGCGCCCATCCAGGCCCTGGGATCGCGCTATGTCATCTGCCTTGGCGCCGCCCGCATAGACCTTCCATGCGGCGGTCATATAATCGGCCAGGCGCGGCGCCTGGCGCTCCGCTCCGAGGCGGCCTTCCGCTTCCACCACCTCGTTGATGGCGTCCTTCTTGGCCTCGATCTTTTCCTGATGCTGCTGGTAGGCCGCAGCCTCTTCCTTGGGCACCAGCGGGACAAAGTAAAGCTGCGAAACCACGCCCTCGATCTTCGCCAGTTGCTTGGTGCTGGCAAAGATCGAGGCCAGCGAATAGTAATCCTTGGTCGAGATAGGGTCGAACTTGTGATCGTGGCAGCGCGCGCAGGCCAGCGTCAGGCCCAGCACACCGCGTCCGGTGACATCGATCTGCTCGTCCACGATGTCGTAGAACATCTTTACCTTGTCCTGCTCGGCGATCAGCTTGGGGCCCAGCGCCAGGAAGCCGGTCGCCGTAATACCTTCCACATTGACCGCCCCAGCCTTTTCTGCCGGCAACAGATCGCCGGCTACCTGCTCCATCACCAGGCGGTCGTACGGCAGATCGCGATTGAACGCGTCGATGACGTAGTCGCGGTAGCGCCAGGCATAGGGATAGCGGTGGTCTTCGTCCGCGCCGGTCGAATCCGCGTACCGCGCCACGTCCAGCCAGTGGCGCCCCCACCGCTCGCCGTAGCGCGGCGAAGCCAGTAGCCGGTCCACCACCTTGGCGAAGGCATCGGGAGAAGCATCGGCCAGAAACGCGTCGATCTCCTGCGGTGTCGGCGGAAGTCCGGTCAGGTCGAAAGTGGCGCGGCGCAATAGGGTGAGTTTGTCGGCCCGCGGAGAGGGCGTGATCCCCTTCTCTTCGAGCTTCGCCAGGATGAACGCGTCAATCGGCGACTGCACCCAATCCCGGTCGCGGACTTTCGGAGGCGCATGGCCCTTCACCGGCTGGAAGGACCAGAAATCGGATCCGCCCGCCTGTGCGGGAGCCGCCTCGTTCCTGGGCCAGGGCGAGCCCATCTTCACCCAGGCCGTAAGGTCCGCAATCTGCTGCCCGCTCAGCTTCGGCCCGGGCGGCATCTTGATCGCTCCCGTATGCGATACCGCCTGGATCAGCTTGCT
>CAZMRK010000862.1:0-19719 GCA_964568355.1 uncultured Solibacteraceae bacterium | reverse complement strand
GTCTATAACGTGAGCGCGGTCTCGGAAAGCGGTCTAGGGGAGTACAACCCCAAAATGGCCGAATTACACCTACTCGTGGACGTGGTTTGCCGTTCCGAGCGGGTTGTCGGCGATCCGGAAACAGGCCCCACACGACGTTCGGGGGATTCAGGCTTGTTGCCGGTGAAACCATCCGGAAGTATGCTCGGAAATTCGAAGTCGTCGTACCGGATGGCGACTACGCGGGTGAATCTTCGCGGATTTGCCGGTTCTCCGAAACAGAGTCCGTGCGCCGAAAATGTAGATAATTTTGTAGCTGCGGAGTTCCCCACGATTCAACCGGCTTCAACAGCCTTCAACAGGGGATCGACAACTTCTTAACCTGCAACTACTTGAAAACAGGCCGCTTCCTCCCGTGACCGAGTTCGGCTTGGGGTGCAAGAGGTCCCGGGTTCAAATCCCGGCGGCCCGACCAGCCAACCTTATCCAACTCCTTTCATTCCAACAACTGATTTCGATACTGAGCATCCTGCAACCTCCGACCGTACGAAAAATGTGAATAAAATGGGCTCAATCGAGGGTGCCCGTGCGAAGATTCGAGTCCCGCTCGTTGGCATCGCGGTCCAGCTTGGCTAATGCCTCCCGCATTATTCCCAACTTGGCCTGACTGTAGAGCTTGAACACCTCGGCGTCGGTCTGCCGCAGCATCTGAGTCACCATGTGATCGGCTACGCCGCCCGCACTCAGCCGCGTGGCGAAGGTGTGACGAAGCTTGTAGCGGGTGAAGTGCGGAATCTTGGCGCGCTTCAGTGTCTGGTTCCAGGCCTTGCGGAGGTTGGTCATGTACGGCTTGGTTGCCGTTCGCTTTGGGCTGGGAAACAGGTAAGGGTTCCCGCGGGTTTCCTCGATCTGGCGCCGGAAGGCGTCTCGGGCGGCAGGGGTCATCGGCATATCGCCGATACCGGCTGTGGTTTTCGAGTCGGCAACGTGGACAACCAGGTTGTCGAGATCGACCAGTTCCTCCACATTGGAAGGAGTTCTTTCTTTTAGTGGAGTTCTCCGAGACGACCACAATGATGTTCCGGAGATAGTTGGGCGCGGCGGCTTCGATCTTCGCCTGCTCGGACGCCGTCACGTAGTGAGGTTTCGGTGTCGATTTCGAAACTGAAACCGGAAATTCCACCGCCCGACAGGGATTGTCTCCCAATCGCTTCCGCTTGACCGCGACGTTCAGCATGTGAGAGAGGATTCTGAACTCCTGGTGTACGGTCGCCGTGTAAAACCTACGCTGTTGGTGGACCAGCGGGTCGAGCAGCCCAACTGGAAGCGTGTGGTTCACTCATGATGCAGAGCCCGAATAGGGTCTATTCGCGCGGCTCGGTTCGCGGGTAAGAATCCGGATATGGCGGTGATTGCGACTAACATTCCCACAGTTGCCCCGATCGTCACGCTATCATGAGAAGCAATGCCAAACAATGCGCTTTCGGCGAAGCGCGATAGCACGAAAGCGGTGGGCAGGCCAGCAGCCAGACCGATGCCGGTGACGGCCAGTGATTCGCGCTGGATCATCCACACTACCGCTGTGCGGCGGGCGCCCAGAGCCATTCGAATCCCGATCTCGCCGGTCCGCCTCGCCACCGTGTAGGACAGGGTTCCATATACGCCGATCCCAACCAGCAGTAGCGCTAGAGCACCGCAGAAGCTCGACACGCGAGCGAGTATTCTTTCCACACCCATAGCTTCTTCGATCTGCTGGTGCTGCGTCCTCACATTGTAAAGCGGCAGGCCGGGGGCGACCGCGTGAACTGCGTCCGTCACCTGTGCCACAAGCGCGCCTGGAGACCCTGCGACGCGGACCGCGAAACACATGCGGCGCGCCCGGTCCCATTTGGCGCCGTAGGCGATGTACACTGTTCGCGGGGGCGCGTCCCGCATGGAATTGTACTTGGCATCCTCTGCAACCCCAACGATCTCGTAGGCTTGCCGCGGATCGAATAGCCCCCCGCCTGAACTAATGCGGTGGCCCACCGGATTCTCCTTGGGAAAGTGCGCCCGCACCCAGGCTCTGTTCACGACCGCTGCCGGATGCTCTCCGTTCGTGTCGCGCAACTCGATGTCCCGGCCGAGCAGGATGCGCATACGCATCGTGTTGAAGAATCCCGGTCCCACACGGTTATAGTAGTCGTCGGGCTGTGTACTCATCAGGTTCGGCGCGGCATCGGTTGCAGTCAGCGTAGTGTTGTGAAACCCGGAGAGCAGTGCCTCCTGCACATAGGTTGCGGAAACCACGCCCGGGAGTCTACTGATTCGCGCCGCGATTTGATTGTGCAGCGCCATGCCGCTGGCGCCTGTGTAACCGCTACGAACATGGTCCACGTCGAACAACAGCAGGTTGTCCTGATCGAAGCCGAGATTTTGTCCGCTCAGGTTCCGAAGAGTGCCGTGAAACAGGCCAGCCCCGAATAGCAATACCACCGAGAGCCCGGTCTGCGCCATCACCAGCGCCCTTCCCACTGTGCCGCGCGAGGTAGCGGAAGCAGTAGCCTGCTTCAATTGCGGTGCCAGGTCTTCTCGGGCGGCCCAAACGGCGGGTGTCAGCCCAAAGAGAATGCCGGTGGCGACCGAGGCCGTCGCGGTGAAGGCCAGTACAGCGCCGTCAGGGCTGACATTGAGCGGAGTCGTCAGCCGGCTTCCGACGATCAGTCGAAGCAGCGCGGGCGCGCCCCAACATGCGAGCAGCAGACCCAAAGCTCCGCCCGCCGCAGACAGCACGACGCTCTCCGTTAGTAATTGCCGGATCACCCGGGCCCGCGCGGCACCGATCGCCAATCGGATACTAATCTCTTTTTGGCGCGCCTTGGCACGGGCTAGGAGCAAGGCCGCCAAGTTAGCGCACGCCATCAGTAGCATCAGGATCGCCGACGCCAGCAGAATGTAAAGTGGTGTAGCGAACGCCTTCCGTATGCTTTGAAAAGCAGGGCTGGCATTTGAAGCGATCAGCACGGGCAGACGTGCCGGAGCGTTGCTGGGTTCTGCCGTGATGCTCCGCCGGTATAGATATTCCGCCTCCGCTTGAACTTGGAGCAACGTTGCGCCTGGTCTCATTCGGCCGCCTAGGGTGCACCACCACCAACGGCTGTCGCTATAATACGCGTCCGCCTTTGCCCGCGAAGCCCAGGGCCTCACCGCAGGCGATGGGCGTAGCGGAAACCACAGGTCCGGAACCGGACTGCTCAGCCCCGCGAATCCAGGCGGTGCTACACCCACGATCGTGAACGATTCCGTGTTTACCCGGATGCTCCTGCCGATTGCCGAACTCTGCCCGCCGAACTCGCGAGCCCATAGCTTGTAGCTAATGACTACGGCGCTCGGGGCGTTCGGATTTAGATCACTGTCGAGGATCGCACGCCCGAGAACCGGCGAAACCCCCAACACGGGGAAGTAACTTCCGGTCACCATCTCTCCATCCGCGGTAAACGGCCGCCCGGCAGCATCTACCGTCATCCCATTGCTTTCGATTCCGGCCGATGTGTACACGAACACGCCAGTCAAAGTCCGTGCATGGTCTCGCAACATTTCGTATGTGGCATACGGGAAGGCCGCCTTGCTGAAGCCGGTAATCGTTCGGCGCACCGCCCTCATGTCGCCCCCCGGGTCGGAATATGAAAAAAAGGCCAATTGCTCCGGATGGCTCACCGGAAGGGCGCGCAGCATCACGGCGTTCACCAGGCTGAATACGGCCGTGTTTGCCCCGATGCCCAATGCCAGGCAGGCTACGGCGATGGCCGTGAACAAGGGGTTCCGTTTCATGCCGCGCAGCGCGTAGCGGATATCCTGACAGAACGAATCAAGGGACGGAAGCCCACGCTGGTCCCGGCAATTCTCCTTCGCAACATCAAGGCCGCCGAATTGCAGCAGCGCCGCGCGGCGGGCCTCTGTGGGCGTCATGCCCCCGCGGATGTTGTCGTCCATGAGCATCTCCAGGTGGGATTGGAGTTCGTCGGCGAGTTCGTTTTCGCGCTTCCCGCCGGTCATGCTGCCGGCCAGGCGGCGCCACCCGCGGCGCAAGGCTTTCACTTCACTTCGCCCTCCAGCGCGAAGAAGCGGCCCACGATCTCTGTCGCCTGCTCCCACTGGCGCTTCTCCGCCGCAAGAGCCTTCTTGCCCGGCTTTGTCAGCCGATAGAACTTAGCCTTGCGGTTGTTCTCCGAAACGCCCCACTCCGAGGTGATTGACCCCTCCTGCTCCAGTTTCAACAGAATCGGGTACAGCGTTCCGTGATTGACTGAGAGCAGGTTGCCGCTGATCTGATCGATGCGCCGGGCAATGCCATACCCGTGTTGTGGGCCCAAGACATCGAGCGTCTTGAGCACCATGATTGCCAGCGTACCTTGCCAGACTGCGTTGCTTTCTTTCATGTCGGTCACTCCCTGTTGGGATGCCCACAAGAAAGCGTAGCACCACAGTCGCAGAGATGCAAAAGGAAAAGGATTTAATAATCCGATTATTTTGTGCTTTTGCGCTTGGTTATAGGCAGCGGCCGGTCCGGCTCCGGAGCCGTCCGCGGTGAAAAGATCGAAGGCCGACTTTGCCACGGTCACCATGAGGAGATCGGAGCGCACTCCATCAACCTCCACGCGAACCGTTACCTTGGCTCCGATCTGAGTGGAGTAACGATGGAGAATGAAAGCATTGATTTGGCTGGACGAAGAAAGCCATATTGCCGCAGGCGAATTGTCGAACAGGACGGTGGCGGAGCCGGCGACCTTCGGGAAGGCGGCGTTTTCGGCTGCGTTGATCCAAGCGGCAGATGCTCCCAAATTGCTGCCATAGATGCTGATGAGCTCTCCCGGTGCCACCGTCTGGGCGGCGCCGCTGGCAGCATTGACCAAAGCACTGATTGCAGGGGGCGCCTCTGGGGGGCCTGCCGGTAATCTTGCGTAGCATACTAAAGCAACTCTTAGGCCTGTCTGCCGGGCTCACCATACTTTACGGAGAAGATTTACCATACATAACAACGCTAGATCGGTGCTCAATTCCGACCCGCAGTTGGTGTGCTTTCGCGACTTGCAGCCGCTTTTTCTAGAGAAAATACCCCATCGAGAGTATGGGCTCCGCGGACGCGTTCACGTTACCGTTGTTAGTGAGGGCGAGGTGCTGATCTCGGTGCAGCGAACGCGCCGGGGAGCCTCCGCCCTCGCCAGACCGAACCCGGCACATGCGCTCAAGATTCGTTTTCCTTGTGATCCTCAGTCTAGCTGCTCCACGTGTGCTAGGCCCGGCTCTCCTTGCTTGGAGCGGTCAGGTGATGTCCAGCGATTCCGACGAAACGGTATCGTCTGCGAGTGACTGGTCCTGGTTGGAGTTCACGGGCGAGGCCGCTGGAATGATCGCCTTTCTGCTTTTGTTCGTCTACTGCTTGGCGACCAGGTGCCTTCCCAATGCGAGAATGGCTCATCCTCTGACCCAAAGGCGCAGACAAGATCGCAAGCATCATCGGCGAACTGCAGTCTGCTCTCGAAGGGACGTATGAATCTCTACGCTCTAGCCCGCAAACTCCGCGACTCCGTATTTTACCGAGATGCGGGCGAGGATTCGGAGTATCCAGGAAGCACACCGTTGTTGCTGATTTCCCATCAGGAATCGGACCGCAAGACGTTGGAATCCATGCTCTCTGAAACCCGTTGGAAGTTGTGGTCCACCGGATCCTTCGCAGCGGCCCTGGAACGCCTCAAGGCCACTCGAATCCCAATCGTACTGTGCGATCGCGATCTGCCTCAGACCGACTGGCATCAACTCCTCGCGGCTGTCCTTTCGCTCCCTAGCCCCGCCAGCGTCATCCTGCTGTCTTCAGACGGAGATTCCTCTCTCTGGAGAAGCGTCATCGAGCACGGTGGATTTGATGTCCTCACGCGCCCCCTCCGCAAATCGGATCTTATCCAAACCTTGGACTGTGCCTTCCGCCTCTGGTCCCAACGAACTCCGGCCTGAGCTCGCCTACGAAATGACACCCTTGCGCACAGCGTATAAAATCAGTTCGGGTACGCTGTGCAGGTTCAGCTTCTGCAGAATGTTCCCCCGGTGCGTCTCCACAGTATGCGGGCTCAGGTTCAACACGGCGGCAATCTCTTTGTTGCTTTTACCCTCTGCAAGTAGCTGCAATATCTCACGCTCCCGGCTGGTTAGCAGTTCGTAGCTGTCCTCCACTTCCCGTTCCCGCAACTGCCGCATGAAATCGTCCACCAGCATCTTGCTAATCGCCGGACTGAAATATGCCTTACCCGCATTTACCGCCTTCACCGCATTAATCAGATCACCCTCGGCCGAATCCTTGAGCAGATACGCCCTGGCGCCCGCCTTCAACGCCCGCAGCACGTAGCTCTCATCGGAGTGCATGCTCAGGATCACGATTGCCGCCTGCGGCGTCTTCGCCGAAATTTGTCGCGCTGCTTCGATCCCGTTCAGGTTCGGCATGGCCACGTCCAGCACAATTACGTTTGGCGCGTGCGATTCCGCCATTGCCACTGTTTCGCGGCCGTCCGACGCTTCTGCCACCACCTTGAAGCCCGGTTGGCTTTCCAGCAAAAGCCGCAATCCCTTCCGGATTACTATGTGATCGTCTGCCAGAAGAATTCGGATCATCCCATTACCTGCAGTTGCCACTCCACTTGCCGCGCAATCGGCAAGACTACCCGGATCACCGTGCCGTGTCCCGGCTGCGATTCCACCCGGAACGTGCCACCCAGGTTCGACACTCTCTCCTGCATGCCTAGTAACCCGAGTCCACTGCCCAGATCCGGATCGAACCCGTGGCCGTCGTCTTCAATTGCCAGCACGATGCGGTCTGCCCGTTGCTGCGCGCTGATCCGCACCTGGCGCGCCTCGGCATGGCGCGACGCGTTATGTAGGGCCTCCTGAACCACGCGATAAATACATGTCTTGTGCTCTTCCGGCAAATCGTCGGACACGTTGTCCGCGGATACACGTACCCTGATTCCGGCACGCTTGGCAACCTCTCGAGCTTGCCATTGCAGAGCCGGAATCAACCCCAGGTCGTCCAGCATGGAGGGCCTAAGCAGCAGTGCCATGTTCCGCACCGATGTGACCGTATTTTCCGTAAGCTGCCGTATGCTGTCCATCCGTTCATCGAGCGCCCTTTCCGGCTCGTTCCCACGGATGGCCCGCGACAGGTTCGCCAACTCCACCAGCACTCCAGACAGCGCCTGCCCGATTTCGTCATGCAGTTCCCGCGAAATCGACCGCCTTTCATTCTCCTGCGCCTCTACCAGCCGCGCGGACAGGCATTTCAACTCCGCTCGGGCGTCGACAATCTCCTGATACCTTAGCCCGGCTTCTTCCTCCAGTTGCAGCATTTTACTGAAACTGAACATGGCCAGCAGCAGCCCCAACCCGATCGTGGTTCCGATCGTGAACGCCAGGCGATTTCGGAAATGCGCGAAGATGTACGCGATCCGGTCCTTCCCAGCGTTCAGTTGCGATTCGTTTACCTCCGCGATCTGGTCGGCGATCCCCAGCATCGCCCTACGCCGGGGAAGGACCTCGCGCCGGAGGAATTCGAATCCGTCCTTCCTCCGTTGGGCCGGGGTCCAACTGGAAACCGGGGCCAGCACCTGCCAGAAGTCGCTCAATTGCTGGGACAGCGACGCAACCGGCCCCGATTCCCGAGGACGCATCAGCCCCTTGTACGTCTCCAGTGCGGCCCCGGTCTCCTCGCGTGCCCGAATCAGGCTGCTTTTATGCTCTTCAGCCCTCTGGGGTTCCGGGTCGAGTAGATAGTCCCGCACGTAGGTACCGGAAAGATACACGTTCGTGCGGATCTGCTCGAGTACCTTGGTCCGCGCAAGGAACTCCTTGCGTGTTTCGTCATTGGCCCGCTGAATCTGCGATAGCGCCCGTACCGAGTCGAACCCGACCAGCACCATCAACCCCAACATTCCACCAAATGCCACAAAAAGGATCACGCGGCTCTTCGTCGGGCCAAAAATCAACGTGCGCCGCCTGGCGCCAGCCCGTGCGATCACCTTTGATTCCTTTCCCTTGGGAGGTTTACTTTGTCCATCATCATGATTAAGAAGCGGCAGTCACAATGCGTGCCAGCCGCATCTTCTCATTGGGCAGGCTCTCCGCTCCCGTTTCCATACCGCCGACACGGTAATCTTCAAGAAATCGCACTGGATCGGCTGGGCGACAGGGATTACCCCCCCGGCGCATACCCGACTCTCGATCCGAGAATACGGCGAACAAGGGATATCCCTGCGAGGTCTGCCTCCACACACTGAGAGTTGCGGGCTCCAACAACGCATACCCGCCAAAACTTTTTCCATGCATCCCTCTGACTGGCTTTCACTGGAAGTGCTGAAGCGGCTTCAGGATCTTGATAGTTGTGCCATTTCGAACGCAATCGAGAGTTTCAATGTCCGGCTCCGAAACGAAGGCTATGCCGATGGCTCGGTCCGCTGCATGGTTTCTTGCGCCCGGCCGCTTGTGGGATATGCCGTGCCTGGGACCATCCGTACGGCGAGCGCGCCGATTTCCGGCCGCTTCTACTACGACCGCATGGAGTGGTGGGAATATGTGGCCACAATTCCCGAACCCCGTGTCATCGTGTTGCAGGATGTGGACCACCAGCCCGCGCTTGGAGCGATGTTCGGCGAAATTCACGCCCACATCTGCCGCGCTATGGGCTGCGTCGGATACGTCACCAACGGAGCAGTCCGTGACATTTCCGCTCTGGAAAAGATGGGATTTTATATTTTCGCCCGCACCCTGACCGTTTCCCATGCGTACGCCCATATCGTGGATTTCGGCGAACCGGTTGAGGTTGGCGGCCTGAGGGTTAAGCCCGGCGATTTATTGCACGGCGACCGCCATGGTATTCAGTCCGTACCACATTCGATCGCCGCCCTCATCCCCAAGGTCGCCAATGAACAGCGCGACCGCGAACAGAGTTTCATCGAGTTCCTTTATTCGCCCGAATTCTCGCTCGAAACACTCAAATCCAGAATCGACGGGATGAGATGACATCCTCCATGAATCCGTACTCCAATCCATCTGGCGGTCGCGTCAAGTTTGGCCGAGGGCCGCTTCTGCCGCAAGTCGCGGCGGTGCTCACCCTCGCTTTCTTCACGCCGGCATGTCAGCGGACCCAAAAAGTCCATGCCGGTGCCCCCGCCATGGCCTCCACCACCGTAGGCGTCAGCCCGATCATCCGGAAGCCTCTCGCGCGCCGCCTCACGTTGTCCTCCGAACTGGTGCCCTTTCAGGAAATTGACGTCTATGCGAAGGAGTCTGGCTTCGTCCGGCGCCTGCTGGTCGATTACGGCAGTCGGGTCGAGCGCGATCAGCTCATGGCCGTGCTCGAGATCCCCGAATTGCAGATGCTGCTCCAGCGTGATGAGGCTGCCGTCAAGAATATGACCAGTCAGGTCGCCCACGCTGCCCAGGAACTCAACCGGGTCGAAGCGCAGCACAAGGTGCGCCACCTGCAGTATGAACGCCTCGCCACGGTGGCAAAGGAAAGGCCGGGACTGGTTGCCCAGCAGGAAGTCGACGACGTACAGGGCCGCGACCTTGCTGCCGAAGCTCAGGTGGAGGCCGCCAAGTCGGCTTTGGAGGCGGCCGAGAACCAGCTTGGCGAGACCAAGGCAAAACGGCAACAGGATCAGGTGCTCTACGACTACAGCCAGATTAAGGCGCCTTTCGCCGGTGTAGTGACACAACGCTATGCCAATTACGGAACTCTCCTGCAGGCAGGCACCAATTCCAGTACACAGGCCATGCCTCTTGTGCGCCTTTCGCAAGACGACTTGTTCCGTCTGGTCATTCCCGTTCCCGAAGCCTATGTCCGGTATATCCGTATTGGTGACCCGGTGAGCGTCATGGTGCCGTCGCTCCAGAAGACCTTTCCCGGAAGGGTGGCGCGCTTTTCTGTGGACGTTCGCGAAGAAACTCGAACCATGCATACCGAGGTGGACGTCCCGAATCCGCATCGCGAGCTGATGGCCGGCCTTTACGCCGAGGCGACCCTCACGCTGGACCGGCAAGACCGTGCCCTCGTCGTTCCTCTTCAAGCCGTCAATCACGAAGCCGATAAAACCACTGTTTTTCTCGTGGACGGCGAAAATCGCCTGGAAGATCGCCCCATCCGGCTTGGTATTCAGACTGCCACTGATGCTGAGGTTCTCTCCGGTCTCCGGGATGGCGACCTGGTTGTAGTCAGCGACCGTGGCGGTCTCAAAACAGGACAGCAGGTCAAACCACAAAAGGTAGAAATGCTCGGGCAGCCTTCCCCGAGCTAGCCGGTGGCGTGTACATGTAGAAAGCCATGCCCCGATTTTCGATCCGCAATCCGTACTTCATCATTGTCATCTGCTTGGCTCTCGTGGTCATCGGTGTCACCAGCCTGGCACGAATGCCCGTGGATCTGTTTCCCTCCATCAACCTGCCTGAGGTTGTCGTGGCGACCTTTTACTCCGGCATGCCGCCTGAGGACATTGAAACGGATATTACTAACCCCCTGGAGCGGTGGTTCACCATCGCTAGCGGCATCGACCATATGGAGTCCCGCTCGTTGTTGGGCGTGAGCATGATCAAAGTTTTCTTCCAGCCTGGGACCAACGCGAACGCCGCCGTCACGCAGTTATCCAATCTGGCTCTGGCTGACCTAAAGCGGCTGCCACCTGGAACCCTCCCGCCGGTGGTGCTGAAATTCGACGCCTCCAGCTTGCCGGTCTGCCTGGTCACCGTCAAGGGGGAAGGGCTCAACGAAACCCAACTGCACGACCTGGCGCAGTTCCAGATCCGCAACCAAATTGCCGTGGTCAAGGGGGCCACGATCCCGCCTCCGTTCGGCGGCATGTATCGCCAGATCATGGTCTATGTGGACCCCTATAAGCTGGCTTCGCGCCAGTTGAGTCCCATGGACGTGGTTCAGTCCGTCAATCAATCCAACCTCATTCTGCCTGCCGGCGACGTGAAACTTGGCCCATTCGACTACTACGTGTACTCCAACGCCATGGTTCAGAACGTGCAGGAGCTGAACCAACTCCCTATTAAAACCATCGGCACCAGTTGGACCACAATCGGCGATGTTGGTCACGCCGAAGACTCCCATCAGATCCAATACAACGCGGTACGGGTAGATGGCCAACGCTCCACCTATATTCCAATTATGAAGCAGGGTGGCGACACTAATACTCTGCAGGTCGTGAGTGATCTGCGCAACCTGCTCGGGCGTCTATTCGATCTCCCCAAACAGTTGAAGACCGACATCGTCTTCGATCAGTCGGTGTACGTGAGAGAAGCCTTGGAAACCGTCTTACACGAGGGCGCTATAGGACTAATCCTCACCAGCCTCATGATCCTGATTTTTCTGGGAAGCATGCGGGCTACCTCGGCGGTGTTGCTTTCTATTCCACTTTCGGCTTTGGCGACGTTCGTCGTGCTCTTCATGATGGGCAGCACGATCAATACCATGATTCTGGGCGGGTTGGCGTTGGCGTTTTCGCGCGTGATCGATAATTCTGTGATCTCGCTCGAAAATATCTATCGACACCTCGAAACGGGCGCGCTCCCTTCCACGGCCGCCGAGTTGGGTGGGCAGGAGGTCAGTCTCGCCGTGCTGGCCGCCACACTCGTAGGAGTCGTATGCTTCTTCCCGGTTGTGTTCCTGTTCGGCGTGAGCAAGTTCCTGTTTTCAGCCCTGGCACTCGCATTCTCTCTTTCGCTGCTGGCTTCCTTTGTTGTGGCGATGACAGTCATCCCGCTATTTTGCTCCAGATTTCTGCGAAGCATGGAAGGTGCCCACCGTCCGCATGCTCCCTCCACCGAGGGCCCCCCACCTCGCCGGCGCGCGTCCCTGGGAAGCCGGCTTAACCTCGCTTTTAATCGTGGCTTCAACCGAGTCCTTGATGTCTATGAGCGCTCCGTACGTCTGGCATTGCAGCGTCCCGCTTGGACCGTCGTCCTGTTGACTGGTGTGTTTGTGGCCAGCCTAGCTATTTATCCCTTTCTGGGGCTCGCTTTCTTTCCACAAACCGATGCTGGCCAGTTCTCTATCAACGTGAAGGTTCCTACAGGCAGTCGCATCGACCGCACTGAACGATATGTGGCTCGCATTGAAGACATTATCCGCCAGCAGGTCAAACCCAAGGACCTGAACATGGTGGTCTCAAATATCGGGGTGGTCAACGATTTCTCGTCCCTCTACACCACTAACGCAGGCTCTTACACCGCTACCGTGCAGGCTCAACTGACACGCGATCATAAAATCAGCAGCTTCGAATATATAGACCGAGTGAGAGATGCGATCGCCACACGCTACCCGGATGTGCGCACGTTCTTCACCAGCGGATCGATGGTGGATGCCATCCTGAACATGGGCATGCTGGCGCCCATCGATGTCCAACTCAGCGGCAAGGATATCGGAGCCATCTATAAGATTGCCCAAGACCTGGCGAGCCGCATCCGCCACATCCCCGGTGTCGGCTCGGTCTATATCCCACAGGACATGAACTACCCAGCAGTCCGTCTCAACATAGATCGTGTCCATGCTGCGGAGATGGGCCTCAGCCAGGACACCATTGTAGACAACGTGATCACAGCATTGAACTCGAATACGATGATCGCACCGAACTACTGGGTGGATTATAAAACGGGCAATGATTACTTCCTAACCGTCCAATATTTTGAAAACGGCAAGGGAGCCATCCACAACATGCTCGACTTGCAGCAGATCCCTCTCGGGACCTACTCTACCGCGGATCCCGATAACGGGGAGCATGTATCTGCATCTCCCCGACCCTTGGGAAAGCCAACTACAGCGCTTCGTAATGTGATCAATCTGCAGTATACCCAAAGCGCTACGGAATACGATCACTATCAGATCCAGCGTGTCGTCGACTTATATGTGACTCCCTCCGGCGAAGAATTAGGCAAGCCGCGGACGGCGATTCAGGACGTTCTGGCCAGTCTGAAGCTGCCGGCCAATGTTCGCGTGAACCTGCGCGGAATGGTGCAGAACATGAATGAATCGTTCAAAAGCTTCGCCTACGGCTTCATTCTCTCGTTTGTGCTGCTGTATCTCATCCTGGTCGCCCAGTTCCGGTCATTCATCGATCCATTCCTGATCATGTTGGCCATTCCCATGGGTTTTGTCGGTGTTTTGATCGTCTTGCCACTGACGCACTCCACCTTAAATGTGATGTCGCTTATGGGTGTGTTGATGCTGATCGGGACCGCCGATTCCAATAGCATTCTGATTGTGGACTTCGCCCATCGTTTGCGAGAGCAGCGGCTCTCCGTCACCGATGCGGTGATCACGGCCTGCCGTGTGCGACTGCGGCCGATCCTGATGACTTCGCTCGCTACCATCATCGGAATGATTCCGATGGCAATGAAGTTGGGAACTGGCGCCGAGCAGTACGCGCCAATGGCTCGCGCCATCATCGGTGGGCTGACGTCTTCGGTAATTCTGACGGTCTTCATCGTGCCGGCTGCGTATGTGTTGGTGTACGACAGAAAACGCACTGAGCCACAGGCATAACACCGAAGGCGCTTGACCTCATGACATTCGTTGCCATTTTAGAACCGATCATCCTGGAGTTAGTTCCTCAGCCGGATCCTAAAGCACGCTATGCCGAGATTTTCCATCCGTAATCCGTACTTCATCATCGTCATCTGCCTGGCCTTGGTCGTAATCGGCATCACCAGCTTGGTTCGCATGCCAGTAGATCTGTTTCCTGCTATTAACCTGCCTGAAGTTGTGGTAGCGACCTTCTACTCCGGCATGCCGCCGGAGGATATTGAGACCGATATCACTAACCCGCTCGAGCGCTGGTTCACAATTGCCAGCGGCATCGACCACATGGAATCACGGTCCTTGCTAGGCGTGAGCATGATCAAGGTTTTCTTTCAGCCTGGGACGGATGCAGATGCCGATGTAACGCAGTTGTCCAATCTGGCACTGGCTGACCTCAAGCGCTTACCCCCGGGAACGCTCCCGCCGGTGGTGCTGAAGTTTGACGCTTCCAGCCTGCCGGTCTGCCTGGTCACCGTCAAGGGCGATGGGCTTAACGAAACCCAACTGCATGACTTGGCGCAGTTCCAGATCCGCAACCAGATCGCGGTAGTTAAGGGGGCGACCATCCCACCCCCATTCGGCGGCATGTATCGCCAAATCATGGTCTATGTGGATCCGTATAAGCTGGCCTCCCGCCAATTAAGCCCCATGGATGTCGTCCGGTCGGTGAATCGGTCCAACCTCATCCTGCCTGCCGGCGACGTAAAAGTCGGTCCATTTGACTACTACGTCTACTCCAATGCCATGGTTCAGAATATGCAAGAGCTGAACCAGATCCCCATCAAGACGGTAGGTACCAGTTGGGCCACCATCGGAGATGTGGGCCACGCAGAGGACGCTCATCAGATCCAATACAACGTGGTCCGTGTGGATGGTCAGCGTTCTACTTACATCCCCATTATGAAGCAGGGAGGGGACACCAATACCATCCAGGTCGTCAACGACCTTCGCGGGCTCCTGGGCCACCTGTTCGACCTTCCCAAACAGTTGAAGACCGATATCGTCTTCGACCAGTCGGTATACGTGAAAGAGGCTCTCGAGACCGTGCTGCACGAAGGCGCCATCGGCCTCGTCCTCACCAGCCTCATGATTTTGATCTTCCTGGGGAGTTTGCGTGCCACATCCGCCGTGCTGCTTTCCATTCCGCTTTCAGCCTTGGCGACCTTCGTCGTGCTGTTTATGATGGGCAGCACGGTCAACACCATGATCCTGGGAGGTCTCGCGCTAGCCTTTTCGCGCGTCATTGACAACTCGGTCATCTCGCTCGAAAATATCTACCGACACCTCGAAATGGGGGCCCTTCCCGCTGTTGCTGCCGAGGTAGGTGGCCAGGAGGTCAACCTTGCGGTGCTTGCCGCGACACTGGTTGATGTGGTCGACTTCTTCCCTGTGACCTTCCTTTTCGGGGTCAGTAAATTCCTGTTCTCCGCCCTGGCCCTGGCGTTCTCGCTTTCGCTGCTGGCTTCCTTTGTGGTCGCCATGACGGTCATCCCGCTGTTCTGCTCCCGGTTCCTCAAGAGTGTCCAGCACGCCGCGGAAGGATATCCGCCTGAAGGTGCCGGTGCCCCCAGACATTCGTCATGGGGAAGCCGCTTCAATGCCGCCTTCAATCGTGGCTTTAGTTGGGTGTTAGACTACTACGAACGCTCTGTGCGCTTCGCTCTCCGCCGTCCTGCCTGGACCGTCGCACTATTGATGGGCATATTCATTGGCAGTCTGGCCATCTACCCGTTTCTCGGTCTGGCTTTCTTTCCGCAAACCGATGCGGGCCAGTTCGCAATCAACGTGAAGGTGCCCACTGGAAGCCGCATCGAGCGCACCGAGCAGTACGCTGCCCGCATAGAAGACCTCATTCGCCATGAGGTCCATTCCAAAGACCTCAATATGGTCGTCTCCAATATTGGCGTCGTCAATGATTTTTCTTCCCTCTATACCAACAATGCGGGCTCCTATACTGCCACCATTCAGGCCCAGCTCACTCGCGACCACGACGTCAGCAGCTTCGAATACATGGACCGCGTAAAAAGCGCCATCGCCGCGCGTTACCCGGACGTGCGCACCTTTTTCACCAGCGGATCGATGGTGGATTCTATCCTGAATATGGGCATGCTGGCGCCTATTGATGTCCAGTTCAGCGGCAAAGACATCCAGCGGGTTTATGGCATCGCCCAGGACCTCGCCGCCCGCATCCGCAGTATCCCCGGTGTTGGCTCCGTTTACATTCCACAGGACATGAACTACCCCGCCATCCGCCTCAATGTGGACCGCGTTCATGCCGGGGAGATGGGCCTGACGCAGAAAGACATCGTGGATAACGTGATCACAGCCCTCAATTCCAACACTATGATCGCACCCAACTACTGGGTAGACTACAAAACCGGCAATGATTACTTTCTCACTGTCCAGTTCTTCGAACAAGGCAAATCCGCCATTCATGACCTTCTCGACTTGCGTCAGATTCCGCTGCGAACCGCACATCTCGATGGCGTCGATGGGTACGCCTTCGCCCATCATCTGCCCGTCGTAAAGTCCACCACCGCGCTCGATAACGTCGTGAAACTAGAGTACGCCCAAAGCGCTACCGAGTTCGATCACTATCAGATTCAGCGCGTGGTCGATCTGTATGTCACCCCGTCCGGTGAAGATCTGGGCAAGCCCAGCGAGGCAATCCGCGACGTTTTGAACTCCCTCAAGCTGCCCTCCAATGTGCGTGTCGACCTGCGCGGCATGGTGCAGAACATGAACGAGTCGTTCAAAAGTTTTGCCTTCGGCTTCTCGCTGTCGTTCATTCTGCTGTTTCTCATTCTGGTAGCCCAGTTCCGGTCGTTCGTGGATCCCTTTCTGATCATGCTTGCCATCCCCATGGGCTTTGTCGGGGTTTTGATTATCCTGCCGCTCACCCACTCCACCCTCAATGTCATGTCGTTGATGGGCGTCCTCATGCTGATTGGAATTGCGGATTCCAACAGCATCCTGATCGTCGACTTTGCTCATCGCCTGGAAGAACAGGGGCTCTCCGTGAGCGATGCGGTCATCACCGCCTGCCGTGTGCGCCTTCGCCCCATTCTGATGACCTCGCTGGCCACCATCATCGGGATGATTCCCATGGCCATGAAACTGGGAACTGGCGCGGAACAGTATGCACCCATGGCTCGTGCCATTATCGGAGGCCTCACTTCATCCGTCGTGCTGACCGTCTTTATCGTTCCCGCGGCCTACCTGCTGGTATACGGCAGGCGCCGGCGGCAGGAGAGTCAACCGGCTCAATAGAGGGGCTCCGAACATGGCAAGACAAACTATGACTTCGCAAAGCATCCTATTGATCCCGACGAGCATACTCCTGCTCATGCCATTCTGCGCAGCGGCTCAAAATCCGCCGACACGCTTTACCATCCAGGAAGCCCGGGCTTTGGCTCTGAAGAATCATCCGCAAGTCCTGAGTGCCCAGGATTTGGCCTCGGAAGCCGATCAGGTTGTCGTCGAGAGCCGTGCTGCATATTACCCAAATATTCAGGGCGATGTCACCGCCTCCCAAGCACCTACGCAAACTCGTATTGGCGCGGGTTTCCTGAGTGATTCCCGCCTGTTTAATCGCTTCGGGCAGGGGGTCACGATCTCGCAACTGATTACCGATTCTGGCCGTACGCCCAACCTGGTCTCCAGTTCCCGCTTGGAAGCTCAGGCCAGCCAGCAGAATCTCCAGGCCACCCGCTACGACGTTCTGCTTCGCGTGTCTCAGGCTTATTATGAGGTACTACGCGCTCAGGCTCTGGTCAAGGTCTCGACAGAAACCGTGGCCGCCCGCCAGTTGCTCGTTGATCAGGTGACCGCCCTGGCGAAGAACAATCTCCGTTCGCAACTTGATGTCGGCCTCGCTGATACCTATCTCGCAGAGGCCAAACTCCTCCAGATCCGGTCTGAGGACCGGGTTCGGCAGGCATTTGCCGATCTCACGCAGGCTCTCGGTGCGCAGCAGGTCAGCAATTACAATCTGGTCGAGGAGGTCCTGCCTCCCAGCCCCCCGCCAGATCCTGAAACGCTCGTTACCCAAGCCATCGCCCAGCGCCCGGAAGCTGTCAGTCTGCACCTCCGCAGCGAAGCCGCTTACAAATATGAAGCCGCCGAAAAGGACCTCTCCCATCCCACCGTGAGCCTGACCGCCGTTGCCGGCGCGCTGCCGTTCATCAACCAACAGACCGCTCCACGCTTGATCCCGAACTACTATGAAGGTGCCGCAGTGAACGTGGAGATCCCCATCTTCAACGGCCACCTGTTCTCCGCCCGGCGCGCAGCGGCGCATTACCGTGCTCTGGCGGCCGATCAGCGCCTGCGCGATATCGAGCAAAGGATCGCCCGGGACGTCCGCAGCGCCTGGGCCAATTCTGTGACCGCATACCAGCAATTGGATGTTACTGCGCAACTTCTCCGCCGCGCCGCTCTGGCTATGCAACTCGCCGACGGCCGCTATAAGCTCGGTCTCAGCTCCATAGTCGAGCTCACCCAGGCACAGCTTAATCTGACCCAGGCAGAGATCGAAAACACCAGCGCCAAGTACGACTACCAGACCCAGTACGCGGTGCTCCAATACGCGATTGGCTCGCTCCGCTGACTGCGTGGATATGGACCCTCTTCGTGCCCGCTTCCGGCGGAACGTCGGACATTTTCGCCGAAGGTTGTACTGGAGTCGTACTGTGCGCGAATCGGGCGGTGCTATCCGCGAAGGTCCACTCGGCTTCCACGGAGAAGTGCTACGTGCGCTTAGGAGGCGGGAGGCAAAGGTCGCTAGCGTCGGTGGAGGCTTGCCGACCGGTTCGGCGCGCCGTTAACAACGTTACGAGCCATTGGGCGTCGAACTGGTTTAGCGCACGACCAGTGAAGAGATGCGGTTATTCCAGGTGTGCCCGTCGCGAAAACGCTGAGTACGGAGGTCCGGAATACTCCTGCGAAATTCCTCGCTTCCGCCGCGGAAGTCGCGATCATTGAAGACGGTTGCCCGAGCGTTGCCGAAGAGCTGGAGCGAGGAAATGTTGTCGCCAAAATTTCCCGGCAGCCGGTCGAGCCGATCGCCTCTACTCACACAGAAATGGTCCCCCTGGAATCCTGCTTCCTTGAAAAGACAGGCACCGGATCGCGGGAGTGGCCGCTTATTCCAGGAAGGTTCCCAATTGGGGTGTCCCCGATAGACCCAAGGATTTTGGGCAAATAGTGCAACGGATAGAAGACAAACTAAGAATGGAATACGTTTCATAAACTCCTCTATTGTGCTCTAAACATCGAAGTGATATTACCAGCCTAGCGTAGTTCGATGTGCGCGCGATTCACTGTTTGGCCACTTGATCCAGGATGACGGCGTTGGCGAGCGTCGTCTCCTGGCCATCTGACTGGATGATGACGTGGGTGGCAGTTATGGCTCGCAGGACCCCACGTTGTCCCGCAACCTCAAGCGGCCTGCCAATCACGAGAATTTTCCGCACGTAGAAGCCCGCGGCAATGTTTCGAACGATATCCCGCGTGCCAATGCCAAAAGACAGGCCGAATGCCAATGCCGCAGCTCCCAGAATGAAACTTGTGACAATTCGTACGATCTCCGTGTCGATCTTCAATTGAGCAATTGCCATCATGGCGGAGACGAAGATCACCAGGCCGGAGACTAATTTGCCGAGCGCCGGCGCGAAATCGATGCCGGAAGCCTGGGCCGATTGAGCGATCGTTTCGCCTGCAAACTGCCCGACGGCGCTCCCTAATATCAGGAGAAGCAGAGCTGCGACGATATTTGGCAGATAGCCGAAAAATGTGCCGATGGCGTTCGAGATTGCGACTAGACCGAGCGCGTCCACCGCCGTCTTCACAAGCAAAAGAAGGATTAGAAAGTACACAAGGCGAGGAATCAGCCGCGTCAGTTCCTGCCGTATCCCTAACCGCTGCAGTGCTCGGTCAACCCCAACTTTGCCGACGAGCGAATCGAATCGCACTTTTGCCAGCAAGTAGCGCAGAGCCTTCTCAATGACCTTTGCGACCACCAAGGCGCCAATGATCAGAAGAATCCCTACCGCGACCTTAGGGACGGCAGCGATGATGGAATCGCCCAAATTTGTGAAAGCCTGAACGAGTTTTTCCTTCATAATCTACGATTCCTTCTT
>CAZMRK010000861.1:0-3163 GCA_964568355.1 uncultured Solibacteraceae bacterium | reverse complement strand
TCCAGTCCGGAGCCAGGCGAAAGGAACCGTCGGCAACTCAGCCAAGTGGCCGCGGCACCGATCGACGCCGAGGCGTCTAGGAGCTTGTTGAAAAACCCTCGCGGCCACCGCTCCCTCACGGTCGCGGCTCGGTAAGTGCCTTCAAACACGCAATCAGGTTTCTGAGGCGCGCGTCAGCAAGCGGTTTCCCGGGTTTTTTAACAAGCTTCTAAGTCGCGCACAAGGCCCGAAGTGTGTATTCTAATTGGAACATCATAGGCTGGAGAAAGGAAGGGAGGGGATGAACCCAGAACGGCTGGATCTATTGGAAGCCATCGGAGTTTTTTGGCGGGATGTGAAGTATGCTCTCCGCTCGCTGACTGGGGCCAAGGGCCTTTCGATCACCGTGGTGCTCACGCTGGCGCTCGGAATCGGGGCCAACGCGGCGATTTTCGCGCTGGTCCGCGGAGTTCTCCTGCGGCCTCTCGTGAACCGCGAGGAAGACAGGCTGATCTACATCCGACAGAGCGCTCGCGGAGAGGGTAGCGAGAACGCGGCGTTTTCCGTCCCGGAGATCCAGGATCTGCGGCAGCGCGTCAAGTCGGTGAGCGCGATCGGCGACTTCTCCACGATCGGGTTCACGCTGAACGGGCTGGGCGAGCCGCGGGAAGTGCAGGCCGGAGTAGTCGGCGGCACTTACTTTGACGTGATGGGCCTGCATCCGGTGCTGGGACGGCTGCTCGACATGCGAGATGACGGCCCGAACGCCGCCGGAGCCGTCGTTCTGACGTATCGTTTCTGGACGACTGCGCTGAACAGCGATCCTTCGGTGCTGGGAAAGGTGGTCAGGCTGGAGTCATTCGGACCGCGTACGGCCACCGTTGTTGGTGTATTGGAACCATCGGTCCCCTATCCCGCCGAAACGGAGATCATTGCCAACGTGGTGACCAGTCCGCACCATCTGTCGGCCACGATGGTAACCGGCCGCATCCACCGCATGACGGAGTTGTTCGCCCGGCTGGCTCCCGGTGCGACGCTGGAACAGGCTCGCGCGGAACTCCGGGCGATACACGGCGCCATGGTGAGGGAACATCCCGAGTCGTATCCCACCAAAGCCGACTACCGCATTGATGCCATGCTCCTGCGCGACCAGATTACCTCCAAAGCCAGGACCGTGCTTTTGGTGCTGCTGGCCGCCTCGGGGCTGGTGTTCATCATCGCGTGTTCCAACGTCGCCAACCTGATCCTGGCGCGTACGATTCGCCGGGAAGGCGAGCTGGCGATTCGGGCGGCGCTGGGGGCCAGCAACGCCGCTCTACGGCGTGTCCTGCTGGCGGAAAGCCTTCTGCTTTGCAGCGCCGGAGCCGCATTGGGTGTGCTGAGCGCGCAGCCCATGGTGGCGATTCTGGCGCGATATGCGTCACGGTTCTCGGTCCGCGCCCTGGACCTGACGGTCGATTCCAGCATGTTGTGGGTGGGCGCCGCGCTGGCGCTGGTGGCCTCGGCGCTTCTGGCATTTGTGCCGCGTCTGCCATCGAGCCAGGGGACCAACGGGGTGAGTCTGTCGGGCGGGAGCGCGAGAGTAACCGGAAGCAACAGGCGCCTGCAGGCTTTCGCGGTTACCCAGATTGCCGCGTCCTTTGTCCTGCTGGCGGGCGCAGCGATGCTGCTCAAGACGCTGCTGGCTCTTCAGGCGGTCCAGACCGGCATTGATACGCGCCGGGTGCTCGCGATCAACGTGCCGATCCTCTCGTATGGGCGGACGGATCTCCAGGTGGTGGACTTCTACAAAGAGGCAATGCGGCGCGTCCGGCAGTTGCCGGGTGTAGACGGTGTGGCGCTGGGCGTTCTGACGCCGTGGCGCGAGGGGGGCACATTCGGCCCTGGCTTCCAGTTCACGGTGGAAGGCCACGTCCGGGCGACGGCGGAAGACGACCCGCGCGGCCAGTTCCGCATTGTGTCACCCGGTTTCTTTGCAGCGCTGGGCGTGCCTATCCTCGCCGGGCGCGATTTCAACGATCTCGACCGTAAAGACAGCGAGTTGGTTACGATCATCAGCCAAAGCGTGGCGCGGCGGATGTTTCCAAACCAGGAGGTGGTCAACCGGCGCCTTATTTTGACCGACCCGCTGATGAAGTTTGTCGGTATGAAGCCGACGCCGATGCGGATTGTCGGAGTGGCCGCGGATCTTGACGATGAGCACCTGGTGCCGCAGCCGACGTTGACTCTATATACGCCGTTCGGGCAGGGGCCGCTTTTCGGCGGGCGCCTTTTTGTTCATGTTCGATCGGATCCGTATGCCCTGGTGAACCCGATCACGCGGACCATCCGCAACTTGTCCGTGGACCAGCCGGTGGAGCGCGCCGCGACGCTCGAAGATGTCCGCGCGGAAGTGCTGACGCCGGACCGGTTGAATGCCATGGTGTTTGGCGGATTCGCGCTGGTGGCGCTGACGATTGCGGTGGTCGGTGTGGCCGGCGTGCTGGCGTTTTCCGTGAGCGCGAGGACGCGCGAGTTGGGCATCCGCCTGGCGGTCGGAGCAGAGCCGAGGCATCTGCTCACGCGAGTGATCGCGGAAGGCACGGTCATCACGGCAATCGGAATTGGCGCCGGCCTGGCATGCGGCCTCCTGCTGCAGCGATTGGCCGCCGGCTATTTCGGAACGATGCGCATGCCGGGGGTCTCGGTGGTGCTGGGCGCAGCGGGGGTATTGCTGGCCGCGGCCGTGATTGCGTCCGCACTGCCTGCAATGCGCGCTGCGCGTGTCGATGTGATTCAAGCGCTGCGGGCGGATTAGTTTTTCCGGCCTGGGGCAGAGCCTCTGGTCCCGCCGCTTTGTTCGAAGAAGCAAGTTCCTGCTTGACCGGGCAGGAGGCCCGGGGGGCGGCTGCGGACGAGGGCGTCCGCCCACAAGCAGTGTCGGTGCTTTCTGGTGGGAAAACTATGCGGCATCCGGCTGAAGCCCACCCCACTTCGCCGTCAGCCCACCAGTTTCATTCCTGCTCGCGTGTGATCTGTCTGCGGCAATGCTCCGAGGGCTGCCGGAGCTGCCTGGGGGATTGCCAGGGCCGGGGCCAGCAGCGGCGCCAGGGTGGCCAGGAGAAAGAGACCCCAGAGAACAAACAGGTCCTCGGGAGTCAGGAAGGACGGTTTCGTCATGAGGAGGCGCTCCAGGATCATATCG
>CAZMRK010000860.1:0-19034 GCA_964568355.1 uncultured Solibacteraceae bacterium | reverse complement strand
AAGCGCCTGTTCCAGGGCTGGCAGGTTTCCGGCATCAGCAGCTTCCAGTCGGGCTTGCCGGTCACCATCGCCATTCCCGGCGACCGCGCCGGAGTCGGAGGTGGAACCCAGCGCCCCAACCTGACCGGTCCCGTGACGCGGCAGGAGACGCTCGCGGCTTGGTTCAATACCAATGTATTTGCGATACCGGCGCTGGGGACTTTCGGCAATGCCGGACGTTCTTTGGTGCGCGGTCCCGGAATCAATAACTGGGACCTGTCGTTTAGCAAGCGCACGACCATTCGAGAAAACATCATGCTGCAATTTCGAGGCGAATTTTTCAACCTGTTCAACCACACGCAGTACAGTGGCGTGGCCGCCACCGTGGGCGCGGCCACTTTCGGCCAGGTCACCAGCGCGCGCGACCCGCGCATTACCCAATTTGGCTTGAGGCTGCTGTTTTGATTGAGACGAAGGAGTTTCTCAGCCAGTTTCGCCAGGAACTGTTTGAGGTCGTTCTTCCCTTCTGGGAACGTCATGGAATCGATCACGAGCGGGGCGGATTTCTGTGCGGCCTGGATCATGATGGCAGGCTGGTCCATGATCGCAAGTTTCACTGGTTCCAGGGCCGGGGGATCTGGCTTTACAGCTATCTCTACAATCACTTTGGGCGCGATCCGCGGCATCTTGCGATCGCCCGCAAAGCGGTGGAGTTTCTGCTGTGCCACGCGCCCCAGTCCGGCTGGTGGCCCGAGGTACTCTCCCGCGAAGGCGAGGTGCTGCGCCCGTTTCAAGGCGATCTCTATGGCATGTATTTTGCCGTAGAGGGCCTGGCCGAATATGCGGCAGCGAGCGGCGACGAGCGGGCGCTCGATACCGCGCTCGAGCTGTTCAGGCGGCTTTGGCGCGAGATCCACCGGCCTGACTTCGGGCGCCGGAGCCAGGGGTTGTGGATGGTGACTCTTCTGATCTCGACGCGGCTGCTGGCACGCTGGAATCCACCCGGCATCGCCGAGATGGCCGATGAGAGCCTGGATGCCATTCTGCGGCGGCACTACAATCCCGAGACCGGCCTGAACACGGAGGTCCTGCATTCCGATTTCAGCCGTCCACCCGAAGAGGCTGCGAGGTGCGTGATCGGGCACAGCATCGAGTGCCTCTGGATGGCGATGGACGAGGCTCTGCGCCGCGACGATCCGGCCATGTGGAAACTGGCCGCCGAGCGCATCCGGCATCACCTGGACGTGGGCTGGGATCACGTATACGGCGGCGTTTCAGATGCCGTTAACGTGGACCATCCGGAATATGAATGGCCCGTGGATCACCCGGTCGAGACCGGCCTGGAATTCCGCCAGAAGGGCGAGTATCACTACATGAAATCGCTTTGGGCGGTCAACGAAGTGCAGGTAGCGACGCTGCCGATTTATGAACGTACCGGCGCGGAATGGGCGGCGCGCTATTTTCTGCTGGCCCAGGAGGCGCGGGAGCAGAAGTTCTGCCTGCGTTCGCGCGGCTATCCCCTTTATCTGCTCTTTAGCGACCGGCGCTTTTCTTTTGAGCCCAACACCTTCCGGCAGGACAATTACCACCTGCCGCGGCAGTTGATGTTCAACATTCAGGTGCTGGAGCGGATGGCGCAGGCGGGCGCATAAGTTCGCGCCCGGAGATCCGGCGTACAATCCGGGGATGCACTTCGAGTACTCCGCAAAGGTGAAGGAGCTGCAGAAGCAGCTCCTTTCCTTCATGGACGAGCACATCTATCCGCATGAGGCCACCTTCCAGGCGCAATTGCGCGAGGGCGACCGCTGGCGTCCGGCCCCGATCATCGAGGAACTGAAGGTCCAGGCGCGGCAGGCGGGTTTGTGGAACCTGTTTCTCCCCGACTCCGAGTACGGCGCCGGGCTCACGAACCTGGAATATGCCCCGCTGTGCGAAATCATGGGCCGTTCGGCTATCGCCCCTGAGGTCTTCAACTGCTCGCCGCCCGATACCGGCAACATGGAGGTGCTGGCGCGCTACGGCACTCAGGAACAGAAGCGGCAATGGCTTTTGCCGCTGCTCGAAGGACACATCCGTTCCTGCTTTTGCATGACCGAGCCGGCGGTAGCCTCTTCCGACGCCACCAACATTTCCGCGGCTATTGTGCGTGATGGCGGCGACTATGTGCTCGACGGCCGCAAGTGGTGGTCCTCCGGGGCGGGTGATCCACGCTGCAAGATCGCCATTTTCATGGGCAAGTCCGACCCTTCCGCACCCCGCCACCTGCAGCAGTCGATGATTCTGGTGCCTCTGGATACGCCCGGCGTCACCATCCGCCGCCTGCTGCCGGTCTTCGGCTACGATGATGCTCCGCACGGCCACGCGGAGATCGAGTTCCGCGAGGTGCGGGTTCCTGCTTCGAACATGTTGCTCGGAGAGGGCCGCGGCTTTGAAATCGCCCAGGGCCGCCTGGGACCGGGCCGCATCCACCACTGTATGCGCCTGATCGGTGTGGCCGAGCGGGCCCTGGAGGCCATGTGCCGGCGGGCGGAAAGCCGGGTTGCCTTCGGGATGCGCCTTTCCGAACAGGGCGCGCTGCGGGCCGAGATCGCAAGGTCGCGTATCGAAATCGAACAGGCGCGCCTGCTCACGCTCAAAGCCGCCTACATGATGGATACGGTAGGGAACAAGGCGGCGCGCGCCGAGATCGCCATGATCAAGGTGGTGGCGCCGAACCTGGCGCTGCGCGTGCTGGACCGGGCCATCCAGGTGCACGGAGCCGCCGGCGTCTCCGAAGATTTCTTCCTGGCCTCCGCCTGGGCCACGGCTCGCACGCTGCGCTTGGCCGATGGCCCGGACGAGGTGCACCGCGAGAGCATCGCCAAGCTCGAACTGCGCAAATACCAGCGCCGGCCAGCGAGCGAAGGCGCATGAACGGGATGCTGTACCATGGTGCGCAGAAGCCCGTGGCAAATGTACGAAAGCACCGCATTCCGCAACCGCTCCCTCACGGCCGCGGCTCGGTAAGTGCCTGCAAACACGCAGGACTGTTTCCGAGCCGCGCGCGTCAGCAAGCGGTTCCTGGTCTTTTTCGACGGGCTGCTAGAGGAGAGTGAATGCGCGAGATTTGCGTGGCCGCCGCTCAGTTCGAGGCTCGTGATGGCGAGAAGGACTACAACCTCGACGTCATCGACACCCTGGCTCGCAAGGCGCGCGAGCGGGGCGCGGAACTGATCAGCTTTCACGAGTGCTCGATATCCGGCTATACGTTCCTGGAGACCCTTACACGGGAGCAACTGGCGGCCATCGCGGAGCCGATTCCAGACGGTCCCTCTCTGGCGAGGCTTCAGACCATCGCGCGGGAAGCGGGCATCGCCGTGGGCGCCGGACTGATCGAGCGCGAAGGAGATGCACTCTATAACGCCTACGTGGTGGTGGATGGCCGCGGCGTAATGGCGCGCCACCGGAAGCTGCACGCCTTCGTCAGCCCCTATCTCACCTGCGGCGATCGCTATACGGTTTTCGATCTCCTGGACTGCCGCTTCGGCATCCTGACCTGCTACGACAACAATCTGCCGGAAAATGTCCGCCTGACGGCCATGGAAGGAGCGGAGATCATTCTCATGCCGCACGTCACCGGCTGCCTGCCTTCTCCCATGCCCGGGCGCGGCACCGTGGATCCGGCCATCTGGCACAATCGCCGGCTGGACCCGGTGCGCTGCCGCCAGGAGTTCGATGGCCCGAAAGGCCGCGGCTGGCTGATGCGCTGGCTGCCGGCACGGGCCTGGGAAAACGGCGTTTTCGCGCTGTTTAGCAATCCGATCGGGGTGGAGGGAGGCACGATCAAGCCCGGCGGCGCCATGATCCTCGATCCGTTCGGCGAAGTAATGGAAGAGTGCCGTACCCTGGGCGATGACATCGTCGTAGGTACGCTCGACCCACGCAAGCGGGAACTCGCCTCCGGGCCTTCCTACATCCGTGCCCGCCGTCCGGAGCTTTATGGGCGCATGGTGGAAGACAATCCGCACCTCGGCCCCGACCGCCGCCCCGAAGTCTGGTGGCAGAAGCATCGCACGCCGGCGCCGGTCTGAGGCGCGCGGCGGCTATTCGTTGCGCAGCACGCGGACCGGATCAATGCGAACGGCGTGAATCAGCGCGGGCAGGGCGGCCAGCAAGGCTGCCGCCAGAATCGCCAGGGAGGGGATTGCCAGTGCACCGAGGTCAGTGGCCTTCACCTGGTAGAGCAGGCTCTGGATATAGCGCACGGATCCCATACCAATTGCCAGGCCCGCTACCGCCCCCGAGGCCACCATGGCAAAAATATCCAGGCTGACTCTCCGGGCAATGTCGCCAGCTTGCGCGCCGAGCGCCATGCGAATGCCGATCTCGCGCGTTCGGTGGAAGACGGTGTATTCGAGCACTCCATACAGCCCGATACCGGCAAGCAGCAGGGCCGCCGCTGCGAAAAACAGCGCCAGCATTGCCAGCAGACGCTCTCGTACGGTGTGCATCTGGATCAGCTCTTTCTGGGTACGGACGTTGCTGACGTAGAAGCCCGGGTTCGCGCGCGACACTTCCCGGCGGAGGGCGGAGGCGAGCGCGAGCGGATTGGGGGCGGATGTTCTTACAAGGAACGCCGCCTGACCGGCCAGCCGTCCCCATTCCGCCCCCTCAGTCCAATGGAATGGGTTGTAAACCACGGGCGGGATCGGCTCACGCATGTTGAAGTAGCGAGCATCGCCCACCAGGCCCACAATCTGAAAGCGGCCTCCGTTCAACCCGCCGGTCGTCGTTTCGAAGAATTTCCCAACCGGGTTTTCTCCATGGAAGTATTGCCTGGCAAAAGTCTGGTTGACGATCGCCACGCCCGATTTTTGAGGACTGAGGTAGATGTCGCTCGCGCGGAAGTCGCGCCCGCCGAGCAGCGGAATTTTCATCGTCTCCAGCCATCCAGGCGAAACACTCAGAAATGCTGTGCCCACGCCGGTGGGGGGAGCGCCATCGATCCGAATGGAGCTGTATTTGTAACCCCACCCGTCCAGCAGCGCCCATTCGGCCAGCGCAACCTGTTCCACGCCGGGCACGGTTCGCAGACGATCGGCCACCTGCTCCCAGGCCGCCGCCGAGGGGTGCTGCGCGACCGCATCCAGTGTAAGCAGTCGTTCCGGCGCGAAGCCGACAGGCTGATTCGACAAGCGCTGGAACGTGGTGACGAACAAGCCTCCAACAAACAGCACGAGAACGCAGAAGACCACCTGCAGGGCAATCAGAAGATGCATCAGGCGCCGGCGCGAGTGGGGATCTTCCCCGCCCTTGAGCGCGCTGGCCGGTTTGACCGTGGATGCCCGAAGCGCCGGCGCCAGCCCAAACAGGAGCGTCACGCCGAAGGTGAGAGCCAGCCCGAAGGCGAAGACTCGCCAGTCCGCCGGGAGCGAGAGCCGCACCGGGTTGTCCGGCGGATTGATCCTGCTCACGACAAATGGCGCCGACCACCAGGCAAACAACGCACCGGCCGCCGCGGCCAGGAGCGCGAGCAGCGCGCTTTCCACCAGAACCAGTTGCACCAGGCGCATTTTTCCGGCGCCGATGGCCACACGCAGCGCCATCTCTCTGGCGCGCGCCGCGGCCTGAGCCATCATGAGGTTCGCCACGTTCGCGCACGCAATCAGCAGTACCAGCAACACCAGGACTCCCAGCGCCGCGAGGGAAAGGCGATAGTTCTTCTGCATTCCCGAGACACCCGCCGCGGCAGGCTCCATCAGCAGAGTGCGATAGGATCGGGTCCACCGTTCCGAAGACTGCTTCGCTTCCTCTTCTTCCAGGCTATGGAGCACGGCCCGCAGACGATCGCGCACCGGTTCCGGCGCAGCGCCCGGCGCCAGATGCACGAACGTGCGCAGGAAGGCCGCGATGGGCAGATTGACGTATCCATTCATCGTCGTGGGCAGGAAGATGTCGATCGCCGTGCCAGGCTCGGTACCGCTGAACCCCTTGGGGCCAACGCCGATGACCTGGTAAAAATCGGCGGGAGATGCCTGCCCCTGATTGCTGCCCAGGCGAAAGGTTCGCCCGATTACGTTCGGATCCCGCCCGAAACGGCGCGACCAGTAATCGTAAGAAAGGACGGCCACGGGATGCGCGCCGGGTTCCCGATCGTCGTTTTCGGTGAGCAGCCGCCCAATGGCCGGGGACAGCCCGAACGATTCGAACATCCACCCGGAAACATATTCCAGGTGAGCCTTCTCCATCTCCTGGTCCGACCGGTAGGTCATATCCGCGCGTTTGGCGAAGGAGACGGCAATGAGTTCGGCTTGCCCTTTCACGGCGGCGCGCAGGGGTTGGAACAGGCGATACTCCCAGCCGTCGTAGGTAGAGGAAGTGCCGCCCGCTTCGAAGTTCTGGCGGGAGAGCGCGTACACGCGCTCCGGGGCGGCCACCGGCAAAGGCCGGAACAGCAAGGCGTCGATGAGCCGGAAAGCGGACGTGCAGGCTCCGGTCGCGAGAGCCAGAGACAAGATTGCCGCGGCCGAAGTGACCTTCCTCTTCCTGAGTTGCCGCCAGCCAAAGGCGACGTCCGACCGCAGAGAATCCAAGGTCATGAACTTTATCCGGCCGCTTCGGCTGCCGCCCTGCCTGCGCCGATGACCAGGATTGTATCATCCCCGCTACATGAACCATTTTCCGGCACGAAGTTGTAGCCGCCGGTTGCGAGGATGGACTGCTCCCGCCGCCTGGGCAGGGCCTCGCGCAATACGCCGGCGAGGGCGTCGAGTCGCGGTCCAGGGGGAACCGCCCACGGGTGGACCTCACCACCGCGCAAAAGCCTGTCCGCTACTGGTCAGAGCCGTCCCACCGGCGGACACCATTTTGGGCTGTCCTCCGTGTTTTCATCGCGTTCCAGGGGCCAACCGCGTGCTGTGAAATTTCCATGCGAGCCGAGCTTCGCCAAGCCATCCGCACCCTGAGGAAGTCGCCTGGATTCGCTGCCTCCGCTATCCTGATCCTCGGCCTTGGATGTGCAGCGAGCACCAGCATCTTTTCTGTCGCCTACAGCGTCCTCATCCGTGACCTTCCGTATCCTGCCCCTGACCGCCTGGTATCGATCTCCACCCGCCTTCCGCACGCCATCGTCTCCAAAGCCCCCGCCGGCGCTGCGGACTACTTCGATTGGCGGCGCCGCCAACAAGTCTTCACCGATCTCGCCCTCACCCGCCTTGTCGCCAATTTCAACCTGACCGGTGAAGGCGAGCCGGAGCGCATCCGCGGCACACGCACGACTGCCAGCTTGTTTCCCACTCTCGGCGTCGCGCCGCTTATCGGCCGCACCTTCACGGAAGCGGAACAACTCGATCCGGAGCGCGCCGCCGCCAAAGCCGTGTTGAGCTACTCGCTATGGCAGCGGCGTTTCGGCGGCGATCCTGCTATCCTCAACCGCAAGATCCGCCTGAACGACCGCGACACGGAAGTCATCGGCGTCATGCCGCCCGGGTTTCACTATCCCAGCCGCGACTACGAACTGTGGGAACCACTGTACTACCCGCCCGCGGAGATCCGCGATCGCGCGGACCTCAGTTACGTGTCCGTCGCCCGTCTCCGTCCGGGGATTCGCATCGAGCAGGCGCGCGCGCAAATGAATGCCATCGCCGCCAATCTCGCGCGGGAATACCCCAAGACGAACCGCGATCTCGGCGTCTACGTCGAGCCGCTCCTTGGCGATATCACCGAATCCGTGCGTCCTGCAATATGGCTGCTGCTCGCCGCGGTCGGCATGCTCTTCCTGGTCGGCTGCGTAAATCTCGCCAACCTGCTGCTCGCGCGTGCTACGGGACGCCAGGCCGAATTCGCCATCCGTGCCGCACTCGGCGCCACCCGCGCGCGGCTTATGCGGCAATCGTTCGTGGAGACGATCCCGCTCGCCGTCGCCGGCTCCGCCCTCGGCATTCTCGGCGCCGATTCCCTCCTCAAGTTGCTGGTACCGCTGCTCCCGCCCGGACTCCCGCGCATTGAAGAGATCTCGATTCATCTGCCGGTCCTGCTATTTACAATCGCGCTCTCCGTTGCCGCTGCATTCGCCGTTTCGATCGCACCGGCGTCGCACGTTTCCGCAAGCCTCCAGCGCGGCCCTGCGCCCCACTCGAGGCTGCGCGATCTGCTCATCTGCGCGGAAATCGCCTTCACGGTCGTGCTGCTCGTCTCGGCCGGTCTGCTGATGCGCAGCTTCGTCAACGTGCGCGCCACCGAGCCTGGATTCCAGCCCGGCCATGTTCTGGGTCTCCACTTCGCCGTCGATCGTCCCACGCACCGCAATACGGACCCCGAAGTATGGCGTTACCTGTCCCGTCTCATCGACCACGTCCAATCCATCCCCGGAGTACAATCCGCAGCGGTCGTCAATCGCCTTCCGCTAGGAGGCCAAACGCAGACCTTGCAGATCGAATTCGAGGAACGCGGCATAACCGTGAATGTCGATTCGCGCTCCGCCAGCCCCAATTACTTTCGCGCTCTCGGCATCCCGCTCCTCGCCGGGCGCGCCTTCCGGGACGACGACATCGCCGGCCGACCCGACGTTGGCATTCTCGATGACCGAATTACGCGCCAGGTATTCGGCAACGAGAGCCCGATTGGCAAGCGCTTCCGCATCGCGATCGCGCCCGGCATGCCGTGGGTGCAGATTGTCGGCGTAGCCGGCCACATTCGCCACGAAGGGCTGGATCGCGACCCACGCCCGCAAGTCTACTGGCCGTATGCCCAGCGAACCCAGGATCGCGTGGCCATGGTGGTCCAGACTGCGGGCGAACCGGCGGCGATGACCTCTGCGGTTCGCGCCGCGATTCGGGAAATCGATCCCAACCAGCCGCTCTATGACGTGTTCCCGATGTCAGATTTTCTCGCGCGAACGCTTCTCGCACAGCGCCTGAATCTGGTGTTGGTCGGTTCGTTCGCCGCGCTTGCACTGCTGCTGGCGAGCATTGGACTATACGGCGTCGTCTCCTACCTGACGGCGCGCCGCTCCCGCGAGTTTGGCATCCGGCTGGCGATGGGCGCGACTCCGGCGCATCTCCTCGCCGCGGTGCTCCGCGAGAGTCTGACGCGCGCTTCCGCAGGTCTCGCGGCCGGCCTTCTCCTGGCCGGCGTCGTTACGCGCCTGCTCTCGACGATGATCCATGGCGTCACGGCGCTTGACCCCTTGACCTACGCCTCGGTAGCCGCGCTGCTGCTGATCGTAGCCGTGGCAGCAAGCTATGTCCCGGCCCGCAGAGCCTCTCGCACAGATCCCATTTCCGTTCTGCGGGATTCCTGATTCCGACGTTCCCGTTCAGGCCCCCTCGATCAATGCCATAAGCTTTTTCCGCACCGCTTCGGCGGTGGCGTTATCGGCGGTGATCACCAGGATGGTATCGTCGCCCGCGATGGTACCCACCACCTCCAGCCATTGCTCGCCGTCGAGCGCCACGGCTACGGAGTTGGCATGGCCGGGGGCGGTCTTGAGAACGACCAGGTTCTGCGCCAGGCGCACATCCTGCAGAAACTCCCCCACCAGCATGGCGAACTGCGGGCCGGCTTCGGATTCTTCCGGCGCAATCTGGCGATAGCCTTCCGCCGTCTTGACCAGCCCCAATTCGCGGATATCGCGCGAGAGCGTCACCTGGGTGGTGACGATGCCGAGGGCTTTGAGCTCCTGCGCCAGGTCCTCCTGCGTGCGGATCTGCCGGGTCCGGATGAGTTTCAGGATCTGGCCCTGGCGGAAACTCTTCATATTCGCATTTGTTCCAGGCGTGCGCGGGCTTCGGCGAGCGCCGCGGCTACGGCTTTAGGACCGGTGCCGCCGCGCACCTCGCGCGATTGCATGCCCACTTTCGGATCCAGCAGACACGCGATCTCCGGAGTAAACTCCGGCGCAAAGCGCCCCAGTTCCTCCGCCGTCCAGTCCGCCGGCTTCTTGCCCGCCCGCACACTTTCGAGCACCAGGCGCCCCACCAGTTGATGGGCCGCATGGAACGGCGTGCCTGCGCGGGCCAGGGCTTCGGCCAGGTCAGTAGCCACCACCCAGCTCTCCTCCGCGGCGGCGAGCGGCACAGCCGGATTGAGGCGCACCGATTCGATGACGACGCGCGCCATTTCGAGCGATCCGGTTAACTGGTCGGCGGCGATGAACAGCGGCTCTTTGTCCTCCTGCATGTCCCGGTTATAGGTCATGGGAGTACCCTTCATCGTAAACAACAGCGAGGTCAGCGAACCCACTACACGCCCGCTCTTGCCGCGGATCAGTTCGAGCGAGTCCGGATTCTTCTTCTGCGGCATCAGGCTGGATCCGCTGGTCACATCGTCGCCCAATTCCATCCAGTGGAACTCCTCGCCCGAATAAAGAATCCAGTCTTCCGCCAGGCGGCTCAGGTGCAGCATGGCCACGGAGGCGGCATAAAGGAAATCGAGGGCGAAGTCGCGGTCTCCGGAGACATCCATGCTGTTGCGCGTCACGGCTTCAAAGCCCAGATCCCGGGCCATGGCTTCGCGATCGAAGGGGAAACCGCTCCCGGCCAGCGCGCCCGATCCGAGCGGCAGCACGTTGGCGCGCCGCCGCGCCTCGCCGAAACGCTCCCAATCGCGCGCGAGCATCTCGAAATAGGAGAGCAGATAGTGCGGCCACAGCACGGCTTGCGCCCGCCGCGTGTGGGTGTAGCCCGGGATCACCGCGTCCGGATAGCGCTCCGCCAGATCCAGCAGGGCCTGCATCGCGTCCGCCAGCAGATGGCGCACCCGGTCGCATTCCTCCCGCAGCCACAGGCGCACATCCAGCGACACCTGCTCGTTACGGCTGCGCCCAGTGTGGATCTTGTCCGCCACCGCCCCGGCATGCTCTTTGAGCTTGCGGATGACCAGCGTGTGGACATCCTCGTCGGTGGCATGATCGAAAAACTCCGGCTCGGCCGCTTCCTCGCGGATCTGGTCGAAAGCCTCGACAATGCGGGCGCACTCCGCCGCCGACAGGATGCCGACGCGCTCCAGGGCCCGCGCAAATGCCTGCGAGCCCCGAATGTCGGCGTCGATCAGCCGCCGGTCGAAGTCGAGCGATCCGGAAAAACGTTCGAAGACCTCCGAAGGCCCCGTTTCGAAGCGGCCACCCCAGAGCTTCATTTCGTTTTGGCGGCCGTCACCGCCGCCCGCACCTTGATGGGCAGTCCGATCAGGTTGATGAAGCCCAGCGCGTCCTTCTGGTCGTAGCTGGCGCCCATGGTGAAGCTGGCGATATCGAGCGAGTAGAGCGAATAGGGCGATTTGCGGCTCACCGGCGTGACGTTGCCTTTGTAGAGGCGCAGCGTGACTTCGCCAGTAGTGGTGGCGTTGGTGACTTCGAAGAACGCGTCCAGCGCTTCGCGCAGCGGCGTGAACCAGAGCCCGTTGTAGACCAGCTCGGCATAGTCCAACGCCAGCCGCTGCTTGTAGTGCAGGGTATTCTTGTCGAGCGTGAGCGCTTCCAGCTCCCGATGCGCCGCCAGGATCAGCGTACCGCCCGGGGTTTCATAGCAGCCGCGCGACTTCATGCCGACGAACCGGTTCTCCACCAGATCGATGCGGCCGACGCCGTGCTCGCCGCCAATCCGGTTGAGCGTTTCCACCAGTTCCACGCCGCTCAGCTTCTTGCCGTCGACCGAAACCGGGTTGCCTTTTTCGAAGCCGATGGTCACCTCACCCGGCTTGTCGGGAGCTTCCGCGGGGCTTTTTGTGAGCATCCAGATTTCGTCCGGCGCCGCGTTGGCCGGATCTTCGAGCGCGCCGCCCTCGTGGGAGATGTGCCAGATGTTGCGATCGCGGCTGTAGATCTTGGTGGTGGTCGCGGAGATGGGGACGTTGTGCTTTTTCGCGTAGGCGATGGCGTCTTCGCGGGACACGATGTCCCACTCGCGCCAGGGAGCGATCACCTGCAAATGGGGCGCGATCGCCTTATAGGTCAACTCGAAGCGAACCTGGTCGTTGCCTTTGCCGGTGCAGCCATGGGCCAGCGCATCGCATCCGGTAGCCAGAGCCACTTCGGCCTGCTTCTTGGCCAGCAGCGGCCGCGCGATGGAAGTGCCCAACAGGTACTTGTCTTCGTAGACGCCGCCCGAACGCACCAGTTTCCAGAGGTACTGGGTGACGAACTCCTCGCGCAAGTCCTCGATATAGACTTCCGAGGCGCCAGTCTTGCGGGCTTTCTCCTCCAGGCCGGTCAGCTCATCACCCCCCTGGCCGATATCGCCGCACACGGCGACCACTTCACACTGGTAGTGCTCTTTCAGCCATGGAATGATGACAGAGGTATCCAACCCGCCTGAATAGGCGAGGGCCACTTTCTTCGGTTTGCTCATAGGAATTACGTTAGCATCATCAGCAGCAGCGCCTTTTGGGCGTGCAGCCGGTTCTCCGCCTGATCAAACACCACCGAGCGCGGCGATTCGATCACCGCATCGGTAGTCTCTTCCTCCCGCTTGGCCGGCAGGCAGTGCATGAATACCGCATCCGGGCGAGCCAGAGAGAATAGATCCGCGTTCACCTGATAGTCCTGGAAGATTTTACGCCGTTTGGCGGCTTCTTTTTCCTGCCCCATGCTGACCCACACGTCGGTGTAGACCCCGTGCGCGCCGTCGATGGCTTCCTGCGGATCGGTAGTGATGGTGAGCGCCGATCCGGTGGTCGCCGCCAGGCCTTCGGCCTGAGAGACGATCTCCGCGCTCGGTTCGTAGCCTTTGGGGGTGGCGATGGCGAAATCCATGCCCAGCCGGGCGGCGCTCAGCATGAGCGAATGCGCTACGTTGTTGCCGTCGCCGACAAAGGTTAGCTTCAGGCCGCGCAGGTCGCCGAACTGCTCACGCAGGGTCAGCATGTCCGCCAGCGCCTGGCAGGGATGGTAGACATCGGTAAGGGCGTTGATCACCGGAATCGAGGCCCATTGGGCCAGTTCCTCGACCGTACTCTGGGAGAAGGTGCGTGCCACGATCCCTTGTACCCACCGCTCCAGGTTGCGCGCCACATCCTTCAGCGGCTCGCGGCCGCCGATCGGGCCCTCGCAGGAGACCGATCCGCCGCCCAACTGCTGGATGGCCAGTTCAAAGGTCAAACGCGTACGCAGGGAGGGTTTTTCGAACAGCAGGCTGATATACTTACCGCGCAAGGCCTGAGAATAATCTCCAGGCGAATGCTTGACCTCGGCCGCCAGGTCGAGCAGGTAAAGCAGCTCATCGTCCGTCAGGTCGAGATCCCGGAGCAGGTCCGGGTTGGACATTTTGGCGATCTGGTTCGGTGAAATGCAGCTAGCCACGGCAAAGCCTCCCAAGGCGGCTGAATTTTTATTCAGCACTATGAATAATTACACATTGGATGGGCATGCGTCAAGCCGGCTTGGATACGATAGTATTCGGAGGCTGTCGGGGGCTGATGCATGGGTTCCCTGATGTAACCAGGTATCCCGGAAGGATCAGGGCTGTACCGCCTCAGGCCGCCGAGGCCTGGTGGTGGTTTGGCGGTCTCGCTGTCATCAAGCTCGCCGGCGAACAGACGGAAGGCCGGTTTTCGCTGATCGAGCTTCTCCGGCCACCCGATCTCGAAGTGCCCCTCCACGTTCACAGCCGCGAGGATGAGCTATTCCACGTCCTGGAGGGGACAATTTCCTATCGGATTGGGGACACGCGAATACTTGCCTCCGCAGGCCATACCGTGTTGGCTCCAAAAGGAATCCCGCATGGGTTTACGGTCACGTCCCGAGATCCGGCACACTACCTGGTCGTGTATTCACCAGCAGGGTTCGAAGGATTCATTCGGGAGAGCAGCCAGCCGGCTCAAGCCTTGTCCTTGCCACCGCCCCCGGATGGGCCTCCTGACGCCGCCATGCTTCAGCGGATGGGCAGTCTCATGGCGACCAAATACGGCTGTCACTTCGTAGCGTAGCGGGAACTTTGTAACCGGACGCAGAGGTGTGTCTGAGCCCGTCTTTGCAACCGCGCTTTTGCTGGAAGCGTCTATAGAAGTGGGTTATACTGAGCGAAAGGTTTACAGGTGATAGGGTTACGTGCAATCGCGGGGCTGGTGTTGGGGCTGGTGCCCTGGGTGCTTGCCGCGCAGACGGAACTGAAACGGGCGCAAAAGCTATATAACGACACCGATTACGAAGGCTCTCTGAAGCTGCTCCTTCCCCTGAAGGACAAATCGGGCGACGTCTATAAGCTCATCGGCAAAGATTACTACATGCGCGGCGATTTCAAAAAGGCCACCGAGACGCTGGAAAAGGCTGTCGCCGCCCAACCCGGCGATTCGGATACGTTTTTGTGGCTGGGCCGCGCCTATGGCCGCCGCGCCGAGACCTCCAGTCCTTTCACTGCGATGGGCAACGCCTCCAAGGCTCGCCAGAATTTCGAAAAGGCCGTGGAGCTCGACCCCAAAAACCTGGAAGCCATCAACGATCTGTTCGAATATTATCTGGAGGCTCCGGGCTTCCTCGGCGGCGGAGTGGATAAGGCCAGCGCGCTGGCCGAGCGCATCTCCGCGCTGGACCGCGCGGAAGGGTACTACGCCCAGGCCAAGATCGCCGAAAAGCGCAAGGAGTGGGGCAGCGCCGAGGACCAACTGCGCCGGGCCGTGGATGTCGCCCCGCAGCAGGTCGGCCGCCTGATCGATCTGGCCCGCTTCCTGGCCAAGCAGGGCCGCTTCCAGGAAAGCGAGCAGAGCTTCGAGCGCGCCGCCAAGATCGCCCCCAACAGTCCCAAACTGCTTTACGCCCGCGCCGATACGTATATCCGCAACGGGCGCAACCTGGATCAGGCCAAGAAACTCCTCGAACAGTATCTGCGGGCCGAACTGACCCCCGACGATCCTCCTCGTTCCCAGGCGGAGAAGTTGCTGCGACAGGTGTCCGGCAGCTAATCATGCACCTGGAAGAATCCCTTCGCTTCAGCTTTCAATCGCTCCGGTCCAATCCGGTGAGGTCCTTTCTCACCGGTCTGGGAATGGTGATCGGGACCGCTTCGGTGATTCTGGTGGTGACCATCTCGCTCACCAGCCGCGACTACATCCTCGAACAGATTGAAGGCGTCGGCTCCAACATGATTTTTGCCTTCTACGAGGCCGGCGGCATGACCAGCACCTCCGATTCCGCCGCCGACTTCGTGAAGATGGCCGATGTGGAAGCCGTCCGCACCGAGCTCAACGGGCGCATCATTGCCGCCACCGGCATTATGACCAACTTCGACCGCATGATGATCGGCGGTAAAGAAGAGGACGTCAAGGTCATCGGTTCGGATCAGTATTACAAGCCCGTACGCAACCTGATCGTCACGGCGGGCCGCTTCATGGACGGCAGCGATGTGACTTTGCGGCAGCATGTCGCCATGCTAACCGATAAGCTGGCTGAACGGCTCTACGGGAGCCGCATGAATTCGGTGGGCCAGGTGATCAAAGTGCACGGCCTGCAGTTCACGGTCATCGGGACCTTCAAGGAGAAGGTGGAAAGCTTCGGCCAGTCGGAGCTGGCTAAAGAGACCATCCTGATTCCCATCACCCAACTGCGGTATTTCACCCCGATCGAGCGCATCGATCCGCTCTACGTGCAGGTGCGCGCACCCGGCGATGTAGAAGCGGTCACCCAAGTCGTCCGTCACATTCTCGAAAGCCGGCACCGCCAGGGTGCGGTGTACCGGGTCGAGAACCTGACGGCGATTCTCAATGCAGCCAAGAACATCGCGCTGGTGCTGACCATGGTGCTGATCCTGGTTTCGGCCATCGCGCTGGTAATCTCCGGCATCGGCATCATGAACATCATGCTGGTCACCGTAACCGAGCGCACACGGGAGATCGGCCTGCGTATGGCCGTGGGCGCCTCCCGGCACGAGATTCTGCTGCAATTCCTGACGGAAGCAATCCTGGTCAGCCTTTCCGGCGGCGTCATCGGCATCCTGGTGGGCATTTCCATGCCGCTCAGCGTGCAATTCTTCGTGGACAACCTCGCCATCCCCATCTCCTGGGTGGCGGTGGCCGTGGCCTTCGGCGTCTCGGTCTTCGTGGGCCTGGTGTTCGGTATTCTTCCAGCCAATCGCGCCTCGCGCCTGAACCCGACAGAAGCTCTGCGCTACGAATAACCACAGGCCCCCGGCCTACAATGACTACATGTTGAAGTTTGCGATCATTCTTCTGTTTGCCGCCGGCTTACAGGCGGAGGTGCATACCCTGAATCTGCGCCAGGCGATTGACCGCGCCTTGCAGCAGAACCCCGATATTCTGCTGGCGCATCTGGACGAGCGCAAGGCCGTGGAAGCAGTCCGCATCGCCAAGGACCCGTTCACGCCGCGTATCAACGTCGGCAGCGGGCTGGCCTACAGCAGCGGATTTCCAATGAGCATCGAAGGCTCGGCGCCCTCCGTGATTCAGGCGCAGGCCACCCAATTTCTATTCAACCGCCAGCAAAGCTACGTGGTGGCCCAGGCGAAAGAGACCGCGCGCGGCGCGGCGATCGCCACCGCCAGCAAACGCGACGAGGTTATCTTCCGTATCGCCTCCCTGTATCTCGATGCCGAGCGAGCCGGGCGTGTCCGGGAAGTCGCGCAAAAAGAGCTGGAGAGCCTGGAGAAGGTGGCCCAGTCGATTCAAAGCCGCGTAAGCGGGGGCTATGAGCTGCCCATTCAGGGCAAGCGCGCGGTCTACAATGTGGCCCGCGCCCGCCTGGCTGTGGAAAACCTCAAGGAGCAGGAAGACTCCACCCAGACGTCTCTCGCGATCGCCCTGGGACTTACCGCCGACGATCGTGTCCAGCCGGCGCAAGAAGAGCGCGCCGCGGCCGTGCTGCCGGATTCCGAGCAGGCCGCCATTGACGCCGCCCTGCGCTCCAACAATCAGATCCGCCAGATTGAATCGCAGATCGCCGCCAAGGGCCTGGAGATGCGCGGGGAACGCGCCGCCCGCCTGCCCCGCGTGGACCTGGTAGCCCAATACGGCCTCTTCGCCAAGTTCAACCACTACGAGGACTACTTCCGCACCTTCCAGCGCCACAACGGCCAGCTCGGCGTCTCCGTGCAGCTACCCCTGCTGGCCGGACCAGGCATCAGCGCCCAGACCGCGCAGACGCAAACCGAGATCGCCCGCCTGCGCCTGGAGATGGCCGGCGCCCGCAATCGCATCACGCAGGATACGCGCCAGGCTTACCGCGATGTCCACCGTTCGGAACTGGCCCGCGATGCGGCGCGCGCCGATCTCGACGTAGCGCGCGAGCAGGTCAGCGTCAACCTGGCGTTACTGCAGGAGGGGCGCCTGACCCTGCGCGAGGTGGAAGAAGCACGCGTCGCCGAGAGCGATAAATGGATCGCTTACTACGATTCTCAATATACGCTGGAACGCTCTCGCTGGGCTCTGTTGCATCAAACCGGCGAGTTGCTCGCCGCCTTGCGGTAACCGGATCGCACGTCCCCGGCCCGCGGACCGCCGTGCATTACAGCAGGCTCGTAGCCGACCGGGGATAGCCTTCCACCCAGGTCTTCTTCCCTTTGCCCTCGGCGGAGCCGTCGCGAGGTGCATCGGGGAACATTTTGCGCCGGTAGTAGTCCAGCAGCAGGCTTTCGTCGAAATCGATCGCTTTTGCGTACTGCTTGATATAGCTCGTATTGTAAATCCCGCCCGGCAATTTCCCGAAATCCCCCTCTTCGATCGCCCTGAGGTTGCGCAGGCTGATCTTGGTTTCGCGAGCAATCTGCTCAAGGGAAACCCCTCGGTTGCGGCGGATAGTCGTCAAGCCCAATTCGCTCTTATCGGAATTCATGAAGCCGCTCTCTTCCCCTATTCAGGCACCCGGGGGAGCGCCCGTTGGGCAATGGTGTTCATCCTTCCGTGAGAAGGATCTGTACTTATGGTACTAGAGCTGCGCTCGACGGTCTCACGCGGGGGTAAATTTTCTCACGTTTCCGACATCGAAAAGCGCTGCTACACTTGAGCCGATGTCCCTTTCCCGCAGGCAATTCCATCGCTGCCTCGCCTCCGCGGCGGCGGGCACGTTGATCCGGCCCTTGGCGGGAGCGGTCCGAAACTCCTCCAAGCTGTTGATTTTAATTGTTGCGGAGCAGTTTCGCCCGGAGTACCTGGAGCGCACCGAGTCGCGCCTCGGCTCGGCCGGCTTTCGTCGCCTGCTGGCCGAGGCCGCCTATTTCCCGGATTGCCGTTTCGCTTCCAGCACCTTTACCGCCACGGGCCTGGCCACGCTGCTGAGCGGCGCCTGGCCGGATCTGCACGGCCTGGTCGCCGATTCCTGGTATGATCGCGCCACGCGCAAGCCCATGCCCGCCCAGGTAACGGCGCTCGAAGCCACCACCCTGGTAGAGCAGCTTCCGCTAGGCCGCAATCGCGCCTATGCGATCGCTTTCGATGAATCCTATGCCTCTCTGCTGGGGGGAATCGCTCCCACGGAGGTCTTCTGGTTGGATGAGAAGGGACAGTTTACCGCCGGCGAGGCTCCTCCGGCCTGGCTTTCGGAGTTTAACCAACTGCACCCGCTGGAAAATCTCCACAACGCTCGTTGGCTCGCCGTCGGTGCCGGCTCGGGAATCCCGCCCCTGCGCACCCTGGGCTATGACGCCCAGCACCCCGAGAACTTCCTGCTGCTGTTCCGCTCCTCGCCCTTCAGCCAGGCCACCCAATTCGAACTCCTGCGCGAGATCATCCAGCGCGAACGCCTGGGGCAGACCGATACGTTCGATTTCCTGGCCGTCTCGCTGGGAGCCATGGGGCTGCTCGGGTACGAGGTAGGCTCCGATTCGCCCCTGATGGACCAGATGGTGCTTCAGCTCGACCGGCAGATCGAATTCACGCTGGAGAGTCTCAACCGGACCGTCGGCGCGGGCAACTACACCCTGGTCTTTACCGCAGCCCACGGCGCACCACCGGAGCCGGATGAAGCCAGCCGCCCCGCCATGGCGATGTCCGGGGAAGCCATCGCGCGCGCCATCGACCGTGGTCTCTCCGAGCAATACGACCACTCCGGAGATCGGCGCACCTACGTGGAAAAATATCTCTATCCGTTTCTTTATCTCCGTCACGAGGAACTGCGCCGCCGCAATATCGATCCC
>CAZMRK010000859.1:0-7845 GCA_964568355.1 uncultured Solibacteraceae bacterium | reverse complement strand
TGCCGCACATGAACACACTATGGCTAATAAAAGAATTCGCTTCATTCTCTAACCTCGAAAAAGACCTTAATGCCGGTTTAGAGGTACGCCGGAAGGGATGGGTTACGGAGCGAGGAGGGCGCTTAAGAATTCTTTACAAAGCGCGGATTCCTGCCGCTGGGTTGACAGGGTGGCGGGTTTTTAGTATTTTTTCCAATGATCGATGATCGATCATCGGGAGGATTTTATGAACGTTACCGCTCCTCTCCCACGACTGGCGCTCCTGGCCGTCTTGCTCCTTACCTGCCCATCCGGCCTGCGCGCCCAGATCAGTGCCTCCACGCTTACCGGCATCGTCACCGATTCGCAGGATGCGATTGTCAGCGGGGCTGTGGTGCGGGTGGTCAGCAACGCCAGTGGGATCACACGCGAAGGCCGCTCGAACGATACCGGCCTGTTTGTCTTTCCCAGCCTGCAGCCGGGCTTGTATCGGGTCGAGGTCCTGGCTCCCGGGTTCAAGACGGCCGTGCATACCGCGGTCGAACTCAAGGTCGGCCAGACCCTGCAATTCGATGTTCGCCTGGAGGTGGGGCAAGCGGCCGAAACAGTGACCATCTCCGCCGAGCAGGCCCAGATCGTCGAGCAGAACGCGAGAATCGCGACGGTGGTCGAGACCCGCCAGATCACGGAACTCCCGCTCAACGGCCGCCAGTTCGCGCAGTTGATTCTGCTTACGCCCGGGGCGCTGCCGGTTGCCCTGGGGCAATCCACTTCGTTCAAGGTCCAGTTGGGAGCGGGATCATACTCGCCGGTCATCGCAGGCCAGCGCAACCGGTTTAACAACTTCACCCTGGACGGCGTGGAGAACAACGATCCCATGTTCAACAGCTACGCCATGAATCCCTCGGTGGACGCCATCCAGGAGTTCTCGGTGCAGTCTCGGGGCAATGCCTCCGAGCAGGCCCGCACCATGGGATCCGACGTGGTGGTAGTCACGCGCTCGGGCACCAACGAGTACCACGGCGCGGCCTGGGAGTTTCTGCGCAATACCGTGCTCGATGCCCGCAACTTCTTCGACCCGGCCCGTCCCCAGTTCAAGCAGAACCAGTTCGGCGGCACGTTCGGAGGGCCTCTCCGGCTGCCACGCTACCGCGGGCGCGACCGCACCTTCTTTTTCGGGTACTACGAAGGCTTCCGCTACGTCCGGTCGGCCAATTCGGTGGCCTCCGTTCCCACGGCGGCGATGCGGGAGGGCGACTTCTCCGGAGCCGGCGTGCCGCGCCTCTACGATATCAGCACGACCCGGGCCAGTGCCGCGGCGCCCAGCGGCTACGCGCGCGACCCGTTTCCGGGCAACCTCATTCCGTCGTCGCGCATCGCGGCCAACACGCGCGACATCCTCAACCTCTACCCGCTGGCGACACTGCCGGGCATCACCCGGAACTACATCAACACCACCCCGCAGCGGCAGCAGAATGACCAGGCCTCGCTGCGCATCGACCAGAAGATCACCGAGCGCAACAATCTGTTCGGGCGCATCTCCTATAACGACGGCTACAATGCGTCGCCGGGCTCGGTGCCCGTAGTGGTCACCAACATCACCAACAAGGCCTGGAATGCCACGGTCAGCGATACGCAGATCCTCAAGCTGAATCTTCTGCTGCACCTCCAGTTCGGACTCAACCGCTACACTTCCAACCGCAGCGGACGGCCCCTGCCCGACAACCTGCTGAGCGCCACCGGGTGGGACAAGCTCTATCCCAGCGGTCCTCCGGATCTGCTGATGCTCAGCCTGGCGATCAACGACGCACCCTCTCTCGGCGGGGCCTTCACCCCTATCGGCCCTCACACCTTCTATCAAGGCATCACGGATCTCTCCTACGTTCGTGGACGGCACAACTTCAAAACCGGCTTCACCTGGAACACATTACGAAGCTTTCAGGCGAGCCCGCAGGCGGACATCACCTTCGGCCGCCAGCCCACCTCGGATCTCGTCGATCAGGCCGCCACCGGATATGGGGTGGCCACGTTCCTGCTGGGCCTGCCGACCGCCTCGCGCCGCGCCGCCGGCGACACTTCCGCCCGGCTCAGCAACAATGAATTCCATTATTTCCTGCAGGACGAAGTACGGCTCACCCGGGCGCTGACCCTCACCGCGGGAATCCGCTACAGCTACGTGCAGGCCTTCCGGGAAGCGCGCGACGCCTACGCCGGCTTCGATGTCAAGACCGGAGACTATCTGCTGGCCGTCAAGAACCCGGTCACCGGCGCCGGGCCCAACGTGCGGGCGCGCCACATCGATCCGGACTGGAACAACTTTGCTCCGAGACTCGGGCTTGCCTACGCGCTTACGCCCCGCATCTCGCTGCGCGCCGGAGCCGGCATCTTCTATTCCTTCACGGATGGCATCCAGTTTGCGGCGGATCCCGCGGGCAACTGGCCGTTCGGGTTTTCCGAGTCGGTCGGACCGCTGAACGAGTTCTTCGCCGAAACTCCGCTCACCAATCCGTTCTCCCGCTCGGCGGGTGTGGCTATGCCTTCCGGCCCGGAGGGACAAGGAGGTTATGCCATGGATCCCCGCATGAAGACGCCGTATGCGACCCAGTGGAATTTCGGCATCCAGACGCAGTTGCCGGGAGATCTGCTGTTCGAGGCAACCTATCTCGGCTCCACCTCCGTCAAGCTGCTCAACAGCGTCTGGGTGAACCTCGCTGTGCCCGGACCGGGGCCGGTACAGTCTCGACGCCCCTATCCGCAGTACAGCATGATCGACTACGACCAGAACACCGCGCCGGCGCACTATAACGGGCTTTCGATGAAGGTGCAGAAGCGGTTTGCCAACGGCCTCTCCTTCCTCAGCAGCTACACCTGGTCGCACACGCTGGATATCTGGTCCACGGAGCGGGAAGCGGCCGGTCCCCAGGATCCTCTGAACTGGCGCGCGGACTACGCCACGTCGACCTCCGACGTCACCCACGCCTTCCTCTTCAGCAACGTGTACGAACTGCCGGCCGGACGCGGCAAGCGGTTCCTCCACCGCGGCCTGTTAAGCTACGTGCTGGGAAACTGGCAGTGGTCGAACATCATTGGGCTCTATGGAGGTCAGCCGATCGACATTCAGCTTGGAGTCGACAACGCGTCGAAAGGCCGACCCGGCGGCCAACGCCCGAACCTGGCGGGCAATCCATTTCCGGAGCATCAGACGCGTCTCAACTGGATCAACAAGGCCGCCTTCCTGACCCCAGCGCCTCTCCAATATGGCAATCTGGGACGCAACATCATGCGCGGGCCGGGCCTCAAGAATTGGGACATGGCATTGTCGAAGAACATACGCTGGCGGGAAAGGACGACGGTCCAGTTGCGGGCTGATTTTTTCAACACCTTCAACTTCGTGAACTTCGGGAATCCGGACACGACGCTGTCGAGCACCAACTTCGGAGTGATCACTTCCGCCCGCTCGCCACGGAGCATTCAGTTCGGCTTGAAAATATCCTTCTGACGCCGCGCGCAATGGAGACCATATCGATGGGAATGGAATCTCGAACATGAAAATTACGGCGATCGAATGCCACGTGCTTCTCGACCCCAACTACAACGTCGGCAGCACCAGTTCCGCACAGGACGACATTGTCGTCGAAATTCATACCGATGAAGGGATCAGCGGCATCGGGGAAAGCGACGTCAACCCCTGGATCGCGCGCGCCTGCATTGAGGCTCCGGGAACGCACACCATGGGGCAGGGGCTCACCGAGATGCTGATCGGCCGGGATCCCCTGGCGGTAGAGGAGCTATGGGAGCGGCTCTACACAGGTTCCGCCATGAACGGGCGCCGGGGAGCGCTGGTGCACGCCCTGGGCGCCCTGGACATCGCGCTGCATGACTTGCGCGGAAAGATCGCCGGCCGTCCCTGTCATGCATTCCTCGGCAGCTCTGCCCGGGGCGCCGTGGTGCCCTACGCCTCGCTGCAGCCGGAGGTTTCCAGTTTCGCGGTATATGAAGAATCGCTGCTCGAATGGGCGCTGCGCGCCAAGGCTCGCGGGTTCCGGGCTGCCAAGCTCGAAGTCACTCCCTGCGGACCGTATGCACACCACGGATTGCAGGCCACCTACGCGCAGATGACGGAGTTGATCGGGAAGATCCGCGCGGCGGTCGGCGACGACTTCACGCTCATGGTCGATACGCAGTACGCCTTTCCCGACGTGCGCACCTGTCTCGACGTGATTCGGGACTGGATCCCTTTCCGCCTCTTTTTCATCGAAACACCGCTTGCCTCCGACGACCTGGAAGGATACGCGCGCCTGGCGGGCGAGCAGTCGATCCCCATTGCCGCCGGCGAATGGCTCAGCACGCGCTTCGAGTTTGCGGACCTGATCACGCGCGGCAAGGTGCAGGTCGTGCAGCCCGATATCGGGCGCGTGGGCGGGCTGACGGAAGCGCGGCGCGTCTGCGAGCAGGCGCGCGAGGCCGGGCGCACGGTAGTCCCCCATCTCTGGAAGACTGGCATCTCGATTGCGGCGGCGGTCCACCTGGCGGCGGTCACGCCGCACTGCGCCTTCATCGAGTACTTGCCGGCCGATCTCTGCGAGTCGCGCCTGCGCAAGGAACTGGCGGACGGCGTGCCGGAAATGGTGGATGGCGTGATCGCGGTTCCTTCGGCGCCCGGGCTGGGCGTGCGGTTGAACCGGGAGGCTCTCCGGGCGTTCCAAGTCCCGTGCTGACGAGGTACCGCTCCCTAACGGTCGTGGCTCGGTAACGGCGGGTCGATGGTGCGCCCGCTTGCTTACGGGCGCGGTTCGGTGCTGGATCTAGGCTTGGAGATTTCCGTATTGCTCGAAGAAATGGGCGATGGTCTGGATGCCTTTGTAGTAGTTGTCCAGCTTATATTTCTCGTTGGGAGAGTGGAGGCCGTCGTCGGGGAGGCCGAAGCCCATCAGTACAGTGGGAATGCCGAGGTGCGTGGCGAAGTCGCCCACGATGGGGATGGAGCCGCCCAGGCGGACGAAGACGGTGGGCTTTTGGAAAACATCGGCCATGGCCTTCGCGGCGACCTGGATGGCCGGGTGGCTGGGATCCACTTTCAGGCCGGGAGACGAGCTTAGCACGCGCACCTGGGTCGTGATGCCCTTGGGCGTCTTCTTCTGCACGAACTCCCGGAAGGCCGCAACGATCTTATCGGGATCCTGATTCGGGACCAGGCGCATGCTGACTTTGGCGGTGGCCACGGCGGGAATGACAGTCTTGGCGCCGGCTCCGGTGAATCCTCCGGCGATGCCGTGCACTTCCAGGGTGGGACGCGCCCAGGTGCGCTCCTGGACGGAGAAGCCCGGCTCGCCGGTCAGCTTCGTGGAGCCCACGTCTTTCTTGAGAAATTCCTTTTCGCTGAACGGCAGGTTGTTCCAGCTCTCCTTTTCCTCCGGGGAGGGCGGCTCGACGTCGTCATACATGCCGGGAATCTGGATCACGCCGCGGGCATTTTTGCATTTGGAGAGCAGCTCGATGAGGCCGAAGACCGCATTGGGAGCGACGCCGCCGAACAGGCCGGAGTGCAGATCGCGAGCCGGGCCGTGGGCTTCCACTTCGGTGTACACCAAGCCCCGCAAACCCACACAGAGCGTCGGGATGCCCTCGGCATACAGCTCCGTATCGGAGACCAGGGCCACATCGGCCTTCAGCTTCCCGGGATTTTCAGCGACGTATTTGGCGATGGCCGCGCCACCGACCTCTTCCTCGCCTTCGATGAGGAACTTCACGTTGACCGGCAGGCTGCCATAGACGGCGCGCAGCGTTTCGATGGCCTTGACGTGCATATACATCTGGCCTTTGTCATCGGCGGTGCCGCGCCCATAGAGGTTGCCGTCGCGCAGTTCGGGTTCAAAGGGAGGGCTCTTCCACAGCTCCAGGGGATCGGCCGGCTGCACGTCATAGTGGCCGTAGCAGAGGACGGTGGGCTTACCGGGGGCGTGCAACCAATCGGCGTACACCAGCGGATGCCCGGCGGTGGCGATCACCTCGATATTTTCGAGGCCGGCGGCCTGAAAGCCGTCCGCAACGAACCGGGCGGCGCGTTCGACATCGCCGCGATGTTCGGGCAGCGTGCTGATGCTGGGGATCCGCAGGAAGTTTTTCAATTCCTCCAAAAAGCGCTCTTGATTGGACTGCACATAGGCGTCGGTAGCTGTGGACATGAATTCTCCGTTTGGAGACACCATTATAGAGCCGAGTCAGGAAGAGCGATCGGGTTTCATCACCGCTACGTAACCAAGATTACGGTAGAGCTGGTTGTGATCCAGGCCGAAACCGATCACGAAGCGGTCCGGGATTTCGAAGCAGCGGAACTCGACCGGCACCTGAACGATGCGGCGGGAGGTCCGGTCGAGGAAGGTGCAGACGGACAGGGAGTTCGGGCTGCGGCTGGCGAGGGTTTGCAGCAGGTAACGCAGGGTGAAGCCGGTATCGACGATATCCTCCACCAGCATCACGTCTTCGTTTTCGATGCTATCGTCCAGGTCTTTGGCGATGCGGACAACGCCGGGCGCTCCGGAGCGGTTGGAGAAGCTGGAGATGGCCAGAAAATCGATCTTGACGGGAATCTGCATCTGGCGCGCCAGCGCGGTCAGAAAGAAGATCGAGCCTTTCAACACACCGATCAGCTTCAGCGTGCGGCCGCGATAGCGGTCCGAGATGTCGGCGGCCACCTCCCGGATGCGCTGTTCAATCTGTTCTTCGGTAAAGAGGATGCGTTCAATCTCGGGCAGCGGGGATTCTCGATTCATACGTTCACAGTCCGATCGGCCAGTCCGTATTTGAAGATCAGGTTCTCGATGTCCTTCTGATAAAAGACCTGGATATTGATGTGCGGGTAGAGCTGGCGCAAGAGACGGATCTTCCGATTTTTCCTGGTGACCAGGGACTGCTTCATGGTGGTCAGTTCGACGTAGAGATCGAACTCGGCGAGGTAGAAATCCGGGGTGAACGCCTCAGCGACGCGGCCATCACGATCGTACTGGATCGGGAAACTGCGCGGCTCATACTCCCAGGCGATCCGGTAGAAGTCCAGCAGGTTGGCGAAGATTTCTTCGCTCTGGTTGGCGAAGATCTTGCGGGGCAGGCTGACGTTGCCGGGAGGAGCCATACCATAGCGCGCCAGACGGAAGCGCAGGCGGAACTGCATCTGGGCTTCGGAGGCCGGAGCGAGATAGCCGAGTTGCTTGAGGCCGAGCGATTCCACGGCATGCTCCAGGAAAGCGGCCATCTGTTCGGAATCCAGAAGCTCGGCGTTGAGCACCAGGTCGAAAGCCTCGGCGCCAGTGCTGGCCCGCCCCAGGCGGCGCTTGCGCTCGGCCTTTTGGGCGGCCTCGATTTCCTGGAGCAGCTTGCGGGCGGCGGGGCGCTCCAGGCGGCGATCGACCATAAGGCTGCCGACGCGAACCGAATCGGGCGCCACCACATAGACGCGCAGGCGGCCGGGAAAGCCGGCGGAGACGGCTTCGGCGCCTTCGGTGCAAAGCACCAGGTGATGGCTGGTGGCGAGCCGCGCCACCATGGATTGCATGAGAGGGAGTTGGGCTCGATCAGGGATCGAAATGCCGGCGCCGAACTCCTGCTCGATTAGTTGGGAGAGGCGGGATTCGGTGATCAACTCAAAGCCCAGGCGCTGGGAGGTGATGCGCGCCACTTCCTCAAAGCGGCATCCAGGCTGGCCGGAGATCGTAATCAGGGCCATGTTCAGCGGGCCGCCGGCCGGCTGGGCCGGATGTCGAGGATCGGGGAGGTCACGATCGGCTGGGAATAGCGCGGATGGCGGAACTCCAGGCACATGCCGCGCCCCAGGTAAGCGACCTTGAGCATGGACCCTCCCCAATTGCA
>CAZMRK010000858.1:0-13606 GCA_964568355.1 uncultured Solibacteraceae bacterium | reverse complement strand
CCGGTGTCGTATCCCAGGATGGAAATCGAGGCTGTTTCGAGCGCCAGGCGGCTGCCGTTTTCCGGAGGTAGTTCGAGCCACTGGGTAGCCAGGATGCGGAGAAAATGGCCATGGGCGAACAGCGCGGTGCTCCCTCCGCTGCTGCGGATGCGGTCCACCACGCCTCTCGCACGCGCGGCGATTTGCTCGATGGATTCGCCGTTGGGCACCGGGCCGTCCCAGATGGTCCACCCCGGAAACCGCTCTCGGATTTGCTCCTGCGTGTAGCCGGTGCAGTCGCCATAGTCCCATTCCTGTAAGTCGGGATCAAGAACGGCGCATTCCAGATAGCCCGCCAATTCACAGGTGCGGCGCGCGCGCTGGAGCGTGCTGCACCATACACGATCGAACTTCCTCCCTCCCAGAATGCGCCCTACGGCAAGGGCCTCCTCTTCGCCGTGCGCGGTCAAGGGAAGATCCTTGCGCCCGCTGTGCTGGCCGCTCAGCGACCATTCGGTTTCTCCGTGCCGAATCAAATAAATACGTGTCGGTTCGACCATCTCTTCTCAGTATGGCGGCAGAGTATCGCAGGTGTGAAATCGAACGGTGAGAAACAGACTCACTCGAAGAGGGCAGGGCGGGCTATCATAAGCTGGCGGTGATTCCAAAACAGGAGGGACTATGCCCTTCGAGCGGCGCGTCGCCCTACGGGGCAGTGATCGAAAGCCAATAGCCGGTGCTCGGACTTCCGGCGAAGTCGGGAAGGACGAATCTCTCCAGGTGACCGTCGTCCTCAACCGGCCGGAAGCGGTCGGTCTGGTAGAGTTGTTTGCGCGCGAGCACGGCCTGACGGTAGCGGACCGCCGGCTGGGACCGCGGTCCATCTTGCTCTCGGGAAGCGCCGAGGCGATGCAGACGGCATTCGGGACCCGCCTGACCTACCTGGAGGTGCCCGCCCGCGGCCTGCGATATCGCGGGCGCAGCGGCCCGGTGCTGATTCCGGAGGAACTGGCCGATTCGGTGCTGGCGGTTCTCGGTCTGGATGACCGGCCGCTGGCCAAGCCGCACTTCCGCAAACGGGCGGCGGCGCCATCGGGCGCGTTCACACCGCCCCAGGTGGCGCGCCTCTACGATTTTCCTGCCGATGTAAATGGAGAGGGCCAGACCATCGCCATCATTGAACTGGGCGGCGGCTACCGGACTGCCGATCTCCAGGCCTATTTCAGCGGATTGGGAATCCAGATGCCGGAGGTATCGGCGGTGTCGGTCGGCGGGGCTTCGAATTCGCCGGGAGACCCGGCCGATGACGAGGTCATGCTGGATATCGAGGTCGCGGGGGCCGTGGCGCCGGGATCGCGCATCGTGGTGTATTTCGCCAAGAATACGGACCAGGGCTTTCACGACGCGGTGGCCGCGGCGTCGCACGACACGCAAAAGCCCGCCGCTATTTCCATCAGTTGGGGTGCCTCCGAGGACGACTGGACTGAACAGGCGCGCGCGGCCATGGATGCCGCCTTCGAGGATGCCGCGGACCTGGATATCACAGTGACGGCCGCGGCCGGAGATGACGGGTCGAACGATGGCGCGACCGATGGGAAGGTCCACGTGGATTTTCCAGCGGCCAGCCCATATGTCCTGGCCTGCGGAGGCACCAGGCTGACCGCTTCGGGAAACGCCATCTCCCGCGAGGAGGTGTGGAATGCACTAGCGTCCGGGAACGGCGCCACCGGTGGGGGCGTGAGCCGCGTGTTTCCTCTGCCTGACTATCAGAGTTCTGCGCGTGTACCGGCCCACCCCGAGACGGGTTTTGCCGGGCGCGGCGTCCCGGATATCGCGGGCGACGCGGATCCGGCTACCGGGTACCTTGTTCGCGTCAACGGAGCGCAGTTGGTCATCGGCGGAACCAGCGCCGTCTCGCCGCTTTGGGCCGGGCTGGTGGCGCTGATCAATCAGCGATTGGGCAGGGCCGTCGGATTCGTGAATCCGCTTCTCTATCAGAACGCCTCGGCGCTGCGGGATATCGTGGATGGCAACAACGGGGCGTACGCCGCCGGTCCCCGGTGGGACGCCTGTACCGGGTGGGGAAGCCCCAACGGAGCCGCATTGGCGAACGTCTTGCGCACCGCGACAACCTGAGATGGCGGAGGGACGCATTCCGATCCCGGGCAGCGAGGTGCGCCGCCGGCCAGATGCACGGCCGAGCGATCCTGCCGATTCGGACCAGAGGATCAAAGCAACGATCGTGCTGCGCCGGCACGCGGACCGGATCAAAGGCGCCGACCCGGAAGAACTGCGGCAGGTGGTCGAGTTTGCCCGCGGCTGCGGGCTGCAGGTGTTGGAGGAGAGCGTTCCCAAGCGCATGGTGCGGGTCGCAGGCACGGTCGGAGAACTGAACGCCGCTTTCGGCATCTCGCTCCGGTGCTTCGGCAGTTCCGCCAGCGGCGGCGCCTATTTGAGCTACGAAGGACCGCTTACTGTTCCGGATCGCCTTGCCGGGTGCATTCTGGCGGTGCTGGGGCTGCACCAGGCGCCCGTTGCCCGGCCTCGCTGACAGGGTGCGCGCCAGACGTCGACGGGAGCGTCGACGCAGCACACCGAAGTGTGCGCTACGGCGCGGCTGTGTTACACTGCGCTCCACAAGGGAGCTAGTCATGCAGAAACATTGGACACGTCGGGATTGGTTTCGTGGAGCGGCGGGAGCGCTGGGCGGGCTGGGAAGCGCCTCCGGCCTGGCGCAAGCAGCGGCGCCGCCTGCTGCGCCTTCCATTGCCAAACCGATGGACCTTACTGTGAAGAAGGTGGATGCAACCTGGGTCAGGGTCCCCTTTCGACCTGTGGCGGCACGCAACATGATCCGCGAACTTCCACACTGGACCATCTTCGTCATCTATAAAGTGAGCTTGGCCTGCGGCGTGGTGGGCTTTGGCGAAACCATGCAGTATTACACCTGGGGTACGGTCTCCGATGCCGCTATTGCCAAGGTCATGAATCGCAACGCCGCCGATTTTTTGTGGGACGATTCGCTCGGCTCAGGTCTTCAGCAAGCGCTGTTCGATGCGGTGGGAAAAGCGAACGGTGTGCCGGTTCATCGCCTGCTGGGGCACAAGGTGCGGGATCGCGGCTTTATCAGTTGGTGGGCGATCGATATGCCCGGCGACGATTGGGTGCTCGAGTGTAAGGACGCCGTGGCCGCCGGCTTTACCGCTTTCAAAACCAAGGCCCGGCCGTGGTTCGATCTCCACGACCAGTGCGAAAAGCTCATGCCAACCCTGCCGCCCTATATGCGGATCAACTTCGATTTCAACGACACGCTCATGGATTCCGCGCACGCGGGGCGCTATTGCACCGAGATCGAGAAATATCCCCAGGTGGCCATCTACGAGACGCCTATCCCGCAGAGCGATGTCGCCGGGAACAAGCAACTGCGCAGCCAGACGCGTGTGGCCATCGCCATGCACTATGGTGTGCCGCCGATCATGACGGCGCTGCGCGAGGATGTGTGCGACGGCTTTGTGATCGGTGGCGGCGCCAATCGCGTCAAAGCGGATGCTACCGTGGCGGCACAGGCGGGCAAGCCGTTTTTCCTGGAACTGGTGGGCACGGGCATCACGGCGACGTTTTCGCTCCATTTCGCCAGCGTCCTGACCCATGCGCGCTGGCCCCAGGTGGATTGCCATCGGATCTACACCCACCAGATGATCAAGCCGGCGATTCAGGTGGAAAACGGAAGCGCGTTGGTGCCAGATGCGCCCGGCCTGGGGGTGGAACTCGATGAAGATGCCGTCGAGCGCTTCCGCATCCCGCCCACGCCGAAAAACTACCCGGCTCCCGGCCAACTTCTGGCCATTCGCTTTCCTTCCGGCGCCACCAGTTACTACGCCCATGCGGAACAGTATTGGGCGGACGTACGGAATGGCCGGCTGCCCGTCTTCCCACGCCACGTTTACCTGGAGAGCATTCCGGATAACGGCTCGCGCGAGTGGAAGGAATTGCAGGCACGCGCGCAACAGGCCGGCTTCATGGTGTCTGGCAGGCCGCTGTAAGGGAAGGGAAGCGGCAGCTTGCGATGCTGCCGCTTCCGCGAGCGACTGGCTATTGCCTGCGACGTGCGATCACGCGCGCCTCAGCGTACTGCGTCGACGTCCTGGATCGCTCCAAAATCACCGGGTCGCTCTACTAGAATTCCTGAAAGTCCTGATCCATCGGGATGTCGTTCTTCCTGGCCAGCGCCATGGCGGGCGCGTTGGAATTCCCCGCCCGGGGTCCCACCTTCTGGGCGACGTGGGCGCCCAAGGCTTTCAGGCTTCCCGGCATGGATTCGCCTGCCGCCGCGGGCTTGGCCTTCGAAATGGAGGGACGCGCTCCCCAGTTTGCGGAACGCCCCGGCACCTGGCTGGACGATTCCACCAGCGATCGCAAGCGCGCCACAATTTCTTCGACCACAGCCGATTGCGCGCTCAATTCCTCGGCTGCCGAAGCTCCTTCTTCCGCGCTGGCGGCAGTGGTCTGGGTTACCTGCTCGATCTGTGAGATCGCTTTGGCGATCTGCTCGATGCCGCGCGCCTGTTCCACGCTGCCGACGTTCACTTCGTCGACCAGGGTCTTTACTTGCGCCACGTCTGCGGTTACGGAGCGAATTGCTTCCGCTACCTGGTCCACCTTGGTTTTTCCCTCATGCGACCGGGAAATGGATTCTTCGATCAGCGACGCCGTATCTTTCGCCGCCTGCGCGCACCGCTGGGCCAGATTTCTGACCTCGTCGGCCACCACGGCAAAGCCCATGCCGGCCTCGCCCGCCCGGGCCGCCTCTACGGCGGCGTTCAGGGCCAGGATGTTGGTCTGGAACGCAATCTCGTCGATTACCTTGATGATCTTTGCGATCTTGTCGCTTGAGTCATTGATGTCGCCGATCGCTTTCACCATGTGATCGAGCATCTGCGTCGCTTGCGCAAACTTGTGCTCGGATTGCTTGACCAGATCGGTAGCCGCTCGGGAATTTTCCGTGTTCCGATGCGCCATCGAATTGATCTCTTCGGTGGAGGCCGATGTTTCCTGAAGCGAGGCGGCCTGTTCAGAGGCTCCCTGCGCCAGAGACTGGCTGGAAGAAGAGACCTGTCCGGCGGCGCTGGCCACCTGCTCGGCGCCGCTGCTCAAATCGGTAACCGCGAGCATCAGCGCGCGGTTCACGCCCCGCACGATGAAATAAAGGAGGGCGCAGCCGGAGAAAATGGAGATCGCCAGCAGCGCCCATGTGAAGACGCGGACGCGGTCGCTCTTTTCCTGGGCCTGTACGCCGTTTCGCTTGCCGTTCTGGCGGTAGAATTCGGTCTGTGCCTTCACTGCTTCTTTGACGGCCAGGAAGGGCGCTGTCCCTTCGGCGATGTACCGGGTGAGCGCCTCTTCTTTCTTGCCGGAGCGGCTCATGGCCAACACCTGGTCGGTGATCTGGTAGTACGCCGCCAGAGCCGGTCCCACTTTCGCCAGCAGGGCTTTCTCCTCCTCTTGCGTGGCGGTGGCTTCCACGTCTTTCAACGCCTGTGCGATGCCCTGGCGCACCGTTTCGATCACGCGATCGGTCTCCGCCACCAGCGTTGGATCTTTGACCGCAATGTGTTTCACCACATTCCCGCGGATCTCCAGAAGATCGGCTTCTACTTTGCTACATGCCGATACTCCCGCCAGCGATTCTTCCGAGAGCGATCGAATCGCCGTTTCCAAGGCGCTGAGGCCAAAAAAGGTTGCTGCGCCGAGCGCAATCATCAGGGCCATTAAAAATGCCCCGGTCAACGAGAACTTTCTGCCTATTGTCATGTTGGATGTCATCTTTGCTCCTCTTCATTTCGCGTGCTGTGTGTGTCTGTTTGGCGGTCCGACTCTCAGCACCCGACATCGACCTGCGTGTGCTTCTCCGTGTCGAATCCGGCGCCCGTCGCCGAGAGTGAGGGAGGTGCAGTTTGCTCACCAAGCGGTCCGGCGTTTCCGCTGTTGGGCAAGATGGCTGTGGTTCAACGGCTTAGCGGTACCCTTCCGTGCGCCTCGCGGAACCCGCCGGCCTGTGGGAGTTCGCAATCGGGAAATCCGGTTCGAATTATGAACCTTTTCTCGCAATCCGCCGATGGTCTGCGTATGGCAGGCACGGTGCTGGTCGTCGATGAGGCAGACCAGATTCGCGAGAGTTGTTGCCACATACTGGAGAAAGCCGGCTACCAGGTCCGGACTGCCGGCACGATCGAAGAAGCCGCGTCGCTCTTCGACAGCGAAGACATTGATATCGTTCTGGCGGATCTCTCCGCGGCTCCCGGCGGAGCACTTGCAGCGCTGCGGCACATGAAGCGAGACTGTGCGGGAGTCGATGTCATTCTCATGAGCGCCGATGCCAGCGCAGCCGCCGTGGTGGATTCCTTGAGATCGGGAGCGTCGGACTATATCACCAAGCCTTTCGAGTTGGGCAGTGTGGCAACGCGTGTGGCGCGCCTCTCGGCGGAGCGCCAACTGGCCGGGGAAACCCGCGTGGTTCGGGAACGGCTGCGAGCGGATTCCGGTTTCGCCGGACTGGTCGGTGTATCGCCTCCGATGCAGCAGGTCTATCGATTCATCCTTCAGGTGGCGCGGCGCCGCCAACCGGTCCTGCTTACCGGGGAGAGCGGCACGGGCAAAGAACTGGTAGCGCGGGCGGTCCATCAGTATGGCAATCCCAAGGCGCCGTTCGTGCCAATCGATTGCGGGGCGCTGAGCGCAAGCCTGATTGAAGCCGAGTTGTTCGGACACGTCGCCGGTGCCTTCACTGGGGCGAACCAGCGCCGCCAGGGCCTGTTCGCGTCCGCGGGGGAAGGTACGCTCTTCCTGGATGAGATCGGAGAGCTTCCTCTGGCCTTGCAGGTGAAACTCCTCCGGGCGATTCAGGAGCGGGAATTCCGGCCTTTGGGCAGCAATCACTGTCAGCCATTTCATGCGCGGCTCATCGCCGCCACCAATCGCGACCTGCAAGCGGCTGTGCGCGCGGACCATTTTCGTAGCGATCTGTATTTCCGGCTGAACGTGCTTTCCCTGGAACTGCCGCCCCTGCGTGAGCGCAGGGAAGATATCCCGCTGCTGGCGCAACATTGCATCGAAAGCGAGCGGAAACCGGGAGACAGCGTGATAGGAATCTCGCGCGAGGCCATGTCGCTGCTGACGGCGTTTTCCTGGCCGGGAAACGTACGCGAGCTGCAGAATCACATTCAGCGAGCCATGGCGCTGAGCGATGGCCCGCTGATCCAGGTTCACGATCTTGCGCCGGAGCTGCGGAATGCCGAAAGCGGCCGTGAGCTGACCTACCTGGAGCAGGTGGAACGGAACGCCATCGTCAAAATGTTGGACGCCGCCGGGGGCCATCGCCTGCAAGCCACCCGGATGCTCGGTATCAGCAAGACGACCCTCTATAAGAAATTGAAGGACTACGGTCTGGAAGGACTCGGACCTGACGCCTGCCAAGCATAAGCGAAAAACTGGCACAATTGGAGGGCACCATGCATGACTCCTCTCCGGCCCGGTTCTTTTCGCGCTTCGCTTGTCCTCGCGCGGGGCTCTGTTCCGCCACGTTTCTGCTGATGCTTGGCTGGACCTCGGCGGCACCCGCACAGGTGCTGGTGCAGCACGAGTACGATCCCGTTTCGGATGCCGTGGTGAGCTGGCGTTTGGAGCCCGGTGCCTCCGCGGGCCAGAGTTTCACCATTCCCCGTGACGGCCGGATCGCGGCCTTTCGCTGCAAGCTCCAGCGCGACGGGGATCCCGGTAAGCTGGACTATCGCCTGGGCCGAACACCGGGAGGCGCCGAACTAGGCAGTGGGAGCCTGGAACAGACCGGCGTCAGCCCCTGGTTTGAACACTGGCGGGAGGGCCGCCTTCCTCACCCGGTTGCGGTCCACGCCGGGGAGCGGCTTTTCCTGCAACTGCGCCTGCCGCGATCGTCCGCCGGAGCATACCAGATTTACGGGACGGCCTCGGCCGCGCTCGATCGTCCGGAGTTTCGCTCCCGCTTCCAATATTCCGAGAACTGGTACAACTCCTCCAAACCGGCCGATGCCGTCTTCGAAAACACGGCCAATCTCGACTACCGTCTGCGCACCGCGCAATACCCCGGCGGAGCAGCGTTCGATGCGCAAGGCCGCGAGTTGGCTCCGCTCGATTTCGCTTTCCAGATTCTGGGGGAGCATGCACCGCCGGCGGAAGGCGAGGAACGTTTCGCTTTCATCGAAGCCCTCACCAGCCCGATTCATACCCGGAGCCGGAGACCGCGGAGTGCGCGGCCGCGGCCCGGCGAGATCTCCCTGGACGGCGGCTGGACGATCGTAAACCACGCCACCGGGCCGGTGGTGGAAACGGCGGTGGGGGAGTTTCGAACCTTCCTGGCCGTGGTTATGCAGGCTCCCGTGGTTGCGCAGGCCTCCAAGACCATCACGGTGGCGACCGCCTGCGCCGATGCTCCGCGCCAGTCGGAAGCCTTCGCGCTGACCGTCGCGTCCGGAGCCATCCAGATTTGCGGCTACGACGACCGCGGCGCGATGCAGGGCCTGCACTACCTGGAAAATCGCATGTTGTTGCGGCGCGCGCCGTTCCTGCCCGGCGGGCGGGAGCAGCGGGCTACCGCCTATTCGCCGCGCATCACCTCCGCGCCTTTCTATTCCAAGGCCGAGCTGGAGGCACCCATCGACCAGTACACCGATGGGCTGCTGGGGCGCATCTCGCGCGGTGGCTTCAATGCCATCTGGGTCTGGGGGGATCTGGACGAGATCGCGCATTCCGAGGTCTATCCGGAACTCGATCACGATGTGGCGCGCCGCCAGCGGAGCCTGAACGAGCTGATCCGCCGGGCCTCGCGCTACGGCATCGACGTGTATCTGCAACTGGCCAGCCGCCCCTTGCCGGAGGAGTTTTACCAGAGACATCCCGGAGTGCGCGGCAGCCGGCTGCCGGCCTATGGCGGCGTGAACATCCTCTGCAGCAGCGTGCCGGAGGTCCGCCGGCACCTGCGCTCGGCCACGCGCAATCTGATGACCGCGGTCCCCGGGTTGAAAGGCGTGATGTTCATCGTGGGCGGCGAGGGTTTTATGCACTGCTACACCCGCCGTAACACCTGTCCGCGTTGCTCCCGCCGCCCGCCTTCGGAAACGATTGCCGAATTCAGTACGGCGATTTTTGAAGGAGTGCGCGCCGGCCGTCCCAACGCCGCCGTGGCGCTTTGGCCCTATAGCGCATCGAATACCTGGTCGCGAGATGATACGACGCAATCCCGTTTGATCGAGCGGCTGCCCGCCGGTATGACGCTGCTCACCGAGTTCGCCAAAGAAGGAGCGATCTCCTTCGGCGGCATCACGATTCCGGCCTACGACTACCCCATCACGATCACCGGACCTTCGGATCGCTTCGTGGCGCAGTCGGCCCTGGCGCGCCAGAAGGGTCTGGGTATCTGGGTGAAGACGGAACACGCCATCGCCCTCGAGTTCGTTCAGACCCCCTACATTCCCGTGTTTTTCCAGTGGAACGAGCGCTTCCACCGCCTGCACGAGTGTCCCGGTGTCTCGGCCGTCTTCGCCAATTGGATGCACTACGGCTTCACGCCGTCCCGCGCGGCCGACGTTTTCTACTGGAATATCTGGCGGAATTCTCCGGAGAGCGATTTGCTCTCCCGCCTGGCCGCGCGGGATTTCGGGGAATCCGCTGCCGCTCCGGCGGTGCGCGCCTGGCAGTCCTTCAGCCAGGCCATCCGCCAATATCCATTCTCCGGAGCTATGGCCATGGGGCCGGTGCAGGCGGGTCCCTCCCATCCGCTCTTCTTCGATCCCACCTACCGGCCTCTCCACGGAGCCGGCCGCCAGTTCAAAAACGATCTGGCCTGGACCAAACCGTGGGGGCCGGAGCTGGCGATCGCGCAGGTCGAGAAGATGGAGAAGCTTTGGGCCGCTGGAGTGGCGGACCTGGAGAAGGCGGTCGCCGAGGCCGATCCCGACCTGCGCGCGGAGGCACGCCGCGAGCTCGGCGTGGCGCAGGCGCTGTTTGCCTGCATTCGCAGCACCCGCAACGTAGCCCGCTTCTATCTGCTGCGCGACCGGCTGCTCGCTACCGGCGATCCGGCAAAAGCGCGCGAGACGCTGGCGGAGCTGATTGCCGTGGTTCAGGCAGAGCGCGCCAACGCGGTTCAGGTGCTGCCCTTCATTCAGGCGGATTCGCGTCTTGGCTATGCCAATTCCGGAAAAAACGATCAGACCGGCGTGGCGCGCGGCGGCATCTATTCCGCCGTCAGCATTCAGAAGAAAATCGCGCAGGTGGACCGCCTTCTCGGTCAGGAGATCCCCGCCTGGCGCCGGACCCACCATCTCGAATGAACGTTAGCGCTTTGCCCGCGTGGTTCGGTTGGTCTGCTTGCCGGCGCGCGCGGTTCCGTTCGTCACGGAGCCTTCACGGTCCGAACACCGACTTCAGTCCGGCGAAGGTGTACGATAGTTTCTTCGCTGTCCCAACTTCATAAAAAGGCGCTCACTGAATGTGGCAACAGAATTATACGCCGTTGGCCGGCAGTCTGGGTTTATCCGCGCTCTTTGCGTCTATCCCGATCTTCGCGTTGTTGTACCTCCTCGGCGTAAAGCGCAAACCTGCCTGGATGGCTGCCCTGGTGGGTCTGGCTGCCGCAGTGGCTGTGTCGGCAGGCCTTTACGGCATGCCGGCTGGCAAGATTGTTGGGGCGATCTCCTACGGCGCCGCCTTCGGCCTGTTTCCCATCGGATGGGTCGTCTTCAGCGCCATCTTCCTTTATCGCATTACGCTGGAAAGCGGCAAATTCGAGATCGTCAAGGATTCGGTCGGAAATCTCACGCATGACCGGCGTCTCCAGGCCTTGCTCATCGCGTTTGCGTTTGGCGCGTTCATCGAGGGCGCCGCGGGATTCGGTACTCCCGTGGCCGTAGCGGCGGCTATGCTCACCGGCCTGGGATTTTCGCCGTTTTATGCCGCGGCCATCTGTCTGCTAGCCAATACGGCGCCGGTGGCGTTCGGATCAATCGGCATCCCGGTGGTCACTCTGGCGGGCATTACCGGTCTTCCTCTGGATCGCCTGAGTGCCGGCGTCGGCCGCATCTGCGCGCCGGTATCGCTGATCGTGCCGGGCTACCTGATCATGGTCATGGGCGGGTGGCGTGCCTTCGTCGGCGTGCTCCCCGCCGCGGCCCTGTGCGGCGTGGCGTTCGCCGGCACGCAGTTCTTTGTATCGAACTTCGTCGGCGCCCAGTTGACCGATATCCTCTCCTCGCTGGCTGCGATGGGATCTCTCGTAGTTCTCTTCAGGTTCTGGCATCCTTCCGACAACTTTGTCCTTGGCGACGAGCATGGCGGCGCCCACAAGCTGTCCAAAACACACCATACCGGCGCCCAGTTGCTCACGGCCTGGGGGCCCTATGCGCTCCTGGTGATTTTTGTTCTGCTTTGGGGCTACAAGCCCATCCAGACCTATCTGAACAGCGTCAGCATCGCCTTCTCCTGGCCGGGCCTGCACAATGCGATCCAGCGCATGCCGCCGGTTGTGTCTCAACCTTCCGCCTATCCGGCAGCCTACAATTTCAACTGGCTTTCAGCCTCCGGCACATCCTGCCTCCTGGCCGCCATCCTGTCGGCGCTGCTGGTCGGTATGCGCCCCCCGCAATTTCTCAGCCTGCTCTGGCGCACCACCAAACAACTTGCCCTGGCGGAGCTCACCATGGCAACCGTGCTCGGCTTGGCGTTTTTGATGAATTATTCAGGCGCTACCGCGACGCTCGGGCTGGCCTTCGCGGCTACCGGAGCTCTGTTTCCTTTCTTCAGCGCCCTGCTCGGATGGCTGGGGGTCTTTCTGACCGGTAGCGACACCTCGGCCAATGCGCTGTTCGGCAATCTCCAGGTGGTCACCGCAGGCAAGCTGGGGATGAATGAAGTGCTCATGGCCTCTTCCAACTCGGCCGGCGGCGTTATGGGGAAGATGATCTCGCTCACCAGCATCGCGGTCGCTTCCGCGGCTACTGCGATGCCGCGTGAAGACGAGGCCCGCCTGTTCCGCTTCACCATGAAGCACAGTGTTCTACTGGCCACGGTGATTGGCCTGATCGTTGTCTTCTATGCCTATGTCGCTCCGCACCTCGCGCCGTGACCTGCTCCATCTGGCTTTCGCCACCCCATTGGTCCTGGCGGAGGCTGGCCGCCGGCCGCGGGTTGCTTGCATCCTCAACGCCTACTACCCTAATTCCCACGCCGACGTTTTCATGAGCCGGCTGCTTGAAGGCTATCGCCTCAATGGCGAGAGCCATCGCCCGCGGCTTGAGGTCGCTTCCTTTTATGTAGACCAGTTTCCAGTCAACGACATGGCCCGGGAGCAGGCGGCCGAATACGGCGTGCGCATCTATCCCACCGTAGCGGAGGCTCTGCGCCTGGGCGGCCGACAGCTTGCCGTCGACGCCGTCGTCGTCATCGGCGAGCATGGCCGCTATCCCCGTACCCCGCGCGGAAATTTCGCCTACCCTCGCTGGCGTTATTTTCAGGAGATCACCACGGTCATGCGGCAAGACCGTCGTGTGGTCCCCGTCTATCATGACAAGTATTTTGCCTACGAATGGGCTGACGCCTTCCGCATCTACCAGACCGTGAAAGAGATGCGCATCCCTTTTCAGTGCGGCTCCACCTTGCCGCTCACCTGGCGCCGGCCCCCGCTCGAATTTCGGCCGGGTATCGAGCTGGAAGAGGCGATGGCGGTCAGCTTCTCCGATCTGGAAGAGCATGCCTACCACGGCATCGAGCTGTTGCAGGCCATGGTCGAGCGCCGCCGCGGTGGAGAGACCGGAGTTGCCTCGGTGCGCTGCGTCGAAGGCCCCGAGGTCTGGAAGCTGGCCGAGTCCGGCGAGTGGTCGCGGCCGCTCCTTGATGCAGCCCTCGCCCGCCGTATCAATCCCGTTCCGGAAGATCACTCCATCCCGCAGGCCATTCTCGTGCGCTATCGCAGCGGCCTGAAGGCCTCCATCCTGAACCTGAACAGCCAGACCCGCGACTACCTTTTCGCCGCGCGCGAAAAGGGCCGTCCCGAACCGCTCTCTTCCTGCTTCTACATCCAGCTCTACCTGCACAACCACTGGAGTTTCATGGTGCACAATTTTGAAGACCTGGTGCTGACCGGCCGGCAGCCCAACCCGATCGAGCGGACGCTGCTCTCCACCGGCATCCTCCTCTTCGGCCTGGAATCGCGCCGCCGTGGCCAAACCTGGCTGGAGACGCCCGAACTCACCGTCCAATACTGACTCGCAGTGCTTCGCGCCCCGCCGGGGCAATCGCGCGATGTACCTGTCTGCGGTTCCGCTGGTCGGCCCGTCGAGCGATACGGCGGCTAAGTGTGTTGCTGCAGCGAAGACGATGGCTCCTGCTCGTGCTAGCGATGCTTTGGTACTATTAGTGGCGTACCGACTCCATTCACACGCGTTAAGGTGTTTCTGCTGTGGACATTCCACGGATTTTCAACGTCGCCGAAAGTGCTCACCGCATCCATAACCCGTTCACACCCGAAAAGCTCGCCACTCTCGGAGCGGCGTTGCGCCTGGAACCGGGGACCCGTGTGCTCGACCTCGGCAGCGGTTCG
>CAZMRK010000857.1:0-11053 GCA_964568355.1 uncultured Solibacteraceae bacterium | reverse complement strand
GCCAAACTCGCGGGAGCCGATTTCGTCAAGACCTCTACCGGCTTTGGGCCAGGCGGCGCCACCGCGCACGATGTTGCGCTCATGCGACAGGTGGTCGGACCGGAGATGGGCGTCAAGGCTTCGGGCGGCATTCGCACTTTGGAAGATCTGAAGACGATGACAGCGGCAGGCGCAACCCGCATCGGCGCCAGCGCCAGTGTAAAGATCGTTGAGGCGACGGCCGCCTGAAACGTTTCCGGGCCGCCCGATTTGCCATGCCATCCACTGCCAAAAGTCTTGTCCAGTTTCGCGAGCGTTCCGAGTTGCTCGATTTCCTGCTGGAGGTGTCGAACGTAACCACCGAGACGCTCGACCTGGACCGGCTGCTTTCGAACGTCTCTGAAATTATCCGGAAGGTTCTACATTACGAGGTTTTCGCGATTCTGCTCTACAACGAGCGGCGGCAGGAACTGCGGATTCGCTACGCGGTGGGGCATCGCGAAGAGGTGGTGCGGAATCTGGCTATTAAGCTGGGCGAGGGGATTACCGGCGCGGCGGCGCAAAAGCGCGAGCCGATCCTGGTGGCCGATGTGCGCAGCGACCCGCGCTATCTGAACGCCGTGGATGCGGTGCGGACGGAACTGGCGGTGCCGATGGTGGCGCGGCAAAGGCTGGTGGGCGTGATCGATGTGCAGTCCACTGTTGCGGGCTACTACACGGAGTATGACCGGGCGTTGCTCCGGCTCATCGCAGCGCGCGTGGGAATCGCCATCGACAATGCCCGGCTCTACCGCCGGGTGGAGCGGCAGAACCGCACGTTGAAGACGCTGGCCGCCATTTCGCACGAATTCTCCTCCATTCTGGACCTGGACGAGCTGCTGGGGAAGATTGCCCGCACGGTGCAGGGCCTGATCAACTATGATGCGTTCAGCATCCTGCTGGTGGACGAACAACAGAAGGTGCTGCGGCATCGCTTCAGCATCCGCCTGGACCAGCGCGTCGACATCGACAACATTCCGCTGGGCAAAGGCCTGACCGGCGCCGCGGCCGAATCGCGCGAGGTCGTGCGGGTGAATGACACTTCGAAAGATCCGCGCTACATCGCGTCCCATCCGGATATTCGTTCCGAAGTTGCGGTGCCGCTGATCGTGAAGGACCGGGTGGTGGGAGTGATGGACCTGGAGAGCGACCGCATGGGCTATTTCACGGAAGACCATGCGCGCACGCTCAGCCTGCTGGCCCCGCAGATCGCGACCTCGGTGGAAAATGCGCGGCTTTACGAAGAGATCGCCACGCGTGAACGCTCCATGGAAGAAGACCTTCGGGCCGCGCGCGATCTGCAAACGGTTCTGCTGCCGACCAAGGCTCCCGAGGTGGAGGGTCTGGAGATTGCCATCGGTCTGCGTCCCGCGCGGGAGATCAGCGGCGATATTTACGACTTTTACGAACACAAGGACGATCACGCGGTAGTTGCCTTCGGCGATGTGAGCGGCAAGGGGGCGGCGGCGGCACTGTATGGCGGCCTGGTGAGCGGCCTGCTCCGCACCCTGGCCCCGCGCCACCGCAATCCGGCGGAACTGATGCGGGCGCTCAACAACGCCCTGATCGCGCGGATCGTGGAAGCCCGCTACGTGACGCTGCTGGTGATGCTATGGCACCATCATTCCCGGGAGTTCACGATGTCCAACGCGGGCGCGCTGCCTCCCATGGTCTGCCGGAACGGCGAATTCCTGAAGGTGCGGGTGGAAGGCGTGCCGCTGGGGCTGCTGGATTCGCGGGACTATGAAGAGATCACCTTCCAGGCGCAGTCCGGCGATGTGATCGTGTTGTATTCCGATGGAATCACCGATCATCAGAACGAGGCCGGGCACGAATATGGGCGTGGAAGGCTGGCCCAGGTGGTTCGCGATCACTGCCACCACTCGCCGCAGCAGCTTGTCGAGGCCATTTTTGCCGACAGCGATAAGTTCTACACGGTGCCTTTTGACGATCGCACGGTGATGGTGATTCGAGTGCGGTGACATCATCCGGCTGTCCGTTTGCCAACGATCCGCGCTCCGTTTCTTATGTTTTCTTATTCTCAGAACGATCTCTATTGTGACGGTGTTCCGCTGGTGGATATCGCGGCGCACGCGGGCACGCCGGCATACGTCTATTCGAGCCGGACGATCCTGGAGAATTTCGCCGCTTATCACGAGGCTTTCGGCGATGTTCCGCACCAGGTCTGCTATGCGGTGAAGGCCAACTCCTCCCTGGCGATTCTGGCTATGCTGGCGCGGGCCGGCGCCGGCTTTGACATCGTCTCCGGGGGCGAGCTTTACCGGGTGCTCAGGGCCGGCGGGGATCCCGCGAAGGTAGTTTTTTCGGGCGTCGGCAAGACAGCGGCCGAGGTGGAATACGCGCTGGCGGAGGGCATCCACAGCTTCAATTGCGAATCGGAAGCGGAACTGGCGCTGATTGACGCGCTGGCGGCCCGCGCGGGGCGAAAGGCCGGCTTCTCGCTGCGCGTCAACCCGGATGTGGATGCTTCCACGCATCCGTACATTTCAACGGGCCTCAAGCAGCACAAATTTGGAATCGATATCGCCGAGGCCGAAGGGGTCTACGATCGCGCCCGCGCTCTCCGGAATATTTACGCTCACGGCGTGAGCTGTCATATCGGGTCGCAGTTGCTGGATACCGAGCCGCTGCTGGAGGCGATGGACAAGGTCCTCGAGTTGGTGGGGCGGCTGTGCGCGGCGGGTCACGAGATTCGCCACGTGGACCTGGGCGGCGGGCTCGGGGTGGCTTACCAGCCGGGTGAGGAGGCCCCGCAGATTCGCGCCTATATCGGCAAACTGCGGGACCGGCTGAAGGAGAGCGGGCTGACCGTGATGGTGGAGCCGGGACGGTCGATCGTGGGCGCGGCCGGTGTGCTGCTGACTCGCGTCCTCTACCGGAAGAAGACCAGCAGCAAGGAATTTGTGGTGGTGGATGCCGCGATGAACGACCTGATTCGCCCGGCGCTTTACCAATCGCACCACGAGATCATTCCGCTGCGCAAGACCGATCGCCCGCCGATTGTGGCGGACGTGGTGGGACCGGTTTGCGAGAGCGGCGATTTCCTGGCCCGCGGGCGCAAAGTGGCCAATGTCGTTCCGGGCGACTACCTGGCTGTCTGCACGGCGGGCGCTTACGGATTCGTGCAATCGTCCAACTACAACGCGCGCACGCGTCCACCGGAGATCCTGGTGGAAGGAGAAACCTGGCGCATCGTCCGCGCGCGCGAGACGCAAGAAGACCTGATCCGAGGAGAAGTCGTATAGCACTCCGGTGCCGAACCGCCCGTTACCGCGCCATATGTTACCGAGCCGCGACCGTAAGGGAGCGGTCACAGCCCCAGCCTGATAGCACATAATAGCGGCAGGAGAAAAATGCACCGGCTCATGCGGACCTTCTGGGCAATCCCCCTGCTCACGGCAGCCGTCTACGCGCACGATCCGATCACGACCAAGCTGACCTGGAGCCAGGAAATCTCCCGTGTAGTGTACAAGCACTGCGTGACCTGTCACCACCCCGGAGGTCGGGCCTTTTCTCTTCTGAGCTACGAGGATGCAAGGCCCTGGGCCAAAGCCATCCGCGACGAAGTACTGGCCCGCCGCATGCCGCCATGGGGCGCGGTAAAAGGCGTCGGCGAATTTCTCGATGATCCCAGCCTCTCGCAACCCGAGATCGACCTGCTGGTCTCCTGGGTGGAGGGCGGCGCTCCGGAAGGCGAGCCGGTCTACCTGCCGCCGGCGCCTCGTTTCGAATCTACGCCGGAGCCGAAACCACCCGCCAAGGCCGAGATGCATTCTCTGGCGAGCAGCGCGCCCTGGACGCTGGAACAGCCGCTCCGCCTGGTTTCGGTCCGGCCGCTGGAACTGCCCGAGGGTGGATCGCTGGAGGTAATGGCCGCCTGTCCCGATGGTTCGGTGAAGCACCTGATCTGGCTGCGCGACTATCGCAAGGAATGGCAGCGGACCTTTGTGTTTCAAAATCCGGTGAGCCTGCCGCGGGGTACTCGTCTCTCGGTCTGGTCCGCGGCTCCGGCTACGGTGGCTATCGCAACTGCGAAACCGGAACGGTGAAGGCCACCGTATTGACCACGCCTTTGCGCTGGAACTGAATCCAGACGCGATACATGGATTCACGGGGAAAAAAGAGATTGAATTGCATGTGCGGGCCGCCATCCGCCAGGAACGGATGCTCGTGAATCGTATCGATCAGGTCCGCGCTGACCGCCAGCATGTGCGCCCAGGCTCCGATGTAAGGCTCCAGCCCTTCGGCCGGACTGAGGCTCACGAACATCATGGTCTTCTTGCCCGCAATCGGCTGCGGCGGATCCAGACGCAACTCCACCTCCAGATTCGTTCCGTGCTTCGGTGAGAGATCCGGCTTCAGATGGGGAATCGCTTCTTCGAGCGGGCGGAGATATCCCGCAGTGGTGAAGGTCTTGGGGACCAGTTGCGGCGTGCCGCCCGTGGGATAGAAGTCAGCCAGCAGGCGGTAGGTTCCCGCTTTGGGGAGTTTGGCCGGTAAACGGAAGACGCCGGAGCCGGTATAGTCCGGGTGCAGGTGCGCGAAGTATTCCAAATCCTGGCTTACCAGGAACAGGTGAAACAACTTCTCGTGCACGATCTCGAACTTCTTGACCGGAGCGCCGGATTTCGGATCGCGAACCCGGAACTGAAGATTGACGGGCTGGTCCGCGGGGATCTCGGGCGGAGTGACCTGAAAGTCCATGGGATACTGCACCGGCTCCGGAATGCCAGGCTGAAGCTTCATGCCGCAACGCGGGCACTTTCCCGGACCCTTGGCGCGCACTTCCGGGTCCATGGGGCAAGTGAACTCGATCGGGCTGGGCGAGCTGGTCTTGGGCGCTTGCGGTACTGCGAGGCCGGCCGCCAATAAGAACAGAATCAGGCGCGCCGGCCGCAGCTTCAAGCCAGCAGCTCCTTCACCAGGTGGCCTCCATTGACGACCTTGGACGGCCTGCCGATGGGGGTCTGGTATTCGACGTGGGGATCGACGCCCAGAATGGAGTAGATGGTGTAGAGGAGGTCTTCGGGCTCTACAGGAAGCTCGGTGACCTCGGTTGCCGTTTTGTCGGTGGCGCCCAGGATTCTGCCGCCCGGAATGCCGGCTCCGGCGAAGACGGCGGACCAGGCTTTCGAATGGTGATCCCGTCCCGCGTCTTTGTTCACTTTGGGCGTGCGGCCGAACTCGCCCATGGCGATCACCAGCGTGCTATCGAGCATGCCGCGCTCGTGCAGGTCCTCGAGCAGCGCGGCGAAGGCGCGATCGAACTCGGGAAGCAGCACCTTCTTCATGATGTTGAAGTTGTCGCCGTGGGTATCGTAATTCAGCCAGCCCTTGGCCACCGTAATGAAGCGCACGCCGGATTCGACCAGGCGCCGGGCCAGTAGGGCGCCCTGGCCGACCGGAGTGCGGCCGTAGCGCTCGCGCAGGCTGGGCGATTCCGATTCGATATCGAAGGCCTTCTTGGCAACCGGAGAACTCATCAGGTCGTAGGCGCGCTTCTGAAACGCGTCGAGCGCATCGAAATCCGTGTTGGCATCGAGCGCGCGGTATTTCCGGTCCATCTGCTCCAGCAGCCACTTGCGGTTGCCGACGCGCTGCCAGTCGACATCCACCGGCAGCGTGAGATCGCGAACCTGGTAGCCCACCACGTTCGGATCGCCGGCGATGAAGGGATTGAATTCGCCGCCCAGGTAACCGCCGCCGTAGGAGGGGAAGGTATTCGGAATCGCCACGTAGGGCGGCATCCCGTTGCGCGGACCTTTCTCCTTGGCCACTACCGAGCCCATGCTCGGGAACTCCAGCGTAGAGAGCGGCAGGTAGCCGGTCAGCAGATAGTTGATGGCGCGCTCGTGGTTGTTCTCTCTGGATTTGAGCGAGCGCAGGATGGTGAACTTGTCGGCCTGCTTCGCGGTAAGCGGGAGATGCTCGCAGATCTGGATACCGCGCACGTTGGTGGAGATGGGCTTGAACTCGCCGCGGTACTCGATAGGCGCGTCCGGCTTCATGTCGAAGGTATCCTGGTGGCCGCAGCCGCCGCTTTGCCACATCAGGATACAGGAGATCTCTTTTTTCGGATTGGCCCGGAGGACCCGCTCCAGGCTGACTCCCAGCGCTCCCAGGGAACCGATTTTCACGAAATCACGCCGCCCGAATAGCATCCCGCTCTCCTCAGTGATTGTATAAAAACTCTTTCGAGTTCAGCAGAGCCCAGAAAACGTCCTGGAGACCTTGGGTCTCGTTCTCTTTGGCGATCGTCTGGGCGGCCCATTGTTTTTCGCTCGCGTCCGGATAGCGCGAAACGGTTCGCAGGTACAATTCTTCCACGATCTCGGCGGCCGGGCGGCCATCCCGCAGCATTTTGGCCAGGACGCCCTGCGGGCTGGTGGCCTTCTTCTGGATGGTCTCGCCGCTGATCAGGTGCATGGCCTGGTTCAGATTCGGCTGCTGCTTGCGCTCGCAGACGATCTGGCGGCTGGGGCGATCGAATACTTCCAGGAAGTACGATTCCACCTCGGGCTCGGGCAGTTCCGCCGCGCGCGTGCCCGGGTAAAGGGAGCGGAATTGCTCGGGAACTCCGGTGGCCAGGGCGATCGAATCCAGCATCTGTTCGGCGATCATGCGCCGGCTGTAGTGCCGGGAGTAGGCCATCTTATCGTCGCGATTGCCTTCACTGGGCCGCGAGGAAAGCTGGTAGGCCCGCGAGGAGGTGATCTGCCGGATCAGGTGGTGCAGGTCGTAGCGGTGATCGATGAAGTCTTTCGCCAGCGCGTCCAGCAGGCCCGGGTTGGTGGGAGGATTGGTGACCCGGAAATCGTCCACGGGTTCCACCAGGCCGCGACCCATGAAGTTGCGCCACATGCGATTGACCAGGGCCTTGGCGAAGAACGGATTCTGCGGCGAAGTGATCCAATCGGCCAGCAGTTCGCGGCGGTCCACCATCTCGCCGGAGGACATGACCGGGCCGTCCAGCGGCTTGGGCAGGAAGATCTGCTTGGTATCGGGATTCTGGAACTGGCGCTTGTAGTCGACGTAGAGGATGCGCTCGTTGTTACGCGGCCCGGCGCTTTTGTAGCGCACCTGCGAGAAAAACGCCGCCATGCTGTTGAAGTCGTTCTGGCTCCACTTTTCGAGCGGATGATTGTGGCAGCGCGCGCATTCGATGCTGACGCCGAGGAACAACTGGCTGGTGATGGCCGCCAGGTCCTGCTCCTTCTTCATCAGCGGATAGAAGCTGGTGGCGGGAGCGTCGTACATGTTGCCGGAGGAGGTGAGCAGTTCGCGCACGAACTGGTCATAGGGCGCGTTCTTCTGGAACTGGTCGTGCAGCCAGCGGGTGAAGGTGTAGGGACCCTTGTTGTAGAGAAGCTGCTTGGTGTTGTTGAGGTGGTCGCCCCAGTAGAGCGCCCAGAAATCCGCATATTCCGGCCGGTGCAGCAGTTCTTCCACCAGCTTGGCCCGCTTGTCCGGATCGCGGCTTGCCAGGAAGCGGCGCGCTTCTTCGGACCTGGGAATCACGCCGATGATATCGAGCGACGCGCGGCGCAGGAAAGTAGCATCGTCGGCAGGCTCGGAGGGTGGGATCTCCAGTTTTTGCAACTTCTCAAAGACAAACCGGTCAATGAAGTTGTCGGAGACGATTGCGGGTACGGCGCGGGACTCGGTGACCACGCCCACCTTGGCGGCCGAAGCCACCCCCGGAGCCCGCACGGTGATGGCGGTCTCGCCGCCGCGGTCGGCGGTCACCAGGCCTTCAGGAGAGACTTTGGCGATGGAATCATCGTTGGACTGAAACGCAACGATGCGGGTGACGTCGCGCTCGGTTCCGTCGGAGTAGCGGGCGGTCACCAGCAGTTGGCGCGCGGAACCCTTTCCGAAGAGCACCGTGTTGTCCGGGGCCACCCTGAGCGACACCACGCGGCGCTCGTTGGCGGGAACCAGCTTGGCGCCGCCGCGGATCCAGTCCAGCAGCACACTGTAGTCGGTGGAACCTTTTTTCAGGCGCTTGCCGCCGCCGTGTGGAACGTCAAAGGTAGGTTTGCGCAGCAGAAGGCTTTTTTCGGCATCGGCGAGATTCAAGCGGCGGCCGTCGTGCTTGTGCACGATCATCTCGTAGTCGGCGGACGGATCGTAGCCAAACAGAGAAAGCTTGAAGCCGTTCTGGCCGTTCAGGGCGCCGTGACAACTGCCGCCATTGCAACCGGCTTTGGTGAGCACCGGCAGAATATCGCCGCTGAAGCTGGGCGGCGTCGGGCTCTCCGCGCGCTGCACCAGGGCGGTAGTAGTGGCCTGCCGTCCGGAATAGCTGGCCCGGATTTCGGCGCCGCCATTGCCTTTGGCGGTTACGATGCCGGCGGCGTCCACTTCCGCGACCGATGGCCTGGCGGAAGAGAAGCGGGTTTTGGAGGTGACATCCTCTTCGGTGCCGTCGGAGTAGCGGAGGACCACGACAAGCTGCTGGCGGGAACCCTTGCCGAACAGGAGCGGGTTTCCTGGTTCGACGACAAGCTTGACCGGGGTGCGCGAGGCGGCCGTCAGGGAGATGGCCAAAAACAGCAGTGCGAGCAGGCGCATGGTTGGCTCAATCGATCACGAACGAAATTTTGGGAGCTTCTTCTATCCGGCCACCCGCCGCTTTACCCAGGATCGCGAGGCGTGAATATCTGCCCGCGCGCGCGTTTTTGGGGACCTGGAGACGAATTTTAACACTTCCCGACCCCGGACGGGCGATGGTTTCCGCGGCGGTCACGCCTTCCGGTAGGTTTTCAAACAACAACTGAATGGGCTCGTCAAAATGTTCGGCCCGGCGGACCGTCACGCCGAACTCGGCTGTGCCCCCGCGTACCAGGTTGACGGAGGTGACTTCGGCTTCGAGCGAAAACAGCGGCTTTTCGGCCGGTGCCACGGTGGCTTGCCAGACCGTGATCGAGGTATTGCCCTCGCCGCCTCCGCTGGTGATCTTCACGGCGCGGGAGGCTACGCGGCCGTCCGCGATCACGCGGATGGTTCCCTGGGCGCCGGGAGGGAGGGCGACCTCGGCTTGGCTTTTGGCGGCGGAGATCTCGCCCCGCAAGGGCTGCGGCAGGCCCTGCACTTCGAACGGCACGGGCCCTTCGAAGCCTTCCTTCCGATTAACCTTTATTTTCAGGGAATCGTGGGGGTTGTCGGCGGCCAGCGTCAGATCGAAGTCCGGCTTGGGAGGACGCACGACCAGCTCGTAGGGGAAATTCTCGCCGGTGGTCTTCCAGAGATTTCGGATCTCCACCTGGTAGCGTCCCGCCTTGGCGAAAGTATGCATCAGGTACGAGTCTTTGTTAAAAGGCTGCTCCGACAAGGTGGCATCGTCGTTCATCGCGATTTCTTTGCCGCTTTCATCCAGCAGGCGGAGGAGCGAATCGACGGGCGATCCGAAGCGGTGTGCCCGCACCTCGAAGACCAGCGCCTCCTTCTCCTTGACTTCGAACCAGAAGCGTTCGGGCTGGCGATAGCGCGCGGTCCCGATGATCGAAACCGGCGCGGCAATGTGGTTGCCGCCGGTGTGCGCTGGCAGCGGTTCGACCAGGAACGCGGCATCGTTGGATTGACCGGCATCGGTGCGCAGGGCGAAGTGATGCGGTCCCGGCGCGGCATCTTTCGGGCACTGGATCTTCACGCTGGCGGATGCTCCCCGCAGTTCCACCGCCTGGCCGGTAAAGCCGGGCGCATCGAACCAAAGGCGCGGGTTCGTGCCGGCGAGACCCGTGCCCCAGAGCGTCGCTTCGGTAGTAGCCCCCGGGTGCAAGGCGATGGGCGAAATGGTTTCCAGATAGGGCGCCTGCCGGATATCGAGCTGGTAGGCGAAGGTGGGGTCGTTGCTGGCGTGGGTCGGCTGGACCACCACCACATAGTCGCCGGACTCCGCAAAGGTGTGCGCGAAGAAAGGATCCCAGATGAAGACGTCCTCGCTGTGTACGATCTCGTTGCGCTTGGCATCGAGCAGGATCAGGGCGGCGTCGAGACTGTCGCCGTTGCGCGCCGATCGCAGATCGAAGATCCAGCTTTGACCCTTCTCGGCATGAAAGCGGTAAAAATCGAAATCGTTGTCGACGTTGAGACGCGCGTTGATGGTGGCGGGAATCTGGACGGTCTGGGCCTCTTCGAAGGTGGAATTGGACTCCTTTTCGAGTACGTGCGGCTGGTCGCCGATGCGGAAGAGCAGGAGGTTGGAGGCGCCGCGGGGCGAGACGATGCGGAAATAATGAGGACCCAGGCGCGCCTCCGCGGCCACGACGAATTCGAGGCGCATGCGCGTGTAGCGGCCTTCGAGGATGCGGCCCTGGATCTGCGGGTCCAGGAAGACGACGCTGGCGGCGCGGTCCAGGTACTCTCCCAAGACTTCCACCTGCATGGTTTGCCCCGGCCGGCAGCCTTGCGGAAAAACGGATGCGAGAGCCGGCAGCCGGGGCTGGATCTCACTTGCCGCGGCAACGGTCATTCCCAGGAAAAAGATCAGAAGCCTCACGAGTGTTAGCCAGTTTATCAAACGCCATATGGCGGGCTGCTAGACTGAGCGAGGACTACCTCGTATGAAAATCGTCATTTTGGCTCTGATATCCCTGACGGCGGCGGCAGCCCCGCCGACCGCGCGGCAGATCCTCGAGCGGATCCAGAAGAACATCGGGGTTGCGTGGCGCACGGAGACCGTGGATACGTTCAAGGCGGGCAACCCCGACACTCCCGTCACGGGCATCGCCACCACGTTCGCGGCTACGCTGGACGTGTTGCAGCGCGCCGCCGCTTCCGGCAAGAATTTCGTGATCGCCCATGAACCGACGTTCTACAACCATCTCGACCAGACCGCCGATCTGAAGGGCGATCCGGTGTTCGCCGCCAAGCAGGCCTTCATCGCCCGGCATCACATGGTGGTAATGCGATTTCACGACCACTGGCACATGCGCCGGCCGGACGGGATCATGGCCGGAATGACCGAGGCGCTGGGCTGGCAGAAGGCGCGGGTCGCGGGCGACGTGCCATT
>CAZMRK010000856.1:0-6166 GCA_964568355.1 uncultured Solibacteraceae bacterium | reverse complement strand
AAGAGCCGAGATCGCGCCGAATGAAGAAGGCGGCTGCGATCAGTAATATGGTTCCGGCGAGCAGATAGACGACCGATGCCAGGGCAATGGCGGCCCCCAGGCCGTGCCGCTGCGCGATCAGTCCGATGGCCAGCGGCGCGGTGCCGCCGCCTCCCAGCCATCCGATCATGTTCATGAAGCCTGCCGCGCTGCCGCGCGCTTCCGGAGGGATCACGTCAAACAGGGAGGCAAAAATGTTGGCGTCGTACAGACCCTTGAGAAACCCCCAGGCGGTCAGCGAGACCAGCAGCCAGGCCACCGAGTCGGTCATTCCGCACAAAGCCACGAACGGAGCGCCGCCGAACACACCTACGGCCTGGACGGCCAAGCGGCCGGAGGCGGACTTTCTGCGCAGGGAGTCAGCCAACCATCCGCCCAGAGGCGCGCCGAGCATACTGGCAAGCTGAACGAACAGGGTGGCCGCCAGCCCGGCGGTCGCCAGGTTCATCGAAAAACGGTCGTAGAGGAACTTGGGCATCCAGGCAAGCAGCACCACGGCCACGAAGTTTGCGCACAGGAATGCCGCCATCAGGCAGAGCGCGGTGGGCTTGCCGAAGATCAGCCGGAGCGTTTGCCGCATGCCGAGCCGTGCTGCCGGCGCGGTCTCTTCCATGGCGCCGCGCTGCGGTTCCACCAGGAATTTGCGCAATACCAGTCCGAGAATCACTCCCAGGCCGCCGAAGACCACGAACGACCAGCGCCACCCGTAATGCTGCCCGATGAGGCCTGCAAAGAATCCGCCGGCAATGGTCCCGACATAGACGCTGGTCTGATGCAATCCCATGGCGCGGGAGCGGGTCCGGGTGCCGTGATAGTCGCTAATCAGCGACATGGAGGCAGGATAGTAAACCGTCTCGCCCAGGCCCTCCGCCGCGCGGAACAGGAACAGATGCGAGAACGTCCGCGAAAAGGCGGTCGCCAGGCAGATGGTGCTCCACGTCTGCAGGCCGAACAGCACGGCGGAGACCCGCCGGACGCGATCCACAATCAATCCGGCGAACGGTCCGCTGAGCCCGTAAACCCATGCGAAGGAGGAGCCCAGCAGGCCGAGTTGGACCGGCGAAAGATGCATCTCCTTTTCGAGAAGGGGAAACACGGAGAAAATCGCCTGGCGATCGGCATAGTTGATGGCGGAGATGGCCCACAACATGCCGACGACGTACCATCGGTACCGGCTGCTCATGGGTTATTCCACAATTGCCGCGGCCGTGCACCACCAGGGGGCGAACCAGGCGCGGAACTCTTCCATCTGGCGGCGTCTTGCCTCGGACACGGGCTGGGCGAATCGTGCGGGGGCGAGTCCCCGGCACTCGGCGATCAGCTTCAGGCCCCAGGGCGTGGGAAACACGGCGAGCTTTTCGATCAGCTCCACTTGCAGCCGGGCGGCCTCGCCGTATCCGGCCGCGCCGCGGCGGCAGGCCAGGAATCGCGTCAATTCCGGCAGCACGCCGGCGATTCCGGAAATCGCTCCTTCGCAGACGCGCGCCTCGAATGCCTCGACCAGAATGCTGTCATCGCCTACGAAGCGCCGGGCGCGGCTGCCTTCGAGAGCTTTGAATATTTCCAGAGTGCCGCCACTGTCTTTGATGCCGGCGATGTTCGGCGCCGAGCCGATCAGGTCCGCTACGGTGGCGGGTTCGAGCCCGCTGGTGAATCTCGGCAGGTTATAAAGCAGAACGGGCCTGCGCGCCTCGGCAGCTACGGCTGTGGCAAAGGACCGCAGGTCGTCCTGGGAGTACGGGAAAAAGTAAGGCATCGGCAGAAGCAGGGCGGCGGCCGCGTGGTCTCCGGCGATGGTGCTGAGCGCCAGCACTTCTTGGATCGAAGCAGCGCCAACACTGCAAAGGAACTGAGCACGATCGCCCAGCACGTCCCGGCAAAGCGTCAGAAGCCGGTCCACGTCGGAACGGGAGGTCAGACAATACTCGCCGGTCGCGCCGTTTACCACCACGCCGGTAATCCCCCGGCTCAGCAGAAATTCGAGAATGGTGCAAAAGGCGGATTCGTTCAATTCTCCGTGGTCGTCGCGGGGGACGAGGACGGCGGCGTATAAGGGCTGGAGAGAATCGGTCATTTCAGTTTATGTTAGACGATTTCGCAATTATTTTGACATATTTCATTTTTTGAAATATCCTGACTGTGACTGGTCAGGTTTGCAACAGAGACGGAGCATTGCCGGCGACCGGCCGGATAATCGTGCCGGATGCACACATTTCTCGCTCTCTTCCTCATGGCCGCCATCGAGGGCGGCCAGCCAATCCCCGTGGGCACAGGGGACCGGCGAGGTCCACTGTCCGCCGGCCTGAGCGCCGATCCCGCCGGCGCGGCGCATGTTTACGGTCCGAAACAGTGGGACCTGTTCGTCGTGGCGGGCAAGTTCAGCTCACCACCCGGCCTCTTTTTGTATCGCTGGAGGGATACGGCACCCGGCGGACAGCCCGTTTTCGGTGAGCGCGTTCCGGTACGGCAGCCTTCGTCGAACCCTTCTCCCCTGGCGACCATCTGGCAGGATTCGGGGGCGATTCACGGCCTGTTTGTCGATGGCAAAGACCTGATCCATGCCCTTTACGAGGACGCCCGCCGCGAGTTTCGGGAAACCGCCCGCATCGGCCTCGAAGATCTGCCGCGGCCGCCTTCGGCGATCGCGCTCCTGGATAGTCCCGGCGGAGCCATCGATCTGATCCTGCACATCCCGGACGGCACCCGGGAAGCACCTCCGGGCGCGGGCTGGCGGGATCCCGGCTACGTGCCATATGACGGCCGGGGCATCTGGCGCGGCGGACTTCCCTATCTGGGGCTATATGCCGTGTCGCGTCCGGACCTGGGGGCCGGACCGTTGGGCCACCCGCGCCTGGTATCGCCTTCGGCACGGGATGTGCTGTGGGGCAACCGGGCGATCACGGTGGTGGACCTGGGGCCCGGACACCAGCGCGGCCTCGTCTCCGGATCCCGTTTCGGCGATCTCTATTACTATCCGAATCGTGCTGCCTCCGGGGTGGAACTGACCGCCCGGCTGCACATCGCCGGGAGGGACGGCAATGCGCTGCGGCATCCCATCATCAACGCTTCGCCGGTAGCATATCCCAACCCGGTGACGGGGTTTTCCGATCTGATCGCAGGCGGCGAAGGCGCGCTCTACTACTACCGCTTCACCGGACGGTTTCTGGCTCCGGGCAATCCGGTTTACGAGGCCCCGGTTCCGGTGCTGGAAGAGAAGGCGATGCTGTACAGCGGCTCCCTGGGCGTGCCGACGCAGGTGGATTGGGACGGGGACGGAGCCGTCGACATTGTGTGCGGCAACTCCGAAGGGCGCATTCTGTTTTTCCGAAATGCGGGAACGAACGCGCAGCCTTCGTTTGACAGCGGGACACCGATCGAGGCGGGGGGCCGCCCGATCCACATACAGCCCGGCTACAGGGGCGATATCCAGGGGCCCGGAGAGGCCCGCTGGGGGTACGTGAGTCCGAACGTGGTGGACTGGAACGGCGACGGCCTGCCGGACATTCTGCTGGGAGATTCGCTCGGCCGCCACGTGATTTATATCAACCACGGCACGCGCAGGCGACCGAAACTCGCGCCGGAGTCGCCGCTCTATCTCGACGGGCTCGATCTCCACGGGACCTGGCGGGTGCGTCCGGGGGTCGGCCTGCTGGACGGCCGCATGGTCTACATCGCCAACGATGACGACGACGAATTCCACCTCTACCGCCGCCTGGATGACTACAACCTGAGGGACGGCGGCAAACTGCGGATGGAGGATGGCAGCGCGATTCGCGCCAACTTCCTGGGCGCCGGCGGCACAGGCCGTTCGAAGATCGAGTTGGTGGATTGGGACGGCGACGGCAGAATGGATCTACTGGTGGGAACACCGCGCCATCACTCGGTTCCGAATCCCGAGACCGGGTTGCCCAGGGCGCTCGGGCTGCCGGGCTCCACGGTGCTGTTTTTGAAGAATACCGGCACGAATACCCATCCCCGGTTCCGCTTTCCTCAGGCGCTCACCTGGGATGGCAAGCCGATCTATTTCGGGCAGCACGAAATTGGCGCCAGCGCCGGGCCGCTGGGAGGCGGCGCCGGGCCAAACCTGGTGGTGTCGCGCGAAGATGGTCGGCTGTTCTATTTTGGACGCGACCGGATGGGTTTTCGGCCATAGCCGCTGGGGAAACGGGCTTATGATTTCTAGAGTATGGAGCTGGCGAAGAAGAATTCGAAACGGGCCGGAGTAAACCGGAACAAGCACGGGAAAGAGGCCGTTCAACCCGAATCCAGGGCTCTCGCAAAAGGGCTGTATATTCTGGAACACCTGGCTGAGGTACGGCAGCCCATGTCGCTGGGCGATCTGGCTGAAGTCGCGGGCCTGGGCAAGCCCGCTACGTTTCGAATTCTGAGCACGCTCCAGATGCTGGGATGGCTGGCGCGCGAGGGTGCCGACTACTACCTGGATCGCGACTGGCCGGCGCGCGGTGGAAGCGCCTGGGCGCGGCGTCTTCCCGAAGCCGCTCTTCCGGAGATGCGCAAGCTGCACATGGACCTGGCCGAGACCATTACCCTGGCGGCACTGTACAACGATCATGTCCGGGTAGTGGAGGTGCTGGACAGCCCTCAGGCGCTGCGCATGGCCAACTATATCGGCCGCATCCTGCCGCCCTATGCCTCGTCGTTAGGTAAGGCGATCACGGCGAACCAGTCGCCGCAACAGATCGCGGTATTGCTGCAGATTTTCGGCACCTACCAGTTCACGGAGCGCACCATTACCGAACCACGTCTGATTCAGGCCGATCTGGCACTGGTACGCGAGCGGGGCTACGCCGTGGACGACGAGGAGACGGTTGCGGGAGGACTTTGTTTCGGCGCGCCCATCCGCAACGCCGATGCCAGGGTGGTGGCGGCGGTGAGCGTTTCCCAACCGAAACAGCGCCTGGCCGCAGACCTGCGCGAGATGCTTCCAGGTATGTTGATCGAATCCGCCGGCCGAATTTCGGCCGCGCTGGGCTACCGCACCTCTTTTTCGGGGAGCGCTTGCAAAATTCCGGGCCGGGTGTAATATATCGGGTGGACAAAACCGGAACTATGGGGATGCGATGCGGAACAAGGCAGGGGGGTAAGATCAAGGCTCTTTCACGGCGACACTTATAGGGCCCCAATTACTAAAGCAACCCAGGCTTTCCAATACGTCATACGGGAGCCTGTTACCCGCCGGGTCCGGAACACGCGCATCAGCAAGTCCGGGGTATGTCCTCTTAGCTCAGAGAGGATGACCGGGCAACCGGTCAGGGGGGTAACCATGTCGAACCCTACGCTCGAAACTTCCGGCGGGAAGACGGGCACACCGTCCCAGCCTAAACCCTCTGTTATCGCAGCGGTCCGCAAAATTCTCACTCAATCCGAAGAAGCCGACGAACAGAAGACCATCGCACGCCGGCGCCGCTTTGTCATGGCCGCAGTGCTTGGAACACTGGGGGTGAATCTGCTGATGTTTCTGCGATTCTTCTTTCCCAGGGCGCTGTTCGAGCCAAAAACCAAGTTTCGTATCGGATATCCGGCGGACTTCGGCTTCGGCGTAGATACGAAATTTCAGAACCAATATCGCATCTGGGTAGTGCGCAATACGGAAGGCATTTTCGTGATCTATGCCGTATGCACACACCTGGGATGCACACCGGACTGGAAGCCCAGCGAGAACAAGTTCAAGTGTCCCTGCCACGGCAGCGGATACGACTCCGAGGGAATTAACTTCGAAGGACCGGCGCCTCGGCCTATGGACCGGGCCAAGGTGGAACTGGACCCGGAAGGCCAGATTGACGTGGATTTGAGCCACCTGTACCGCTGGCCTAAGGGCGAACCATCACAATTCAACGATCCGGGCGCCATTCTCCGGGTCTGAGGTTAAAACCATGGCTGACATCGATGGGAAGAACGGCAATCCCGCAACCACGGGGAGTTCCGCGGGCAGCAATGGGCAGGGCAATGGAAAAGGCCGCCTGACCGCGTTGATCGAGGATTCCAAAGCGGTGCGCGAGCGGGCTTTGGAAGAGCTGAAGGCCCTGAAACAGCCGGAGAAGACGGATCTCTGGAAGTCGATCCTGCGGGTGAAGCACGACGAGACGCCGCGCAGCCGCGCGCTGGG
>CAZMRK010000855.1:0-5503 GCA_964568355.1 uncultured Solibacteraceae bacterium | reverse complement strand
GCGTGAAATCTGCGACGCACTACATTAGTATCGATACATGCGACGACGCGATGTGCTGACCACGTTGGGGAGCGGCGCGGCCATGGGCCTGAATCTGGCTGCCGCGGCGCCGAAACAGCCGGCCGCGGGCGAGTGGCCTTTTCCAGACTCCGCGGCGCGGCACCAGTGGAGCCGGCTGGCGGCGGACGGTTTCTCCGCTCCGGTGCCGGCCTTCGTCTTTGAAGGCGCGCGCCTGGACAGCGGCGTCCCGCTGGGGGGACTGGGCACGGGCTATTTCACGCTCGAAGGCACCGGGAAGATCGGCCTGTGCTCCATCTTCAACGACCTCGTTCCTCCCAAACGTATCTTCGCCGACTGGCTGTACCTCTGTGCCGGCACGCGCCGCGTACCGCTCTCCTCCGCGCGCATTTCGTACTGGGGGCACTATCCGGTTGCCGACCTGCGTGCCGAATTCGGCGAGCTTCCGCTGCGCCTGGGCCTGCGTGCCTTTTCCCCGCTCGTCGTAGGCGATGCCGCCGCATCCAACCTGCCCGCCGCGCTGTTCGAGATCGAACTTCACAATCACGGCGGCGAGGCGCTGCCGCTGGCGCTCGGCCTGCAATTTCCGGAGGCGCCGGCTGGGGCCTCGCTGGCCGTGCGCGGCGAGGGCGTACAGGAAAAGGATGCGGCCAAGGGGAGCTATGCGCTCGATCTCCGGCTGGCTCCCGGCGAGAGGCGGCGCGTGCGCTTCGCCGTGGCCTGGTATGCTCCGTCCTGGCGCGACAAGGGCAGCGAGCTGCACTTCAATCGCTACTCCGGGCGTTTTCGCGACGCCGGAGAGGCCGCCGAACAGGCCTTGCGCCAGCACGAGACCCTGTTGCGGCGGGTGCTGGCCTGGCAGGCGGTGGTCTACCGCAGCGACCTGCCCGGCTGGCTCCAGGACTGGCTGGTACAGAGCTTCTACAGCCTGGCCAAGAACTCCGTATGGATCGCGCGCACGCGCAAGGACGAGTGGTGGGGCGAGAACGGCTGGTTTACGCACAGCGAAAGCCACACGGGCTGCCCCATCGTCGAAACCATGGTGTGCCGCATTCACGGCCACTTCCCCCTGCTGCTGTTCTTCCCCGAACTGGAATTCACCACCCTCGAGGCATTCCGCCATTTCCAGATCGCCGACGGGGAGGTGCCCTTCTGCTTCGGACAGAACACCAGCATGCGCGATCCGCGCTACCACTGCCAGCATCCGCTGAACTCCGGGCAGTACGCGCAGATGATCTATCGCCTGTACCTGCGCACCGGCGACCGCCGCCAGTTCGAACACTTCTATGATTCAGCCAGGCGCGCCATCCGCTATCAATACTCGCTGGACGACGATGGATCCGGCCTGGTCCACGAACAGGCTCACGTGCGCCCCGGGGAGGCGTGGCCAGCCAACCAGTTCTACGACGTCTGGCCTTGGGAAGGAAACTCCAGCTACGTGGCCGGCACCTGGCTCGCGACCCTGGCCTCGGGAAAAGCCCTGGCCGACCTCGCCGGCGACCGGGAATTTTCCGCGGAATGCTCCACTCGCCTGGCGCGCGCGCAGCGCAGCTTTGAAGAGCGCCTGTGGAACGGTTCCTACTACCGTCTCTGGAGCGACGCCGAAAAACATACCAGCAACGATGTCTGCCTGGCCAATCAGTTGATGGGCGAGTGGTGCGCCAGGACGGCAGGTTTGCCGGAAGTGCTGCCGGCCGGACGCATCGCCGCCGCGCTCGCATCCATCGAACGGCTCAACCTGCGCGCCACGTCCTACGGCCTGATCAATGGCGTGACCGCCGACGGCAAGCCTTACGACACGCGGATCCATCCCTCCGGCGATTTCGGAATGAATATCTTTGTGGGTGAGAACCTCTGCGCCGCCGCAACGCTGCTCTATCATGGCCGCCGCGAGGCCGGAATCGAAGTAGCCCGCCGCCTCTACGAAGCCATGGCAGTGAAAACGCGCGCACCCTGGAACCAGCGCTGCCTGCTCTACGGCGATACGGGCCTGCCCCTGTGGGGTGACGACTACTACTCGAACCAGGCCATCTGGTCGATCCCCATGGCCTTGGCAGGGCAATCCATCGGAGCGTTCAGCAGCGCCGGCTTAGCCCACGAAATGCTCCGCGCCAGCGCAGGCTGAAGCCGCTTGCTTACGCGCGCAGTTCCGTTCCGCCGCCGAACCGCGACAGCCGGATCTTAGTCTGGTCGAACCTCGGCGGGGCTGGCGGAGGTTCCTACGGCCCCACCACAACCGTCAAACCCGGCTGGCTCGTCGCATTTCCGATCGTGACCTTCACCTCATGCACGCCATTGATCACGGTCATCGGAATCCTGACGTTCACCTGAAAGACGCCCGACGCTATCTTGGGAACCTCTCCGAAGTATTCAGCAACCGCCGGCACACCGCCAATGGTCACCGTGAGAGGCAGCACGGGCCTGGGAGCCGGCCAGGTCGTCACCAACCCATCGACGACGGCCGGGTCGGTCTGTCCTTCCCCGGTACCGAAGATCTGGATCAACTCTCCCTGGCGGGCGCCGTTCGTGGCCGCGTTCAGCGTATTGTCCTGGTTGAAAACGGCGCCCGGGCCCTGTCCGCTCTGATCGAGCGAAAACAAGCCCGGCACCGAAGGCGCTACCTGGAGTGTAATGGGGTTCGAGGTCTGGCCGTTGTATTCGGCCCGCACCTCCACGGTGCTCTTGCCGGCCACATCATACGGCACAATGCCGCTCGATTGCATCGCCGAGGCATACACCATCGGCGCCGGGGTATTGCCGAATAGAAAACGCGTCCCGCCAGTAGAAGTGGTCAGCAGGTGTCCATCCGGAACAAACGTCGCATACGCCAGATCGTTCGGGCCGATTCCGGCGCCGAATGCGGTAAACACCATACCGGGCGAAACCTTCCCCGCCACATAATTGGCGGCATTCGTGATCGCAGTCAGAGATATCGCCGGCGCCGTGCCGACCGGAAATCCGGAGTAGCGCGCCGCGAACGCGTGTCCGTGTATCCGCCCCTGGGCTGCGTCGCCGATCGTGTGATAGCTGCTCTGGTAGGCGCCGCTCGTCACCGGGAAGTTGGTGGACACCGTAGATCCGGTCACGTACACATTGCCTGCGCCATCGATCGCCATCCCTGCAATCACATCATCCGCATTGCCGCCCAGAAATGTGCTGTAGCTCAGCGCCGCCCCGGTGGAATTCAGGCGCGCCAGAAATCCATCGCCCAGCAACTGGTTGGCATTCTGCGCGCCGGCGCCGCCAAAGGTATTCTGCGCCGCGTCGGAACTCAGCGGGAAAGTGGCGGAGTTGGTTAGGCCCGCCACGTACACGCTGCCGCTTACGTCCACCGCAATCGCAGCCCCCGCGTCGTCTTTGTCTCCGCCCAGAAAAGTGGAGAACACCAGGCCGGTCAAATTGGCTTTGAGCTTGGTCACGAAGGCATCCCCCAACAGTTGGTCCGCGTTACTGATCAAGGTAGGTCCTCCGTACCGCGTTTGCAGAGCGTCTTGCGTCACTGGAAAATCCGAGGAATCGGTCACCCCGGTGACGTACACGTTTCCGCTGGCATCCAGGGCCAGAGCGAATATTCCGTCGTCGCCCCGGCCTCCCAAATAGGTAGCCGCTGCGATCTGCGATCCATCCGCGGCGATCTTCGCCACGAAGCCGTCTCCCAGGTTGTAGAACCGGTTATTCCGGATGTCCGCTTCCTTATAGGTGCTTTGCAGCGCGCCAGGGGTAACCGGGAAATCGCGCGACAGCGTATATCCGGCGATACAGGCATAGCCGCTCGCATCCACCGCGATGGCCAGCGGTGCATCATCCAGGCTGCCGCCCACGTACGTGCCGTAGACCATTTGCGCATCCAGCGTCTTGGTGGGGTCCAGCTTGACCACAAAGGCATCGCCGGCGTTGAAGGCCTGATAATTCGCGGGATCGGGAAGGGTCGGCTGGCCGCCGGCGCCTTTCCGCGTGGGCTGCGCGGCCCTCGCGCTCACCGGAAAATTCACCGAAAGCGTCGTTCCCGTGAGGAACAGGTTCCCGCCGGCATCTAGGGTGATCGCCGTGCCCGCGTCGTCGAGCGTACCGCCCAGGTAGCTGCCATACAACAGTTGGTTCCCGGCAGCATTGATTCCCGCTACGAATACATCGCCCGTGATCAGCCGGGCGTTCCCGCCCGAGCCATGAAAGGTCGGCTGAAAGGGATTCTTGACCGGAAAGTCTCCCGACGTGGTGTACCCGGTCACCCAGGCATTGCCGTTCTTGTCGATCGCAAGCCCCAGCGCAACGTCGTCGTTCTTGCCGCCGAGATACGTCACATAGAGGGGAGCGCCGGTCGGGCTGAACTTGGCTACGAACGCGTCGCCGGTCATGAAATTGGTCGTCTGCCCGCCGTAGGCAGCCTGTAGCGCGCCGCTGGTCACCGGCAGATCCTGCGACGTCGTGTATCCGGCGATGTACATGTTCCCGGAGGAATCCGCCGCCACCGCCCGAGCGGCATCGTTGCCGCTCGCTCCAAAATACGTTGCAAAGCTCAGCACCGGGTCGATCACCAGCGCCCGGCTGCGGTCATAAGGCCCCAGCACGAAGGCCACTGTGTTCCTGCCGGCCAGCCGGAACCGCCCCGCCACCGGTCGCCGTGCTCCGCTGGCTGTCTGATAGACCTCCGGCTTTTCCCAGCGCACGTCGCCGGCCTCGGTACTCAGAACCAGGTTTCCATTGGAATCCAGGCGAACCCGGCGCGCTCCCCCCACCTGCAGGCGGATCTTCCCGGGATCGGCGCCCGGCTGCACCACGAAATCATATTCGAGCGCGCCGTTTTTTCCGTAAAACGTCAGGCCCACTCCGGGATACACTTCGCCATAGTTCACCCGGCCGTAGACCGGCACGTCCGCCAGCCAGCTCGCCGGATCGCTGCCGCGGAAATAACTGGTTCGCGTCGCCAGCGGATCAGCGCCCTCCAGCCGCACCCCGGGCCGCGCTCCGGCGAGCCGCATATGGATCCGCGCGCCGCGGCCGCGCGCCGTGTCCACCCACGAAAGGCTGCTGCCTTCCGCGGACAACGTCAGGGTATAGTTCGGACCACGCGCCAGAAACGAAGCGCTCGTACCTCCCTGGCCTCGATTCGCTTCGAAGCGCAGCGGCAATTTCTGCAGAAACGCCGGCGGCCGGACAGCCGCCTGCCAAGCTGGCACCGCCAGCGACATGCCGAGAAGAACTCCGCAAGCAGTGCGGGCGTACATCATGAACCACTAGCCTCCGATGGTTTTCCTGCTCGCTGGTAGGATTCCACACCACAGCATCCCTCCGCAACCGCGTGCGTGAAGCAAGCGGATCAAACGGGAGAGATGCGAAACATCCTTAGCCGCACAGTATGCGGAGAAATCGCCTTCGGCGGCGTGCCAGCATCCATACCCCAAATATACCGGCGGGTATGAGGGAGATGGAACAGGGTTCAGGTGTTGGAGTCGTGTAAACAAGGTTATCGATCGCAACCGTCACA
>CAZMRK010000854.1:0-27853 GCA_964568355.1 uncultured Solibacteraceae bacterium | reverse complement strand
CGACTTCGCTTCCCTGGTGGAACATCTCCGCCGGTGCTGCCCTGCCATCCGGCGGTTCATTACCCTGAATGACCCGGTTCCCGTCGCCGATCTCACCTACACGGACCTTTTGTCCCAGGCCCGCATGGACCGTCCGGACGTTTTCTCCTGGAATGAGGCCGATCTCGCGGAGCTCTTCTATACCAGCGGCAGCACAGGCTCGCCGAAAGGGGTCATGCTGGCCCACCGCACGCTCTATCTGCATGCCCTCTCCATCATCACCACCTGCGCCTACGACGATACCAGCGTAGAGTTGCACACCATCCCGCTGTTCCATGCCAACGGCTGGGGCCGCCCTCAAGCCTGCACCATGATGGGCCATAAACAGGTGATGGTGCGCCGCTTTGATCCCACCACGGTCTTCCGCCTCATTCAGGAAGAGCGGGCCACCTCGATGGCGCTGGTGCCGACCATGGCCAATGCCCTGCTTAACGCTCCCGATCTCGACAACTTCGACATCTCCAGCATGCGCCAGATCCACCTGGGCGGTGCCGCCGCTTCGCCCGAACTGGTGGACCGCCTGGAAAACGCCTTCCACTGCCGGGTGATGGGCGGCTATGGTCTTACCGAAACCGGTCCGGTAGCCACCTCCGCCCGGTTAAAAGGCACGGTGGCCTTCACCGATGAGGCCGATCGCCTTTTCCGCATGGCGATGGCCGGCTGGCCGCTTCCCGGCGTCGACGTTAAGGTCGTCGATCCCCACATGCAGGAAGTTCCGCGCGACATGCATACGATCGGTGAGGTCGTCATTCGTGGCGACGAGGTGATGGATGGATACTATAAGGATCCCGATGCGACCCGGAACGTCATGACCGATGGTTGGCTGCACACCGGAGACATGGCCGTGTGGGACGAGGAGACCTACATCCACATCGTGGACCGGAAGAAGGATATCATCATCAGCGGAGGGGAAAACATCTCCTCTATCGAGGTGGAAAAGGCCATCTTTGCGCATCCGGCGGTCCTGGAGTGCGCCGTAGTTGCGGCGCCCGACGAGCAATGGGGAGAGGTGCCGGCCGCCTGGGTGGTCTGCAAGCCGGGCCGGGAGCTATCCGCCGCGGAACTGCTGGCGTTTCTCGAATCGAGGATCGCCAGGTTCAAGCTGCCGAAGAGAATAGAATTTGTTGCCGAAGCGTTGCCGAAAACCGGCACCGGCAAAATCGTCAAACGAGAATTGAGGGAGAAATTTTGGGTAGGAAAAACAAGGCGGGTGCAGGGATGAAACTGTTTGCAGTATTTGTGCTTTCGGCCGGCTGCGCGCTGGCCGGCCACGCGGGGCTCCATGCCAAAGACACCAAAGATATGGGGCCGCGCATCAAGCTGTTCAACGGCAAGAATCTGGATGGCTTCTATACCTTTCTCCGGACCAAGGGCAAGAACAACGATCCGGACCACGTCTTCCAGGTCGAAAACGGCGTAGTCCACGTCTCCGGGCAGGAGTTTGGCTACTTCGTCACCGAGAAGGAATATTCCAACTATTACCTGCACACTGAGTTCAAGTGGGGAGAGAATACCTGGGAGCCTCGCAAGGGCAAGGCGCGCGATGCCGGCATCCTGTTCCACGTCGTAGGTGAGGACAAGGTGTGGCCCCGCTCCCTCGAGTTCCAGATGATCGAAGGCGGCACCGGCGATATTCTCATGGTCGGCGGCGTCACTCTTACCGTCAAGAATGAAACGAAAGATAAAGGCCGCTTCGATCGCTTCGGCAAAGGCGCCTGGAAAGATGTGGTCGGTTATCGCGATCCCAACGGCGATGTCGAGCGCCCCCACGGAAAATGGAATTGCATTGAGTTATACGCTGTGGGCGACACCATTACCTACTACGTCAACGGCAAACTGGTGAACCAGGGCAAAAACTCCGGCCTGACCAAGGGCCATATTCTGTTTCAATCCGAGGGTGCCGAAATCTACTATCGCAAGATGGAACTGCGCGAGATCAAGGCGCCCGGCGCTTCCCACGGGATGCCCTGACATGCCTTGTGGGGGCGGCTTCTGAAGCCCGCCTCACTTTGTAACACAGTAGGGGGGCAAGCGTCTCGAACTCGCTTCCCCTGCTATGCGAAGCAGTCGTGTCCCACATTTTTTTCACAGAGCCGTCAGCAAGTGGTCTCCGGATGCCGGCCCGTAACCAGAAAAACCGGCTCCCCGGCATCCACCAGCGGACAGGCGTGGATCAGGACCACCAGCCCATCGCACGGCGCCCGGTAGCGTTCCACCGGGTCGCTGTGCAGATCGAGCAGCACGCCTAACTCCTGGCCCTGGGTCACCGCCTGAAGCGCCTCTACACGCGGCACCAGAAATCCCCTGGTCGAGCTAAGCGTGCTCTGGTCGATATTGCCGTTCCCCCGCAAAAAATAGCGTGGAGCCGCTGCCTCCGGCGGTCCCTCCAGAATGCCCAGGTGCCGCAGCAGGTTGCGCACGCCGCGCGTATAAACCAGCAGGTCGGCTGGATCGATGCGTCCGGCGCCCGGAGCTTCGGTATAGAGCGAGGGGATGCCCCGACCGATTGCGGAAGAAACCGTCCGGCCCGGCGCGATCTCTGGGTGGCACCACACCACGTTCGCGCCGAACACGAAAGCAGCTTCGCGCGCCGCCCGGTCGCCTTCGTGATAGCCGATCAGCGTGGGCATCAGGCAGCGCACTCCGGCGCTGTGCAGATCGAGGTAGAGGTCCGCTCGCGCGATGATCCGTTGATCGAGATAGTAGGCAATCGCGGCGGTCGGCGAGCCGGCCGGATCTCCAGGGAACACGCGCGCCAGGTTCCCGCCATCGAGCGGACTGGTGCGCGAGACGTTCCAGAAGGCCGGTGGATTGGCCGCCGGAACAGCCAAAAAATCGCCGGTCATCGCCGCCGGGTCGAGCTCCGCATATATATCGAAGATCGCGCGCACGCCCTCGTACTCGTCGCCGTGCACACCGGCGGTCGCCACCAGCCGTTTGCCGGGCCTGGCGCCGCGCGCCAGCAGCACCGGGATCTGCAAATCGTGGCCGGCGGCCGAAAGCTCCAGGTCCAGGGTATATTTCGCGCCGCGCTCAAATTGATCGGGATGGAAATCTTGAGGATGCATAGACGGTCAGTAGCTCAGGAATCCGCCATCCACCAATAGGGTGGAGCCGGTGATAAACGAGGCGTCGTCGGAAGCCAGAAAGGCCACCGCGCGGCCCACTTCTTCGGGCAAGCCGCGCCGCCCGAGCGGCGTCAGGCGCAGGTAGCGCCCACTCGAACCGCTCTGCTTCAGATCTTCCACGATGGCGGCATTGGCGGGCGTGTAGATATCACCGGGCGCCACCGCGTTCACGCGGATGCGGTGCGGCGCCAGTTCGAGCGCCATGCTCTGGGCGAGCGAAGCCTGGGCGGCCTTGGTGGCGCAATAGGCCGCGGCAAACTCCTGCGCCGCGTAGGCCCCCACCGAGCTGATGTGCACGATGCTGCCGCCGCTGCCGGCCGCCACCATGCGCCGCGCCACCGCCTGCGAGACGTAGAACGTGCCCTTGAGATTGGTGTCCACGATCCGGTCCAGTTGCGCGGGCATGCAGTCGAGCACCGAGGCCACCGCGCTTTTGCCGGTCAGGCTGGCGTTGTTCACCAGAATATCGATGCGGCCGAACCGCTCCATCACCGCGGCGGCCATCGCCTCGACCGCGGCGGGATCGGAGATATCGGCTTCCTGGAGCAGCGCGGCCACCTCCGCCGCGCCCGGTTCCAGGTCGGTGAGCTTGCGCTGTACTATCACTACACGCGCGCCGTATTCCTCCAGCACACGCGAGATTCCCAGTCCGATGCCGGTGCCGCCGCCGGTGACGATCGCCACTCGCTCCCGTAAATCCATCAGGACGCATTATTGCACAAACTGTCGACAGTAGATAAAATGGCCGCGATGAAGCTCACCGGAGTAATTCCCCCCATCGGAACGCCGCTCACGGGGGACGATCGCGTGGATGAAGCCGGGCTGCGCCGCCTGAACCGCTATCTGCTCGGCGCCGGCGTGGATGCGATCTTCGGCAACGGATCGATGGGCGGTTTTGCCTTCCTGACCGACGACGAACAGGTGCGCTCGCTTTCGATTACGGTTTCGGAGGTCAACGGAAAGGTGCCGGTATTGGCCGGCATCGGCGAGACCAGTACCAGCCGCGCCATCCGCCTGGCCAAGCGCATGGTGAGCGCGGGCGTGGACTATCTGACGCTGCTGCCGCCGAGTTACTTCCTGGCCAGCCAGCAGCAGCTGATCGCCTATTTTTCGGCAATCGCCGAAGCCGTGGATCTTCCCATATTTCTCTACGACAATCCGGCACTGACCAAAAATCCCATCCGCCCGGAGACGGTAGCGGAGTTGCGCCGGCGTATTCCGCGGATCGTAGGGATCAAGGTCAGCAATCAGGACTGCATCAACCTGCAAAATCTGCTGACGCTGATGCGGGGCGACGCCGAGTTCAGCATTCTCACGGGAAGCGAATTTCTCACCAAAGTCCACCTGGAGATGGGCTGCGACGGCTTCGTGGGGGGCTCTCACAACCTCTGCCCCCACATGGCGGTGGCTTTTTGGCAGGCCCACCAAAGAGGCGACCGGTCCCGAGTCGCGGAGCTGCAACAAGATCTGATCGCCACCTGGCAAGTCTTCACCCGAGGATCCGTCTGGGGAGCTTTTGACGAAGCCCTCCGTCACCTGGGAATCTGCGACAGGGCCACCGGCCACCCCTACCTCACGAAACTGACGGAAGCAGAAGCCGCCGAAGTCCGAGCCATCCTGGACCACTACGTAAAGCCCTACCTGTAGCGCCTGTTTCAAGGGCCGCGTCGATTTCAGTCGACGCCTGGGAATGGCCAGAACGTTTACCAGGCTCGATCGTGATACGGGAGGCCGCGCTCCAAGCATATCGCTGACGCCGCCACGAAAGCGCTTCTTCGGCAGCAGACCTGATCGCCGCCTGGCAAGTGTTGACTAGTGGCAAAATCCCCGTGATTTTGAAACCGTCCAAAACATTGACGAGAGCGTCGACGCTGCGCGCTGAAGCGCACACTACGGCGTTGGGCGCCGCATAACTTCGACGCTAGGAGGTAGCTCCCTGATCAGGTCCATTCTGCGTCGCGCTCTAGCGGATACAACGCCGTCCTCCGGTGCTGATAGTGAAACTGCGCCGGATCATCTCCCGTCACCCCTGGCGTATCGACCAGTAGGATCTTCGCCGAGACGGGGGCGTAGGCGGCTCTGGGCGCGACCACTCCTTTTACGATCAGCAGCTTCTTTCTCTCTGGGTGTATGCCCAGGCTCAGGACCTGCTCCAGGCTCATGGGCGCCATGCGGCGGCTGGTGAGGATCACGGTGTGCTGGTCTTCGGTCTCCACTACCACCGTCACGCCCTGATCGTTGCGGCCCCAGCCTCCGTGGCGGACCTGGGTCTCTACGTAGTAGCCGTCGGAGATCGTGCGGACTCGCCCTCGAATCGCTACCGGCGCTCCGTGGCGGTCGTCGGTCTTGCCTCCCACCCGCAGGTCCACAGTTGCGCGCACGCCGGCGGCCACGCATTGCTCGACCGATTCCGGATCGTAGAGGATGACCAGCGCATTGGGCACTTTCTGGTGCAGGATCTCGGCAAACAGGATGGTGGAATCGGCCGGGCTGCCGCCGCCTACGTTGTCGCCCACATCCATCAACGCCACCGGCGTCTCTGCGGATTGCGAAGCCAGGCGCACGGCTTCCTCGGGCGAGGGCAGCCGGCCGATGAACTCCTCGCGGCGCTGCCAGGCGCGGGTGGCCATCCAATCGGCCGCGCGGCGCGCCAGGGCCGGATCGCCGTCGGCCACGGCCAGGAAAGACGCGCCCATCTCCTCCACATCGGAATAGTAGAATCCCATCGCGACACTGGCCGAGAGGATGCCGGGCCAGGTGAGCACTTCGCGCACATCGTCGTATAGCCCCTGAGCCGGCTGCTCGGAAGTGTACTGCCGGCTGATCTGAATCACCAGCGGCGGCGCGGCCAGGGCCTGCACCGGGCGAGCCTCTCCTCGCAGAATCTTGTCCATCAGCGCGGCCGCTTCGAGACCCCGCTCCTTCTGATCCAGGTGCGGATTGGAGCGGTAGACCACGGTGGCATTCGCGCCGGCCACCATGCGCTCGGAGATATTGGCGTGCAGGTCGAGCGTGTTGACGATGGGCAGGTCCGGGCCGGTCACGGCGCGCAGACGGGCCAGCATCTCGCCGTCGGCGTCCGGAAAGCTGGTCGAGACGGTGGCCCCATGCAGCGCCACCAGCAGGCCGTCGAGCGGCATGGCGGCGCGCAGGCTCTCTACCATCTCGGCAGCGATGCGCTCGAAGGCCTCCGGAGTGAGCGCGCCGCTGGGTACCGCGAAAGTGGCCATCAGCGGCACCGGCTCAAAGCCGTAGCGCGCGGCGCCTTCCAGAAAGCCGCCCAGTTCGTGGTGCGATGCGCGCCACGCGCGCAGCAGGTCGCCGCCCTTCGTCAGGCTGGTGGAGGCGAAATGCTCGTAGGTCGTGGCGACGGGCAGAAAAGTGTTGGATTCGTGCAGAAAGCCTGCAATGCCGATGCGTTTCATGATCAGGAAAAAGTCTCAGTTCTTTGGGCTGCTAAAGCGGCTGGAGCAGTATTTGTCCGGTTCGTTCCAGCGGAGGTCCATGTGCTCCCAGATGACCTGCCGGGCGCTTTTCCGGGGATGCCTGGCCAGGATGTAATCCATCAGCGGGCGATGCGAGTCCAGGATCATGCGCATCTTCTCGCGTTTGGGCTTGGTCAGCGTGGCGTAGGCGAACAGCGGCGCGGTGAGGCTGGTGAGCGTTTTCTCCAGGTACTCGTTGCCGGTCTGGCTCCAGATGGCGCGGTGAAACTCCAGGTCCAGGTGGGTGGCCTCGATGGCGGTCATGCCGGTTTTCTGCTCCATGCGCGCCAGCAGTTCGTTGAGGTGCTTTTGGCCCTCCGGTGTCAGGTGGGCGCGGCAGAGGTCCAGCGCCTCGGCCTCCAGAATGAGCCGCAGGCTGTTGATCTTCTGGGCGCCTTCTTCTTCCAGGTCCACCACGAACATGCCGCGCCGGGGCCGGTTTTCCACCAGACCCTGCTCCTGGAGCAATTGGAGCGCCTCGCGGATGGGCGCGCGGCTCACGCCCAACTGGCGCGACAGCTCGCTTTCATTGAGACGGTCGCCGGGCTTGAGCTTTCCCGAGATCACCGCTTCCACCAGCACTTCCACAATGTTTTCTTTCAGGGTGGACGCGCGCACGGGGGTGAAAAGTCCGGTGGTGGTCATCATCCAGAGACATCCTCCAAAAACGCATTCAGGGCCTCGCCGACCGCGGCCGGTTCCACGGCGACGCCGGGATACATTCCGGCGGCCCGCTCAATGGCCTGCGGATCTTTGAAGCCGTGGCCGGTCACCAGGCACACAGCGGCTTCGCCGGGTTCAACTACGCCCTGGGCGAGCGCCTGCAAGTACCCGGCAAGCGCGGTGGCGCCGGCCGGTTCACAATAAATTCCTTCCCGTTCGAGCAGAAGACGCTGGGCCCGAAAGACCTCTTCGTCGGAAACCGAGAATCCCCGGCCCCCGGAGGCACGGAGCAGGCCGAGCGCCAGGCTGGCATCGATATCATATGGTACCGAAAGGCCGCTCACACGCGTAGTGCTGGTGACCCGGCGAATCTCCGAATCGCCGCGGAGGTAGGCGGCCACGGTGGTGAGGCAGCCTTCCGGCTGTACGGCGTGGATCGCGGGACAGCGTCCTCCGGCCGCCTGGTATCCGCGGCAGACCGCCGAAAACAGGCCGCCGCCCCCCAACGGTACGAAGACGTGGGCGGTTTCCGGCTGCTGGCGCGCCAGTTCCGCCGAGATGCTTTCCACGCCGGCCATGCCCGCCGGGCAATAGCGATAGGCCGAAACCACCAGCGGCAGATTGCGTTCGCGCGAGAAGCGTTCCAGCAGCTCGAAGATCGATTGGGCGACGACCGGCGAAGAGCCGAACTCGGGTATGCGCAGCAGGTGCGCGCCGTGCGCCTGCATCTGGGCCAGTTTCCCGGAGGGAGCCTGCCGGTCCACCAGAATGGCGCAGCGCAGCCCGTAGCGGGCGCAGCAGGCGGCCAGAGACGAGCCGGTATTGCCCGAGGAGGTGGCCACGCAGGCGCGCGCTCCCGAGGCGCGGACGCGCGAGACCTCGGCGGCAATGAAGCGGTCCTTGTAAGAACCGGAGGGATTGCAATTCTCAAGCTTGAAGGCGAGCCCCGGCGCCACCTGCGTGCTTGGGACCAGCGGCGTGTTCCCCTCGCCCATCCGGCAGATCGAATCGGGAATGGTAGCGGTCATTCGTACCCGCATTCTACCCCGAATCGACTGTCGACAGTGAACGGAGAGCCGGTAGCCGCTCCCTCACGGTCGCGGCTCGGTGGCAGGGTCTCGCGGTTGCCGAGCCGCGCGCGGAAGCAAGCGGTGCAGACACTATACAATCAGAAAGCTCATGGCGGAGAACGGCGGGATTCCGGAGAAATACGGGCTGGTGCGGAGCCTGGGGCTGCTCGAAGCCACCGCGCTCAACATGAGCAACATGGTGGGCGTCGGACCGTTCGTCACCATTCCGCTCATCATCAGCGCCATGGGCGGACCGCAGTGCATGCTGGGATGGTTTCTGGGCGCTGTGCTGGCCCTGGCCGACGGGCTGATCTGGAGCGAACTGGCGGCGGCCATGCCGGGCGCGGGCGGCACTTACCTCTACCTGCGCGAGGCCTTCCGGAACAGCCGCCTGGGCGCCCTCCTGCCGTTTTTGTTCGTCTGGCAGTTTATTTTCAGCGGGCCTCTCGAGGCGGCCTCCGGATACATCGGCTTTGCGCAGTACCTGGGCTATTTCTGGCGCTCCATGACTCCCTGGGAGACGCGCCTGGCCGCCATGGGCGTGGGCGTCTGCGTAATTTTGCTGCTCTACCGGCGGATCACGGCGGTGGGCCGCCTGACGGTAGTGCTCTGGGCGGGAATGCTGGCCACGGTGGCCTGGGTGATTCTGAGCGGCCTGACCCATTTTCAAACCCGCCTGGCCTTTGACTTTCCTCCCGGCGCTTTTACCTTCTCCACCGGCTTCGCCCTGGGTCTGGGCAATGCCATGCTCATCGCCATGTACGATTACCTGGGCTATTACGATATCTGCTATGTCGGCGGCGAGGTGCGCGAGCCGGCGCGCGTGATTCCGCGGGCGATTCTCTATTCGGTGGTCGCCGTGGCCCTGATCTACGCCGTGATGAACCTGTGCATCCTGGCGGTGGTGCCCTGGCGGGAGGCGATGCAGTCGCGCTTCGTAGTGGCGCGCTTCATGGAGATGATCTACGGCTCGTGGGCCGGCAGCGTGGTCACGGCGCTGATTCTGTGGTCGGCGCTGGCCTCGGTATTCGCGCTGCTGCTGGGCTACAGCCGCATTCCCTATGCCGCTGCGCTGGACGGCTATTTTCTGAAATCGTTCGCAAGGCTGCATCCCACCGGCGGCTTCCCTCACGTCTCCCTGCTGGTGATCGGCGGCCTTTCCGTGCTGGCGGGACTACTGGAACTGGAGTGGGTGCTTTCGGCCCTGATGACCGTGCGCATCCTGGTCCAGTTCCTGGGACAGATCTTCGCGGTGTACTATGTGCGGCGGTACCGCGCCGATCTGGCGCGTCCGTTCCGCATGTGGTTCTACCCCCTGCCGTGCCTGATCGCATTCGCCGGATGGAGTTACATCTTTGTCACTTCCGGCTGGGTGTTTGTATTATACGGACTGCTGGTGCTGGCCAGCGGCGTAGCGGTTTTTCTGATTTGGCGGAAAGGAACTTTAGGACATGCCCGCAACTGACTTTCTTGGCTCTATCTATACCTATACCTGGGACCTGGCGGAGGAGGGGCTGGAGCGATCCACCGGCCGGATCGTGGAACTGACCGGCTGCCACGAGGTGATGGTGGCCTTGAGCTATCACATCGCGACCTATTTTCTTCCGCACAATCCGGTGCGCCCCTTTTATCACGGCGAAGACGCTGCCTTATATTTTCAGCCCGATCCCAAACGCTATACCCGAACGCGCATCACGCCGCGCGTGAGCGAGATCGTCAAGACGCCGGACTTCACCGAGCGCATCGTGGACGCCATCCGCAAGCGCGGCCTGGAGTTCGGCGCCTGGATCGTCTACATGTTCAACCACCACCTGTCGGCCAGATATCCCGAGTTCGCGCGCCAGGATGCTTTCGGCACGCCCTATCACGGGCAGTTGAGCCCGGCGCCTGACGATGTGCGCGAGTATCTGGTGGCTATGACGGCCGATATCGTGGAGCGTTTCCGGCCGTCGGCCGTGCACGTGGAGTCGCTTTGCCGGCTGCACTGGAACTACGGCTTTCTGAATCCCAAGGTACTTTCGCCGGTTACGCCGTGCGATCAGTTTCTGCTCGGCTTGTGTTTCAACAAGCACTCCATCGCGCGGGCCTCGGGCGCCAAACTGGATGGCGAGAAACTGCGGCACGATGTCGCGGAGTATCTGCGGCCGCGGCTGGCACGGCTGCCGAGGCCCACGGATCTGGAGCCGGTAACCGCCGCATGGCTGGACGAGGCGTTTGACGGCCGGTTGAAGCTGTATCTGGATGCGGGGCGGAAACATACCACCGAGTTATGGATGCGGGTAGCCGAGGTCATCCACAAGGGCGGCGCGCGGTTACAGACCATTCCGGCCAATCTCGAAAGCTCCTGGTCGAATGACCTGTCGCCATCGGTTAACCGGCAGGTCGAGCGCATGACCATCGGACCGCTGGAGAACGGCGATAAGGGGGTGGCCCGGGTGCGCGAACTGAGCGCGGCCATGGAAAAGGGCGGCATGGTGATGGTTTCGACCCAGCCGGGGAGTATGACCCAGCCCGGACCGTTGCAGGAACAGGTGCATACGGCTGCGGCTCTGGGGGCCAAGGGAGCGACGTTTTACAATTACGGGCTGTTGCGGGAAGAGCAGTTGCGGTTTATCGGGACCGCGATGCGGACCCTATAACGTCGACCGAGAGTCGACGCTGCCCGTTAAAACGGGCGCTACATCGTTAGGAGCCTATGGCAGAAGTCTGAAAGTAGTAAATTCAGGGCTGGCGGGCGGGGCGGAAAAGATGGACAATCGGAGGCATGAAGGGGCATTCGCTGTGTCTGGCGGCAATCGGGCTCTGCCTGGCTGCGGGTAGCGGCCAGGCGCAATCTACGAATGCGCGCGATCTGGCGGCCGGCAAGTTTCTGGTGGCGGGCCGGGAGTTATCCGATCCGAACTTTCACGAAACCGTCGTTCTGCTGATCGAATATAGCAAGGAAAGCGCGATGGGGCTGGTGGTGAACCGCCGCACGCGGATCCCCCTGTCCAGACTCCTCGAAGATGTAAAGGAAGCAAAAGACCGCACCGACCCGGTCTTTGCCGGCGGTCCGGTGGAGCGTTCCGGCATTCTGGGCCTGCTGCGGGCGCATGACCGGCCGGATGCCGCCCGGACCGTCTTCGGCGACGTCCACCTGGTAACGACCAGAGACTTGCTGGAGCACACTTTGGCCGCCGGCACCGCGGCCAAGTCTTTTCATCTCTATCTGGGCTATGCCGGCTGGGGACCGGGGCAGTTGGAGCGTGAAGTGATGATCGGCGCCTGGTTCATCTTTCGAGGCGACGCGGCCTCGATCTTCGAAAAGGATCCGGATACGTTGTGGCCGCGGATGATCGAACAAACCGAACTGCGCATTGCCCGGCGCAGTCTTCTGGAGGCCCGGCCCCCGTGGACGGAATAAGGTGAGCGGCGATCGTAAGTCACCGGAGATTCCGCGGCCGCATCTTCCGGCGCTCCGGGATATCTGCCGACAGGTATGCCCCCGTTGCCGGCAGGGCGCCATCTTTCAGACTTCAATCCTGCGGGGATGGTGGAGGATGCACGCCGCCTGTCCGGTATGCGGGCTGAAGTTCGAACGGGAGCAGGGATACTTCTTGGGAGCGATGTACGTCAGCTATGCGGTTTCCGTTCCCGTGGTGCTCGGGTTGGTGGCAACCTTCTGGCTGGCCATGGCATGGCCCTATGACCTCGCGTTGCTGGCGGCGTTTGTGGCGTATCTTCCGTTTGTCCCATTCGTCGCGCGCTTCGCCCGGGTGGTGTGGATTCACGTTGACCGGACCATGGACCCGGATGGCTGAGCATTGCCGGGCGATCGACGCGCTGCCGGACTAACTCTTCGCCGCGGATTTGGCAGCGCCCGCCTTGGATTGCCCCTGCTGGCGGCGGAAACGCGCCCAGCGTTTCTTTTGCGCTTCCGCGATGCGTTTGCGGGCAGCTTCGCTGAGTTTGCGGCGGGAGCGACTCGCCGTCTTCGCAGTCGAAGCGCTGGAGGCGCCGCTCAACATACTGCGCAGCTCGGCAATCTTCCGCTCAATATCTAACTTGCTCCGCTCGTATCCCAGCAGGGCCGCCTCGTAGATATCGCGATCGAACTTTGTTTGGGCCATAACTCCATCCTAACAAGCGAATGTAAAGCACGGCAGTCCCCCTATTTCGATTCGTCTGTTCCAAATGTGCTCTAAGCCACAGCAATATCCCTCTTGTGGTATGAAAAGTTTACTTCCGGGAAGACGAACTTACTCCGCGGGGATTTCAGATGTTCAGGCCGGAAAGAGAAGTAGGAGGTTGGGACCGGTGATTCGGTTCGTCCGCTTGCTGCCGCGCGCGGTTCCGTTTTGCCACTAAACCGCGACCGTAAGGGAGCGGACTTCACGGTCAGGGGACCGGGGATTTGTGACCGCTCCCTCACGGTCGCGGCTCGGTAGGTGCCTGCAAATACGCAACCATGTTTCTGAGCCGCGCGGGGCTTTCACAAGCTCCTATGGAGCCGCTACGACGTGACGAGGCGTGCCGGCCAGATAGTCGCGCACATTGTCGATGGACATCTGCAAACCGGCTTCGAGTACTTCAGGAGTCACGCCGGCGGAGTGGGGAGTCAGCACCACGTTTGGCAGGTTGACCAAGGGATTCTCCTGAGGAAGCGGCTCGACCTCGTAAACATCCAGACCGGCTCCGGCGATTTTGCCGCCGCGGAGCGCGTCAATCAGAGCTGCTTCGTCGACGATGGGGCCGCGCGCCGTATTGATCAGAATCGCCGACGGCTTCATGACCGCAAATTCCCGCGCTCCCAGAAAGCCCTTGGTTTCCCCGGAGAGGCGCAGATGCAGACTTACTACGTGGCTTTGGCGCAGCAGTTCGTCCAGTTCCACCAGCGGAAAGCCGAGGGCCAGGTTGGGATGCATGGTCCAGGCGATAACGCGCATGCCGATGCCGCGGGCGATCGTGGCGAACTGCCGCCCGATGGCGCCGAGCCCGATGATGCCCAGCGTTTTTCCGTGCAACTGGGTAACTGCTCCGCGCGGCCAGTGCCCCTGGCGGGTCTGGGCGTCGATGCGGGGAATCTGCCGCGTGACCGCCAGCATCAGCGCCAGCGCGTGCTCGGCAATGGAAACGGCCGAGACCCCGGGCGTATTGGTGACGGTAACTCCGTGGCGGGCCGCCGCGGCGAGATCCACGTTATCCGTACCCGTGCCCCAGATGGAAAGGAGGCGCAGGGTGGGACAGCGGCGGAACACGCTTTCCGTGAAGCGCGTGGAGGAGCGGATATTGATGACTATTTCGGCGCCGGCGATCCGCTCGACCAATCGGTCCTCTGTTCCGGGCAGCGAGTCATGATAGAGCACCGGTGTTCGCGCGATCAGTTGGCGGTAGGCCTGGCTCGAAGCCATGACCGGCGGTGCGTCGTCGGGAATTACGATCTGGGGAGTTACAGTCTGAGGCATAGGCAATCCGTGGAAAGTACGGATCGCCTATTTTATCTGGGCTCCGGGCACCAGGTGCCAGATCAGCAGAAAAGAGACCCAGGCGATGGCGGCCGAAGCGGGGATGGTCAGAATCCAGGCCCACACGATATTGGTGGCGATCCCCCAGCGAACCGCTTTGAAGCGGTTGATGCTGCCGACGCCCGCGATGGAGCCGGCGATCACGTGCGTGGTGGAGACCGGCTGCTTGAGCCAGGTGGCGAACAGGATGGAGATGGCCGCGGCGGTTTCGGCACAGAATCCGCTGCGAGGCTTGAGGCGAGTCAGGCGCCCGCCCATGGTGTGCACGATGCGCCAGCCGCCGCTCAGGGTACCCAGGGCGATGGCGGCATGAGCCGAGAGAATGACCCACACGGGCACGTGAAACTGTCCTTTCGGGAGGAAGCCGGAGGTCAGCAGCACGCCGGTAATGATGCCCATGGTTTTTTGCGCATCGTTGGTGCCGTGCGAAAAACTGTAGAGGCCGGCGGAGAGCAACTGCAACTTGCGGAAATAGACGTCCATCTTCGAAGGCGTGGAACGCTGGAAGACCCAGTAGACGCCGATCATCAGCATGTAAGCCAGGATCAGGCCGATGATGGGCGCCACCACGATGAAGGCCAGGGTGGTGGGCCATTCACCGAGGATCAGGGCCTTGTGGCTGTTGGCGAAGCCGAGCCGGAACGCGGCGTGCGCCATGGCGGCGCCGGCGTAGCCGCCGATCAGCGCGTGCGACGAACTGGTGGGCAGGCCCCACCACCAGGTGATCAGGTCCCAGATGATCGCGCCGATCAATCCCGCCATGATGACGTAAGGCGTCACCATCTCCAGGTCGACGAAGCCCTTGCCGACAGTGCTGGCGACACCGGTGCCGAACAGAAACGCGGAGATGAAATTGAAAAATGCCGCCCAGCAGACAGCCTGGAACGGCGTAAGCACGCGCGTGGCGACTACTGTGGCAATGGAATTTGCCGCATCATGAAAGCCGTTAAGAAAATCGAAGGTCAGCGCGACGGCGATGATCAGAACCACCAGCACGAGGGGGGACATCGTCTAACTGTTCTTCACCACTACGTTTTGCAGCACGTCGGCTACGTCTTCACAACTGTCGATGGTGTTTTCGAGAAATTCGTAGATCTCTTTCAGCTTGATGAGCAGAATGGGATTCTTCTCCCGGTCGAACAGATCGGCCACGGCGGTGCGACCTAATCGGTCTCCTTCATTTTCCAGGCGGTTGATTTCGATGCAGTGCTCCATCAGAGGTTTGCTTTCTTCAAGCCCCTGAAAGGCTTTGTGCAAGGCGATGCTGCAACTGCATACGATCTGCGAGAGTGTGATCATCGGCTGCGGGATCGCTTCCAGGCGGTAGGCCACCATGCGGTGCACCGTGTCCTCGATGCCATCGAGCACGTCGTCGAGCTTGGAAGAGAGCGCATGAATGTCTTCGGGATCGAGAGGGGTAATAAAAGTCTGATTCAGGCGAGTATAAATTTCGTGGATCACCTCGTCGCCCTGGTGCTCCAGGTTGTTGATATCGGCTGCGACTCCGGGCAGCTTCTCGATTCCGTTCTTGACTCCTTCCAGCAGCAGCGTGGAAGCCTGAGAGATGATCTCGACCTGCTTCAGTAATAGATGGAAGAACTTCTCTTCGCGTGGGAGCAGTCTCATATGGGACGCTGCGGAAATAAAGATATGCTCATCTGAAAACGGCCACCCCCTGGCCGGAACGGTCGCCTTTTCGTAAGCTGCTATTTTCGCACGATTGCGCGCGCGAATGGTTACAATTCGGTTAGAATCGGGAACGGCTCCGCGGCTGCGGGCCGGTGGCCATCCAGGTCCAGGTAACGCGTGTCGAGCAAGCGGCTGGTTTCGAGATTTCCCATAGCGGAAAGCATGTTTTCTTTCAAGTGGGGATGTTCCTGTTCGAGCTCCCGAAAAATGTCGCGCAGCGAACGGCGGACGGTGCCGGTGCGCTGGGAACAGCCGCAGGGTACTACCGGCGCGCCCAGATGACTGGCATAGGCGCGGGTAATCTCTTCGGTGACGAACAGCAGCGGCCGAATGAGACGAAATTCACGATCGCGTGAGTAAGTGACCGGGGGCAGGGCACTGAGACGCCCGGTGAACAGGGTATTGCGCAGCAGCGACTCGCAGAAATCGTCGGCGGTGTGGCCGAAGGCGATCACGTTGCCGCCCAGCCCGCGCACCACCTCATAGACCGCCCGGCGCCGGTAGCGGCTGCAGAGGTCGCAGCCGTGGTCGGGCTGTTCGTCGAGCAGGCGCAGCGACGGCCGATCGCGAAAATACGTCCAGTCCACGCCGCGCTGTTTCAGATACTCGCCCAGAGGCTCGATGGGCCTCAGGAATTTTCCCTGTTCGACCGTGAAGGCACATACAGAAAACTCCACCGGCGCGCGTTTCTGAAGCAGCAGGAGCGCTTCGAGCAGCGTCAGCGAATCCTTCCCTCCGGAGAGCGCCACAGCGACGCGATCGCCGTCGCGAATCATCCGGAAACGATGGATTGCCTCCCCCACCTTCCGCAGCAGTGTCTTTTCGAGATCCACTAAGATGATTATAAATGGCAGCGCATGCAGGCGAATAGAAAACAGGTCTCCGCGGCCCGCGCGCTCGCCTTCGATATCCTGCTGGCGGTGGAGCGCGGCGGCTATGCCGCGGACTTGTTGGCGGCTCGCAGCGCCGGCCTGGATTCGCGCGATGCCGGCCTGGCGGAAGAGATCGTGCTGGGCGTGCTGCGGCGGCAGTCGCAGCTTGATTTCCTGATTCAACATTATTCGGGAAGGACCAGGATGGATCCGGAGGTGCGCCTGGTGCTGCGTATGGGGATCTATCAACTGCGCTACCTGGACCGGATTCCGCCCCACGCCGCCGTGGGGGAGAGCGTGGAACTGGTAGGGCGGGCGCGCAAGCGGTCGGCAATGGGATTTGCCAACGCGGTGCTGCGGAAGGTGGACCGCGCGCCGGTGGCCTGGCCGGACCGCGCCACGGCGCTTTCGCATCCGGCGTGGCTGCTGGAGCGCTGGGAGCGGCAATTCGGCGCGGCGGGCGCGGAGGCGATCGCGCTGGCGAACCTGCGCGCTCCGGAAAAGTACGTGCGCGTTCCGCCCGGCGGGGATGCCGCGGGGCTGGAAGCGACCGAGGTGCCGGGCTGCTATCGCGTGCCGGCGGGCGGCGCTCCGGCCGGGCGAGCGTGGCGGTGGCAGGATATCGGATCGCAGTGGGTAGTGCCGCATCTGCGCCTGGCGCCGGGGCAGCGCCTTCTGGATCTGTGCGCGGCTCCGGGGAACAAGACGGCCCAGGCGCTGGAGACGGGCGTCGCGGCAGTGGCTTGCGATCTGCATCCGCACCGGCTGGCGGGATTGCGGCGGCTGGATATTCCCCTGGTGGTATTGGACGGCACCCGGCCGCTGCCGTTCGGGCGCTGCTTCGACCGGATTCTGCTGGATGCGCCGTGCTCGGGAACCGGCACGCTGGCGCGCAATCCGGAGATCAAGTGGCGGTTGCGGCCCGAGGATCTGGCCGACCTGGCGGGGCGGCAAAAAGCGCTTCTGGAACAGGCGCGGGCCTGGCTGGCGCCCGATGGTATTCTGGTCTACTCGACCTGCTCGCTCGAACCGGAGGAAAACGAAGAGGTGATTGCGACCGTGCCCGGCGAGCGGGTGCTGGAAAAAGCCAGGCGGATTCCCGGCCGGGATGCCGGGGACGGTTTCTTTGCCGCTGTGATAAAATGAGTTGACCCGCAAATGGTTGAAATCGTTCCCTCAATCCTCGCGGCCGATTTCACGCGGCTGGCGGAAGAAATCGCCCGAGTCGAACAAGGCGGGGTCCGTATGCTGCACCTGGATGTGATGGACGGGCATTTTGTGCCAAACCTCACCATCGGACCACCGGTGGTCCAGAGCATACGCAAGATCACCCGGCTCACCCTGGATGTCCATTTGATGATCACCGATCCCGACAAATATGCTCCGGTCTTCATCCAGGCAGGCGCCGACCAGGTGACGGTTCACCAGGAAGTCTGTCCGAATCTGGACAATACGCTCCGGTCGATCCAGAGAGAAGGCGCGCGTGCCGGTGTGGTCATCAATCCGGCGACGCCTTTATCGATGCTGGAGGAGGTTCTGGGGGTGGCCGATTACGTGCTTATTATGAGCGTCAATCCGGGATTCGGTGGGCAGGAATTTCTTCCCCGGACACTCGATAAGGTTCGGCGTCTCGATCAGCAGCGGCGGGATCTGCGGCTGGCTCTGCCGATCGAGATCGACGGTGGCATTACCAAGGAAAACCTGGCCGACGCGGTGCGTGCCGGGTGTGACTGGATCGTCACAGGGTCTTCGGTATTTCACACCCCCGACCCCGCGGCGACCGTGGCGGAGATGCGGCAGATCGCCGAGCATGCGAATGCGTTGCGCGTATGATTTCGCGGGGAGCCAATCTTGCGGGGAACCCGGGCGACCCGATTGCAGCGGCGGTTGTATCCGAGCTAGAACAGGTTTAAAGGTAACGGAATGATTCTGGAAAGACACGCGGTTCGTCAGGTGATCGTACTGGCAGCGGTCATGGCACTGCTGAGCGCTTGCGGTCTGCGCCGCAAGAAGTACGAGAACCCCATTTCCAAGGACACCCAGCAGCCGGACAAGGTGCTCTTCGACAAGGCCGTCAACGATATCGAGCGCAGCCGCTACGAAGTAGCGCGGTTGACCTTGCAGACGCTGATCAACACCTACGACAGCAGCGAATATCTGGCGAAGGCCAAGCTGGCCATTGCCGATAGCTGGTACCGGGAGGGCGGGGCGCGCGGGTTGGCGCAGGCCGAGGCCGAATACAAAGACTTCATCCTGTTTTATCCCACCATGGAGGAATCGGCCGAAGCGCAGGAGAAGGTCTGCATGATCCATTACAAGCAGATGGAGAAGGCGGACCGCGACCCCCTGCATGCCAATCGCGCCGAGGATGAATGCCGCCAGTTGCTGGTGCAGTTCCCCAACAGCAAGTTTGCGCCGCAAGTGCAGCAGTTGCTGCGGAACATCCAGGAAGTGCTGGCGGATCACGAATTCCGCACCGGCTATTTCTATCATCACAAAGGCAGTTTCCCGGCCGCGGCGAACCGGTTTGAAGGGCTGGTCAAGCAGTTTCCACTGTTCAGCGGCGCCGACGAGGCGCTCTGGCTGCTGGCCGACTCCTACCACCGCATGGGCGACCGTTTCGAGGACCGGCAGGCGGAGGCCCTCTCCCGCATCTTGAAAGAGTATCCCCTGAGCGAGCATGCCGATGACGCCAAGCAACTGCTGGTTTCGATGAACAAGCCGGTGCCCGAAGCCGATCCGGCGGCCTATGCCCGGATGAAGTATGAGCTCGACAACCGGGAGAATCCCGGCATGATGAGCCACTTCTGGGGCGCTTTCCGCAAGAGTCCGGATATGCACCTGGCGGCGAAATCCGGTTCGCCGACCATGGACGTGATGAAACCGCCGATCCCGCTGAGCGTGCCCAGCGCCACTCCGGCGGCCACTCCCGGCGCGACGGGGGTGAGCGCGGATGTGTCGGTCTCGACCGTGCAGGATTCGACGGCGCTCGACACCAAGCCGGACGCCCGCCAGAACCCGCCCGCGCCGGGCGCCGCTGCTCCGCCAGCGGAAAATACCAGCCCCACCGCGGCTGCGGGCACGCCGAATGCCGAGCAGAGCGTTTCCGCCAGCCAGCCGCTGCCGACCAACCATACGATGAAGCCGCCCAAGAAAAAGAAAGAGAAGAAGTCCAAAAAGCCGGCGACCGATCAGCAGCCGCCAGCGGATCAGCAGCAACAGCAGCAGAAATGAGCCGGATTCTGCTGGCTGACCACAGTTCCCATGCCCAGCGCATGGGCGAGCGGATTTTAACCGAAGAAGGTTTTGAAGTTGTAACGGTAAGCGATGGCGATTCCGCACTCGTGCGCCTGGAGGATGTGGACCCGGACCTGATTCTGGCCGACATCCTGATGCCCAAGCGCACGGGCTACGAGATCTGCCAGTACGTGAAGATCAGCCCGCGCCATCGCCACGTCCGGGTGTTGCTGACCGCCGGAGTCCAGGACCGCGTGGACGAGGCGGAGGTCCAGCGGGCCAAGGCCGACGGGGTGATCCAAAAACCTTTCGAAGCATCGGTGCTGGTCGCGATGATCAAGCCGCTGCTGGAAGCCGCCGCGAAAGAGCGAGGAGACCGCGAGCCGCTCGCCAGGAGCGGCAAACTGCCCGCGCCGGATGTCCCCTTCGTCGCCATGATCGATCCGGAGCAGGTGCGCGCCGCGGTGACGCTGGCGGTAGATGCTTCGATGGCTGATACAATTGACGAGATTACCAGACGAGTACTCGCGGCCCTGACAGCCAAGCCGGCGCCGCGTTGACCTATGCCCGATAACAGTTTTGACGTTGTCTCCAAGATAGAACTGCCGGAAGTCTCCAACGCCGTGCAGCAGGCGCTAAAAGAAATTCAGACCCGGTACGACCTGAAGGACTCCAAGTCTTCGATCGAGCTGAACGAGAAGGAAAAGAAGATCCTGCTGGCCAGCCAGGACGAATACAAGCTCAAGGCAGTCACCGATGTGCTGGAAAGCAAGCTGGTGAAGCGCAAGGTGCCGCTCAAGGGGCTGACCTTCGGGCAGATCACGCCGGCGGCGGGGTCTTCGGTGCGCCAGGAGATCACGCTGCAGCAGGGGATCCCAATCGAGAAGGCACGCGATATCGTGCGCACCATCAAGGACAGCAAGCTGAAGGTGCAGTCTTCCATCCAGGGCGACCTGGTGCGCGTCAGCGGGCGCGACCGCGACGTGCTCCAGGCGGTGATCAAGCTGCTGCGGGAGACCGATTTCGGGATCGACATGCAGTTCACCAACTACCGGACCAACTAGTGTTCCGAGAAATCACTGTGCGCAGGTTGGGAGCTTAGGTGGCGCGAAGGATCGAGTCGCACCTGTTGCAAGGGCCGGCAGGAGTGCTCGAGGCGCTGCTGGAAGAGCCGGAGGACCGCGAACCGGCAGAGGCGGCGCTGGTCTGCCATCCACATCCGCTCTACGGCGGCACCATGCACAACAAAGTGGTATACCGGCTGGCGCGGGGGCTGCGGAAGTCCGGTTCCGTGGTGCTGCGCTTCAATTTCCGCGGAGTAGGGCGCAGCGGCGGAGAGCATGCGCAGGGCGCCGGCGAGGTGGAAGACGCGCGCGCCGCTCTCGCCTGGCTGCGGGAGCGCTATCCTACGCTGCCGTATGCTCTGGCCGGCTTTTCGTTCGGATCGCGGGTGATTTTGCGGCTGGGGTGCGAATTGGGTGGAAGCGCAGCGCCTCCGGCGCGGCTGATCGCTGCAGGATTTCCCACCAGTTACGGCAAGCAGGATTACCTGGAGACGTGCTACGTGCCGAAGATCTTCGTGCAAAGCACGCATGACGAGCATGGACCGCGCGCGGCGCTGGAAGCACTCTATCCGGCAATTGCGGAGCCAAAACACCTGGTTTGGGTGGAGGCGCACGACCACTTCTTCGCCGGAGCGCTGGAGCGGCTGGAACACGAGATCGCGGCGCTAAAGGGCCAACAGGCTCTCTGAGGTTTTAGCCCACCACGGACTGCCGGAAAGCCCGGCTGGCACGTCCGGCCCTGCGCGTGGCGCGTATCCCAATCAGATCGGCTACTTTTTCAAGCAGATCCGAAAGGTCGCTGGTATCCACCGAAACGCGGTGTACATGTTTGGCGGCGGAGCGCAGGGGCCGGGGATCGTGGTAGGTGGTGACGACGGCGGTTGCGGGACGGTAATCCTTGAGCCGGGCGTAACGGAGGACGCCTTTTCCGATTTCAGGCGCCTCCAATTCCAAATCACTCAAAACCAACTGATATTCCTGCTCATCCAGCTTGGCAAAAGCTTCCGGGGCGGAGGCGGCGATATCCACCGCATATCCCCCAGCCCTCAAAATGGTCTGTAAAGTCAGGCGGGAAGCCAATTCGTCCTGGACGACCAGTACCCGAGCCATGTCGGGTCGACTCGACCGGGATGCCCGGCCTGACTGTGGCCTTAAGAACGGCATCGTAGCATGTCTGGTTCTACTGTAACCGAATTTGCCGGAGAATACACGAGATTTTTTCGGCGGCCGGCTCCCCTGCGCACCCTTTTCGCTCTAAATTAAGTTATATGGAATCAGCGAGTTAGGGGAGGGCGCCAAGCCCGCCCCAGGAGCCTACTGGTCGCCGAAAACGCGGCTGAATATACGTTTCACATTTCGCAACTGACGGTCGAGTGAGAAACTTTCCGCAATTTGCGCCGGGGTCAGGACGGCTTGAATCTCGGGGTCGGCCTCGACGGCGGCGCGAAAATCGGACTCGTCTTCCCAGGCGCGCATGGCGTGGGACTGAACCAGGCGATAGGCCTGCTCGCGGAGCATTCCGGCGGCGGCGAGATCGAGCAGAAGCTGGCCGGAGAAGACCAGGCCGCGGGTGAGGTCGAGGTTGCGGCGCATGCGTTCGGGGTAGACCAGCAGCGTGTCGACCAGGCGTGTGGTTTTGTCCAGCAGGTAGTCGGTGAGGATGGTGGAATCGGGCAGGATGACGCGCTCCACGGAGGAATGCGAGATATCGCGTTCGTGCCAGAGCGCGACATCTTCGAAGGCCGCCTGGACGTTGGCGCGGACCACGCGCGCCAGCCCGCAGATCTGCTCGCAGGTGACCGGATTGCGCTTGTGCGGCATGGCGGAGCTGCCCTTCTGCCCCTTGGCGAAGTATTCTTCGGCTTCACGCACCTCGGTGCGCTGGAGGTGGCGTACTTCGAGCGCAATCTTTTCGCAGGTGGCGCAGGCCAAGGCCAGGGCGGAGACGAACTGGGCGTGTCGGTCGCGCTGGAGGACCTGGGAGGAGACGGGCGCGGCGGCCAGGCCGAGGCGGGCGCAGATGCGCTCTTCGGCCTCCGGCCCGATGTGGGCGAAGGTGCCCACGGCGCCGGAGATCTTGCCGACGCGCAGCCCTTCGGCGGCGGCGCGCACGCGCTCAAGATCGCGGCCGGCCTCTTCGTACCAGATGGCCAGCTTGAGACCGAAGGTGATGGGCTCGGCGTGGACGCCGTGCGTGCGGCCGATTTGCACGGTGTCGCGAAACTCGAAGGCGCGGCGCTTCAGGACGGCGTGCAACTGTTCGAGCCCGGCCAGCAGAATTTTCGATGCCTGCTGGAGCTGCAAAGCCTGGGCGGTATCGACGACGTCGTTGGAGGTGAGGCCGTAGTGCAGCCAGCGCGAGGCTTCGGCGTGGCCGGCGGCCTTCATCTTTTCGGCCACGGCCGTGGTGAAGGCGATGACGTCGTGCTTGACCTCGCGCTCGATTTCGAGGATGCGGGCGACGTCGAAGCCGGCATGAGCGCGCAAGGCCTGCGCAGCCTCGGTGGGGACGATGCCCAGCTCGGCCAGCGCCTCCGAGGCGGCCAGCTCGACTTCGAGCCACTGCTGGAACTTGTTCTGGTCACTCCAGATGCGGCCCATTTCGGGCCGGGTATATCGGGGAATCATAAGGGTTCAGTATTCGAAAATTCCACTGGTACGTTTCTGGCTGGCGATCTCGAAGCGGATGGGGAGCCCGCGCCGCTCGATCGCCTCGGCAGCCATCATGCGCACGATCTCCGGATGGTTGTTCTGTTCGCTGAGGTGGCCCAGGATGAGGTGCGTGGTGGCGGCGCCCAGGTCGTGAATGAGAAATTCGCGCATGCCGTCGTTGGAGAGGTGTCCGACGCGGCTCATGACGCGCTGCTTGACGGACCAGGGATAGGGCCCGACCTTCAGCATCTCGAGATCGTGGTTGGATTCGAGCAGCAAGACCTCGGCGGCGCGGAGGTGATAGCGGACCGATTCGGTGATGTAGCCGAGGTCGGTGGCGACGGCGATGCGGAGGCCTTCGGCCTGGAAGCAGAAGCCCACCGGATCGGCGGCATCATGGGGGATGGTGAAGCTTTGCACCTCGATATCGCCGACCGGGAAGCGCGCGCCGGCCTGAAAGCCCTCGATGGCGGGGGTTTGGCCGTTCCAATCGATGACGGGGGCGGTGCGGTGGGTGAGGTAGACGGGAACGCGGCGGCCCCTGGCGTCAAGCCAGCGCACCAGGCGAGCGAGGCCGGCGATATGATCGGAGTGCTCGTGGGTGACGACGATGGCGTCGAGCTGCTCGGGGTCTTCCTGGATCTCGGCCATGCGGCGGCGCAGTTCGCGCACGCTCAATCCGGCGTCCACCAGAATCCGGGTTTTCGCGGTGGTCAGCAGCGCGGAATTACCGGAACTTCCACTGGCCAGCACGCAGAATTTTACGATTTCATCCTCCCGCAGACAGACGGCAGGCGCGAGCCTTGCCTGTAAGCATCAGGATACACCAGCGGGGCAGGGCGTGCGGAGGGGTAGGGGATGGATGGAGACGCGCTGACTCTGCGGGAGAACGGGAGGAGGCGTTCGGGGGGCAGCGGTACGATGTCCTTCGAGATAATGTCCCTTTCTGTGTTTGTAAAAGAGCTGATATGTCGTCCAGGTGCCCACATGGCGCTAACTAACGGATTTCAGCCGGCAGCCAATGCTGGGGATGCGATGTAACTGTCACTTTCCGTGGATGCTCGTACACGAAGTCCGTAACAGGAGTGGCTACCGGTCCGGCTTTCAGCTTGAAAATGTATGTGAAATCCACCTCCCCTTCCATTGCCTGCTGCTTGCCGCAAGAAGGAGTGAATTTCCATAATTGGATGTTCTCCTGCGCAGCTTTTGCCAGCACTGGAGCCCCCGACACGACACGCACGCCTGCTACCGCACCGCGCGCATTCACTTTGACCCGTAGATGCACTTCGCCTTGAATCTGAGCTTGAAGCCCCAAGGCCGGGTATTTTAATGACGTGATCCGCGCTGGTATCCACGGATCGTAATCAGCAGCCGCCAACACGACGCCCATCAGCGCAATTGTGCAAAATAGCATCTTCATCTTGAGCCAAACCGCTTGAGCGTTTTGTCGCAGTTCTCCTCGACCAGTTTGTCGTTATGTCCCGCTTCCCTATTGTTAAAATCAGGTTGGAAGTTGCTGGCGGAGAGTGCGTGGGCCAACTCGTGAAGCAAGATGAACGCCTGTGCCCTGGCTGTACCCCCGGTGAGCTTCCCCTGGTCTGTTTTGAAGGTGCACTCCGCCAGAAACGTCACTTTGCGGACCCGGTTGAAGGCATCGTAAACCAAGCGCCATTCATCTCCTGGATGACGTTCCCGTTGGCTGCCGTGGCGCTGATCAGGCGGTTCAGGCTGTCGTAAGCATAGCTCACCTGTTCCCCGCTGACCGTATCCCGGAACTGGGTGATCTGCCCGTTGTTCTGATTCGGCGAGTAGCTGTACTGCAGGTTCATGCCCGGAAATTGCCCCGCAATTTCCCCGCAATTTCCGTCAATCCATCATGTCCATGCTACTTATGCCGCAAGCGTGCCTTGATTCCTAGGAGTATCCGTAATCGCCTAAGGCGGTCAGAATCTATATATTTTTTGTCATCCACACCTGTCCAAATCTGGCCATCTCGTAAATCCAGAGTATAGTTGTCAATAAGTCCTGATCCAGCTATTGGGCATGAGTTCCTGAGCTGAATAAACATGAGGTGTTTACCCCCAAATGTCATATCAACGTCCGGGCAGCCCCCTCGACCTTCGAGCTGTACAGCGTCCGGAGTATTCATTACAATCATCCATGCGGCCTCCTCACTTAACAACTGCTCTGCGTCAGCGGTAAAAGCAAACGGACCAATGATCAAGAATATAGTTACTATTGTAGGAATCATGGACAATCCTTCCGTCTAGCAATGGCATCGGCCTGTTTGTCCCATATCCGCTTTCATATGCAGAAAGGGCAAGGATAAGATCGGCATTGAGTCCAGTAGAATGTGCCAGCAAGCCGGCTTCAACGGTATGGGCACGAACGAAGTTGATGACCCTGGCGTTCGTCTCGTCGTTCATATCGCATTCTGGGCGTGTTGGGGATCTTGTATTTCCATCTGCTCGTTGTCCGGACCATACCCATAGTTGCACTCCGCCAGAAACGTCACTTTGCGGACCCGGTTGAAGGCATCGTAAACCAAGCGGGTACCATTCATCTCCTGAATGACGTTCCCGTTGGCGTCGTAGGTCACCCCGATCACGCGATTGGTCGCCGGGGCCACCGCTTACGGACAATTGGGGACCCGAACCCTGTGTGACGGTCTTCGCTAACAGGTTGCCGTAGCCATCATAGGTGTAACCCTGGCCCCAGGTTCCGTTGGCTGCCGTGGCGCTGATCAGGCGGTTCAGGCTGTCGTAAGCATAGCTCACCTGTTCCCCGCTAACCGTATCCCGGAACTGGGTGATCTGCCCGTTGTTCTGATTCGGCGAATAGCTGTACTGCAAGTTCACAGACGGAGCCGGAGTCAGACCCCCAGTAGAGACACCGCAACGAAGCTTCCCATTTGGTCATACTAATACATGAATTTCTGACTGGACTGTCAATCCTGGCCGGCGAGGCGATCGTGAGTACTCTTTTTTTATGGAGCAAATCTATTCAAATCGGACTAAACCTCCTTCAACGACGAAGTGTGGCTTCTCGGAGCCTGGTTCAAGTAGCCGCCAGTGTTCACCTCGGGAGGCACAGGGAAAAAGCACAATTTGATAATCTCCTGTTAAGTGAATCCGGACTCCACCGAATTCATCAGGATTTAGGCTTACAACATGGAAGTACTCTGTTTCATTTGTGTATGATCGTGTTTCGGAATCATAGCCCTTAAGAAGGTCCGCCAGGACTTGGTTCTGGAGATGTCCTGTAATCATTCCTGGTTCCCAATGTTCGTCGTGGTTGTCATCAGCGGGCAGGTAGTAGTCCGCCCATCCAGTAGCGATACGAACGCCGTGTTCGATTCTCCAGGGGCACTGAATATGGAGAGCGTACTCCCCAAAGAGCCCTTTATCTGTCCGCCTTAAGTTTCCAAAATGTAAGACTTTCATGTTGCCAGCATTTCTTGCTACAGATAACCGTAGGCCGATTAACGGCTGAAGGGCGGTATAGATTGTATTGCGAACGTCCGACATCGCCTATCTCCCTCTACCTTGATTACCACCTGAACAACCCGCTACGTCCTTCATGATGTCGGCGATCTCATCTGGAGTAAGGTCTTGTCCAGTTATTTGATCGTGGACGCGCCTTCGCTGGTCCGGGGTAAGCGTCTTGCCACAGTCTCGCTTGAGTTTGTCGAGCGCTTTATTGTAATCGGATTGCTGACCGGCCTGACTCCTAGATCTCTGAATGACTTGGTTAAGAGCATAGACCGCCCCCAGCGTGACCCCAGTGATTGCAACTACGCCACCGATAGTGACCCACGATACCGGACCGCCGGCAAGGATGACCGTTCCTCCCGCAGCGCCAACACCGGCCAATTGAGGCAAGAATGTTTCCTGGAACATGTCCGTCGTGAACGTGATATTGAAACGCGTCCCAGACTGATTGGCGTAATCCCAGTCTTCAATGACACCACTAAGTGGATCGAAAGCTTCCGCTATCTGTTGAAGTCTTGACTGTGATGCTCCGTATCCACTGTAGGCCATACTGTACCCTGGCGGGCATGGGTTGGAAGCGTCCACCGTTCCACCCGGGGCAAATGGTCCTGTGGCAATACATCCGAATCCGTCGCCATAGGATACGTTTGCGGCTAACAGCCCACCCGGATCGTTGAAATTGACCGGGTCTCCACCGACGTAACTATATTGATTCCAAGATTGAGGATTCGCGGGATCTCCCGGCGTACTTGGGTCCGGGCTCATGAAGCGGCCCAGGCGGGGCGAGTAGTAGCGATTGACGGCATAATCGAGTTCTATACCTGGGTGCCGATAGTATGTTGCGAAATTCCACCCTTCTGTGGTGCTGGCCTGCTGTTCTTCTCCGTAGGGGTAATATCCGGTCCTCGTCTGCGCGGTTTTCGGCGGCCGCACCGAGCCGAGCCGATCCAGTGCCAGAA
>CAZMRK010000853.1:0-14597 GCA_964568355.1 uncultured Solibacteraceae bacterium | reverse complement strand
GTCGTAGCCCGGAACTCCGTATTGTTGCCGGCAGGGGTATTCGGGAATGGAACGCTGGCGAAGCTCGTTCCCGGCGCGCCGCCCATGGACGCCGAACGAAAGATGGTGCTGAGCCCGATATAACCCAGTATTCGGACATCGGCCGGCCCCAGGCGCAGCGACGGGGAGCCGGCTACGGAACTGGAAATTTCCTGCCCGCTGAATATCGGAATATGAATTCCGGAAGGCGCAGGCGATGCCGGCTTGGGAACGGGAGCGGCCGCGGACGACACAGGCGCCGGGCGCCCTGCCAGCCAGGTCTTGAGGTGTTCGCCGGTTTCCACCAACTCGGCTTTCAGCTCGTCGATTTGCTGGCGTTGCAGCCGCAATTGCTCCCGCTGAAGCGCAACTCGGCGTTGCAGCGCTGCAACTTCATCGGTCGCCTGAGTTTGCGCCACAAGCGATCCACTGCCAATGAGGACCGTCGCCCAGAGGAGCTTCATGGCAGGTTGTACCGTATTTGTCCAAACACGAGATTGGCATTGGCGGATCGTGGTCCTGTTCCGGAAGACCAGGGAAAATTCCGAATATAGGAGTACTGGGTATTCAATTGGATAGATCCCGCGCTTTCGCTATTCCAAAAGAGCTGCCCCCAGCCAACCGTCGATTCCTGAATCATGCGGCGGGCTGCATTCGAACCCGGGTACCCAAATCCAACCAGCGTGGCGTTCGCATCTACAGCCGTATTTCTCGATGCGTAAACGCCGCTGTAATACCCGAAGAACGTCGAACGCCGGGTAGCCGCCCACTCCAATCCTCCGATCCAGGAATGAGCCTTGATGGGACTGATCTCGCCGTTGGCTCGCACAACGACGTCAGGCACCAGGCCCCCGGTATAACGGCCGCCTCCGGAGCTGAGAAAGCCGTTGAGAACGAAGTGGAGCTTGGGAGTCAGGTCCCAACCGAGATTCAGATTGCCTCCGAAACCAAGTGCGTCTTTGTGCTGGGAGATGTTCGCCGGATCGTAGCTGCGGAAGAACCGCAAGAGCGCTCCGCTATCGATGTGAAGCCTGTGTCCCGGCGGACCAAAATTGAAGGATGCTTTGAAGATTGTGTCGGGCGCCAGGTTGGGCGTTCTCAGTTCGGCGGTCCCCGTGTTGTATTGAGTCGAGAGCACGGATGACAGCGCCGCGGGAAACTTCACGGCCGTTCCCACCTGTTGCTCGGGATTCTCCAGGGCGACGGCAAACGTAGTGGATGGCTTCGGCCGATACGCGAACCGGATGGAGGGAGAGCGGTCCCAGATCAGACCTGCCAGATACTGGGCGTCCACGGCGTAAGTCATCATGGCCTCCGCCGGATTGGGCGTCACTTCCGAACGAACGGGTGTGATGAGAGAAAACATCTGACCGCCGGACATCTGCAACTTGCCGCTGTTGTAATCGATCCACGCTTGCCGCACGCGAAAGCCGAAACTCGAACTGGTGACGGCAACCGTTCCGGAGGTTGTGCCGCGGAAGTCCGCCTCCAGATACGATGCGAGGTCAGCGCCCTTCAATTTGGTGTCGACACGCACGGCGACACGTGTGCGCTGCGAGGAGAGGCGAAACTCCGATGCGTTTCCTTCCGGCGTATTCGAGAAGGGGATGCCCGCGAAATTGGTTCCTATGGATCCTCCGACGTTGGCTGTGTCATATAAAGCACTCAAGGCCACATAACCTTGCAAGCGAATGTCGGCCGGACCAAGCTTGAGCGTGGGCGACGTTCTCGAAAACCGCACCTCCTGGCTTGCATTGAGCGGCAGGAGGGTGTCAGCCTGGTGTGCTGGGGGAGACACAGTCCGGGAAGGTGCGGGTGCCGGCGCCGCGGTCTGCGGTGGCGCTTGCGCCGCCTGCCGACGAGGAGAGGCCCCCATGGCGCGCTGCAATACCTGCTTCTGCTCGTCGAGAGCCGCGCGAAGAGCCTCGATTTCTTTCTGTTGCTCCTGAATCTGACGCTCCTGCGCGGTGACTTCGTCCCTGAGTCGCCGTACGGGATCAAGCTCTTGCGGCTGGGCTGCTGGCACGCCGAAATAAATACAAGCAAGAATCAGGAGTCGAAGAGTACGGGCCATAAACTCCCGATTCTAAGAGTCGCGGATTACAGATCTGTGACTGCCGCCTGGAGCGTTTCACCAGCGATTAACCGAAAATTAATCAAAGAAATGACCTGGCCGCTGTTATCATGGCGTCGAATGGAATGGTTTGGCGCTCCAATTACACTTAGTGCGGCCCTTCTACTCCTGCTTGCCATTGGGCTTGCGCTCACCTTCGAATTCGTCAACGGTTTTCACGATACGGCCAATGCCGTAGCAACGGTCATTTACACACACTCGCTAAAACCGATCGTTGCCGTCGTCTGGTCGGGCATGTGGAATTTGACCGGTGTTCTGGTCTCCAGCGGAACTGTAGCGTTTGGAATCACCGCACTCCTTCCGGTCGAACTGATTCTCAATGTGGGTTCCGCCGCCGGGTTTGCGATGGTTTTTTCTCTTCTGGTTTCGGCGATCGTATGGAACCTGGGGACTTGGTATTTCGGGCTGCCGGCATCCAGTTCTCATACCTTGGTCGGAGCCATCATGGGCGTCGGCTTAGCCAACTCGATGCTTACCAAGGGCCATGTTTTCGGAGAGGGAGTGAATTGGGCAAAGGCCAATGAAGTTGGCCTTTCGTTGCTGATCTCACCCGCATTGGGGTTCCTCGCTGCTGCAAGCCTGATGTTGCTGGCGAAAGCCTTGATCCGGAGAAAGGACCTCTTTCGCCCACCGGACAAGGACCAGCCGCCACCTTTGTGGATCAGGGGCTTGCTGGTCCTCACCTGTACCGGCGTGAGTTTCGCCCATGGTTCGAATGACGGCCAAAAAGGAATGGGGTTGATTATGTTGATTCTCGTCGGAGTTCTGCCGGGAGTCTACGCGGTAAACCTCAGAACTCCGCCGCACGAGCTCGCCGAAATCAGTAGCTCGGCAAAGGCTGCGAATGTGGCGCTGGCGAAAGCTGCGTCGCAGCCCTTCTTGGGCGAAGGAGGCCTGTCCCGCCGTGATGCGGAAGCAGAGCTTTCTGCATTTCTCAAGACGAACGGTGTAGCGGGCGGCAAGACGCTCGAAGCGCTTGCTGTTGTCAATAGCCTGATTGCTTCCCGGTTGGAAGGCCAATCCACCTTGATAGGCCTTCCGCCCGAGGACCGGCGGACGATCCGAAGCGATATTTACCTCGCGGACGAGACAATCGCCAAGCTCGATAAGAAGGGCCTTTTGAATAACGTCCCGGATAAAGCCGCCCTGATGGCCTACCGCAGGGAGTTGGATGATGTGACGAAGTTCATTCCTCTTTGGGTGAAGGTGAGCGTAGCCTTTGCTCTTGGACTGGGAACGATGATTGGCTGGAAACGAATTGTCGTAACCGTGGGCGAGAAGATCGGCAAAGAACATTTAACTTATGCGCAAGGAGCATGCGCCGAACTGGTGGCGATGACCACGATAGGAGTTGCGGACACGCTGGGTTTGCCGGTAAGCACCACCCACGTCCTGTCTTCAGGAGTTGCGGGGACGATGGCCGCCAATAACTCGGGACTGCAAATGAACACCCTTCGCAATATCGCACTGGCATGGCTCCTGACCCTGCCGGTGTGCGTATTTCTCGGTGCCGCGCTATTCGCTTTGGGGCTAAACCTTCTGCTCAACCTCGGCGTGAAATAAGGGGCGGAGTCGATCTGATATTACGATGTTATAAGACTGGCACCTAAGGTGCTAAGTGTTGTGGGGCCGGCTTTCAGCCGGCGCCGGACTTCAGTCCGGTAAGTCGTGCGCCGGTTAAAAGCGGCGAGCAGGCTGAAGCCCACCCCACTTTGTAACGCAGTGTTAGCCCGATCTGCGTCTGAGCAAGCGAATTCACGCCACATTGCGCTGCGGAGGACCAGTCGCCGGGCGCTTGTTCAGCCGATAGTCGTGCCACATCACCAGCAGCGCGCTCGCCACAAAGATGGACGAGTACGTACCGACGACAATCCCGATCAGGAGGGCGAAAGCGATTCCATTGAGAACGTCGCCTCCCAGAAAGTACAGCGCCAGGCAAGCCAGCAGCGTCGGCCCGGCGGTCAGAAGCGTGCGGCTCAAGGTCTGGTTGATGGCCTGATTCACCAGGTCGATAAAGCGACCGTGCCGCTCCCTGCTGTTCTGCTGGTTCTCACGCACCCGGTCGAACACGACGATCTTGTCGTTCATCGAATAGCCGATGAGCGTTAGCAACGCTGCGATGATATTCAAATTGATCTCGCGGTTGGTCAAAGAGAAGAGCCCCAGTGTGATTACCACGTCGTGGACGGTCGCGATAACGGCCGCAACCCCCGAAATCGGCCGGAACCGCAGGGCGATGTAGGCCAGCATGCCGGCTAAGGCACCGGCGGTGGCGAGTAGCGCCTGTCTGCGAAGCTGCGCGCCGGCGCGCGGCCCGACCATCTCGACCGCGCGGATACTAAACGAACCTATGCCGCACTCCGCTCGGATCGACTGAAAAACTCGCTCGTTGACGCCCTCCACGCGGCGCAGGTCGTCGATATTTGTAATCAAACCGCCCCGGTCGTGATCGCGATACAGAAGGATGCTGGCGGCAACGGCCTGCGGCGCCTGCCCGCCACCTTCTCCACCGGCGGCGATCACGTTCTGCAGGCGCTCGGTGAGCGCCGATTCGGTGGCATTGTTCAAATCGAGCTTGCCGTCGAGCCGGGCATACTGTTCCCGGAGCGTCTGTTCTACCAATTGCCTGGCGCGCTCCAGGGTTTGCTCGTCCGCGAGTTCGGTTCCGATGATGAACTCGCCGGTCCCTTTCGTCTCTTGTACGGAGATCTCGCCGGAAAGGCGGCTCGCCAACAGGTCCCGGAGCCGTTCAATCGGCGGCGGCTGGGAAAAACGGACGTACATCAGCGTGCCGCCCCGAAAATCCAGCCCGTACTTTGGGCCTCCCTTCCAGGAGAGGCTCGCCAGGCTGATCACGATCATGGCGATGGAAATTCCGAGCGTCAGGCGCCGCTTGTCGAGGAAGCGAATGTTGGCCGGCCGGAAGAGATCCCGGTCCGGCCGGAGCGGCCAAATGCTCAACCTGCTCAGCTTCGGCCGGCGCCACAGGTGCAGATCGAACAAAAACCGCGAAACAAAGACGGCCGTGAACAGGTTGGCAACGAGTCCGATAACCAGGGTGACCGCAAAGCCGCGGACCGGGCCGGTGCCGAAAATGAAAAGGAATGCGCTGGCTACCACCGTCGTGACATGCGTATCGACGATGGTGACGAAAGCGCGCCGGAAGCCGGCCGCGACCGCGCTGGAGATCCCCTTTGCGGATCGCAGCTCCTCTTTGATGCGCTCGAAGATCAGCACGTTCGAGTCCACGGCCATGCCGATCGATAGCACCAGGCCTGCGATTCCCGGCAGGGTCCAGGTGGCCTCGATGTAGCTCAACGCGGCAATCGTGATAATCGTGTTCAGCAGCAGGGCGAGAACGGCGTTCCAGCCCGCGCCTCGGTAATACAACACCATTGATGCCACCACGAGCGCTAGGCCGACCAGGCCGGCGGTGACGCCGCGACGGATCGAATCCGCCCCGAGCGAGGGTCCGACAACCCGTTCCTCAATGACCTTCACTCCAGCCGGAAGGGACCCCGCGCGCAGGTTCAGGGCCAGGTCCGCCGCTTCCTCATGGCTGGCAGCGCCCACGATCCGCCCTTGATCGGAGATTCTGTTCTCGATCTGCGGCGCGCTGAGGACGACATTGTCGAGGACGATCGCGAGGCGATTGCCCACATTGGCCTCGGTGAATCGCTCGAACCTGCGGGCGGCCTGCTGCGTCAGAACAAACGTGGTCTCCCAGCCAATGCCTCCTTCGCTCCGCTGCGCCCGCGCGTCGCGCAGGTCGCGGCCGGTCACCACCGAAGAACGTGCCAGCAGCCACCAGTTCTCCCCGCCGGAACGCAACGACCCGCGCACGAGTTTGGTGTTCAACGGCAAAACGCCGCCGTGCGCGGCACGAGCCGCCTCGCTGCTCGCATAGGGCCCGCTCTTCACTTCGCACAATTCGAGCATCGCCGTGGTTTGCAGGATGCTCCTGACCCGTGCCGGGTCGTCGACGCCCGGCAACTGCACCAGGATCTCGGCTTCCCCATCGGATCCCCCGCGTTTCTGCACGCTTGCTTCGGCTACTCCGAGACCGTTCACTTTCCTTTCCAGGGTCTCGATAGTCTTGGCGAGCGTCTCCTGGCGAAGCGCGAGGGCTGCTTCCCTCCGCAAGGTCAGCTTATGGTCCGTCGCGCCGGCGGGTGCCAATACCCATCTGTCCCCCACCGCCTCGTTGACAGTCCGCGCCAGGGCGCCGGAGTTGTTGGCCGGAACTCCTCGAATGTTGATCTGAATCGATTCGGCGGCTTCCATGGAGGAGGGCTCGTTGCGGTCCATCGACTCGTATGACACATTCTGCTTCGCCAGTTGCGGCCGGAGCTGTTCCATGACCTGATCGGCGTCGGCCTTGAACGCATCCTGAACCTGGACCTGGAGGACCATGTGGCTCCCGCCTTTGAGGTCCAGGCCGAGCCGTATCCGTCGCGACCAGTTCGTCACCAGCTCGTCCTTCGACTTGGGTATGCCCGTGATACCCAGCACGCAGCCCAATACGACCACGTTGATCGCGATCCATCTCCATCGCAAATTTTTCGGCATTATCGTTCCTCGGTCCGCACACCGGTGCGTTCAGTTTTCGGAGGTTGTTCCAGGGGAGGCTGTATGGGATAGCAACTGCTCCGCGGAGGTCCTGGTTTTGCCGGAGACGGCCCTCCGGCGGTATCTGCTGTCGGCCGGGAGGACGCTTCCATGACCTCGCGATCGAAATCGGTCTGGAACTGCGTCTCCAGCGTCTTCAGCTTGGAATGAATGGCCAGCAGCGCGGACACGGCAGGCCGCGCATGCGGGTTGCGGACATTGTCTTTTTGCAGAGTCTGTACGGCCGCAAGAAGCTCTTCGCTCGCCCCGTTGACCTCGCGCACCAGGCGGGTGCCGATGAGTGCGAGCGCCGAGAGCTTGGAGGAGGTGTGGATGTGGTGGAACGTGGACGTCAGTTGCTGCCCCAGGTCATTGAACGCGGTCGTCAGTTGTCCAATCTCGTCGTTTCTGCGAACCGGTAGAGCCGATTTCCATGTTCCGCGACCCATGACATTGATTTGAGCGAGCAAGCGCTGAATGGGCCGGTAGATAACCCGGTACCACACGTAGTTCAGGATGACGACAGAACTGATCAGCGTCAGCGCCGCATGGAGCAGGCGCATGCTCGTGACGCTCAGGAACATCTGATTTCGCGTGTTCCTGAGTTTTTCCAGCGCGGCGGTGTGATCCGCGGTTTCTACCAGGATGGCTTCGTGCCGCTGCAAAAGAGCCGTTGTCTGCCGGTAACTCAGCCATTCGGAAACCCCGAACAGGGAAAGAATTACGGCAGACGTTACCAGGATGAGCTTCCAGCGTAAAGTCAAGACAGTACCTTCTTCCTTTAGGCTTTCGTGGGATGAAAGCTCGCGCGAATGCCTTCGCGCGCCTCATCCAGTTGGTCGGGAGTTGCTCCGAGCTTGCGGAGAATGCTGTCGGCGATCGCCAACGCGACTTCTCCTTCTCCGGAGAAGACCTCGGACGCTCCCGCCTGGCGCAGCAGTTCGGTTTCGCGAAGATAGTCGGCGCGCGCCACTACGTGGATATCCGGGTTCAGCTCGCGTGCGGTCCTCACTGCTTCGGTAGCGCCGGCGGTGCCCGAGGAACTCATGATCAGACTTGCCGCCCGGCCCACACCGGCCTTCTCCAGGACGTCCCGTCGATTGGCGTCGCCGTATACGGCTGTGCAGCCCTCGCTGCGGAGTCGGCGATGCGTCTCGATATTCATCTCGATGACGGTGGCCTCCATGCCTCGCTGCTGCAGAATGCGGAACACCATTTGCCCGATAGGCCCGTATCCCACGATCACGGCCCGATGGGCGGGATGCATGCTCTCTCCGTATTGCAAATGAGACTCCCGGGCGGCCGAGGCCTTTCGGTTCAACACGCGCCACAGCCGGGGATGACCTTCCAGAAAGCGCTCCAGGGGACCGGCCCATCGGTAGAGGAACGGATTCAGCATGATGGAGATCACCGCGGCGGCCACTACCGGATTCATGGCGTCGGCGGGCAGAGCGCCGAGCTGGCGGCCAAGCGTCGCCAGGAGAAACGAAAACTCTCCGATTTGCGCCAGCGCGAGCGCAACGCCCAAACCGATCTTCGAACTGTAGCCGAGCGCCGCGACGATCACGATCGCCGCAATCGGCTTGCCGATCATGACAATGGCCAGTGTGGCGGCGATCAGCAGGGGAGACTCGATCGCTTGTTTGGGATCGAACAGCATTCCCACCGAGACGAAGAACATCACAGCGAAAGCGTCTCGCAGCGGCAAGGCGTCCGAACCTGCGCGGGCGCTGAACTCCGACTGGCCGACTACCATGCCGGCCAGGAATGCGCCCAAGGCCATGGACACGTCGAAGAAGTAGGCTGAGCTGACCGCGATCCCGAGCGCGATCGCCAGGACACTGAGGGTGAACAACTCGCGGGAGTGTGTATCGGCCACCTTGTTCAGCAGCCACGGCACGAGACGGCCGCCGGCAATCAGCGTAAACGCGATGAATGCCGCCAGCTTGACGGCGGCAATGCCGACCGCCATCGGCAGCGCGTTGGGTCCTTGGCTGGCGGACGCGCCGAAGATGGCCGGGAGCAGGACCAGGACGAAGACGGTGAAGATATCTTCCATGACCAGCCAGCCGACGGCCACCCGCCCTGTGGGGCTTTGCAGTTCTCCGCTGCCGGAGAGCACCCGGATCAGAACGACGGTGCTTGCCACCGAAAGCGCCAGCCCGAAGACAATTCCCTGCGGCCAGCTCCAACCAAAGGCATGGAATATGAAGGCGCCCAGCCCGGTTGCCACGGTGCTCTGGGCCAGTGCTCCCGCTACGGCGATTCCTCGAACGGACAGGAGGTCCTTCAGGTGAAAATGCAGGCCCACACCAAACATCAGCAGAATCACACCGACTTCGGCCAATTGCTCCGCCAGGTGTGCATCGGCGACAAATCCCGGTGTATGGGGACCGGCGAGAACACCGGCGAGCAGATACCCAACGATGGGTGACCACCCCAGACGGTGAGTGGAGTAGCCCAGTACGAGCGCTCCAATGAAGCCCCCGGCAAGCGTCACGATGAGATCGAGATTGTGCATGACAGTCCTTTGTTTGTTTGCGTTTTTGCCGGTGGTAGACGGCGGAGAAAGAAGTCCGCTCCCTTGCGGTCGCGGTTCGGTGGCGGAACGGAACCACACGCGACAGCAAGCGGACAAACCGAAGCACCCGGTCGCAGGACCAGGGGTGATCTATAGGGGAGCTTATGCTTCTGTTTCTGTGTCTGAGGGAGGAGGCCTGGCGCCGTGGAAGTAGGCGGCGTCAGTGGACGGCGTCAGGAGAGACGCCCCGCGCTCGAAAGCGACTGCGCCGAGCCGACCGGATGTGGTGTTCGCAACGAGAACCGCGGGAGTATAACGCCCTGTAGAACTGCTCTTGGCGCGCAGGCTGCCGAACGGCCCGATGACCGGGCTGAGGGTGGAGTTGACACTCGGCTGGCGCGTGAATGTAGCCCGATGGGGATACTGTTCGCCCGTCTCCGGCCGGTGGTACGACGCCTGCGCATACGCGAGCATGAGCCCGACGCAGAGCGCGGGAATACCTCCCCGCCAGATGCTTGTCACCTTCACCACTTTTTAGAGTAGCAGAATCTTCGGAAGCAGCGCCCTTTCATTGATTGCGAAAGGCGGAGGTGCCAGGGGGCTTTTCTCAAGTGGCCTGCATCACGCGGGCAATCGCCCCTGTCAGTCGGTTCCACTGCTCGGTTTCGCCGGCGAGATGCCGGCGTCCAGCCGCTGTCAGCCGGTAAAACTTTGCCCGGCGGTTGTTATCCGAGACGCCCCACTCGCTGGCGAGCAGGCCGCGCAGTTCCAATCGGTGTAAAGCCGGATAAAGCGCCCCCTCTTCCACGCGCAGGATGTCTTCGGACGTTTGCTCGATCCACTCCGCCACCCCGTAGCCGTGCATCGGCCCTCGTGAAAGAGCCTTCAGGACCAGCATGTCGAGAGTGCCTTGTACCAGGTCACCGCCTTTTTCTGCCTTCTCTCCCATAAGCAATTTATGGAAGCAGTATGGCACATCACCGCCCCGAAAGCAAAAAGCTGCGGTCAAACGCATCAGGCACGATCAGGCGTATGCGATCGGGTTCTTTTCGAGCCAGCGGGCATCGCGTACGGCACTGATGTTCCGGGCGGCTTGCCGGGCAACTGAGCCGGTGAGTTGCCGTGAGCCGCAGGCGACGCCGCCGCTGAAACCCAGGACCCCGCCGATCAGGCTGCCGACGACGGCTCGAGTTCCCCGCTTGCGGTCGCGGCGCAGACCGGCGGTGAGTGCGCCGATCGTTGCGCCGACCAGGGCTGGTACCCAGGCGGACCGGACAGCGCGGCCCAGCACGGGCCGGAGAGGCTGGTCCGCGGTACCTTTCCGGATGGATGCGGCTGCGGACAGACCGGCTTCCATCAGATGACCGGCGTATCGAACATCGGATTTCCAAGATTGAGAGATTCCCATAATGTTCTCCTTTTATGATACGCCCTGAGCGGGCCATCCGGCGCATCGCGCTCCTGTTCGGGTACAGCCGCGATAGGATAAGCGGTTGAAGCTTATGAGACTTGGAACCGTAGTCCTTTGGGCCGTCGCCTGCGCCTGCTCGCCGCTTCCTGCCGCTCCGAATCATTGGGTGGCGACCTGGGGAGCCAGCCCCGCCCCCCAACTCCCGGCTGCGTCGGAGATGCGTGCCGCCAGGTTGACATTTCAGAACCAGACCATCCGGGAGATTGTGCATACGAGCATCGGTGGGGACACCGTGCGGGTGCGTCTCTCAAATGCCTTTGGAAAGAAGACGGTGGTAGTGGGGGCGGCGCACCTGGCATTGCGCGCCGAAGGGCCGGCAGTTACGGCGGCGTCGGACCGCACGCTCACCTTCGGGGGGCGGAAATCGGTCTCGATTCCGCCGGATGCTTTGGTGCTGAGCGATCCTGTCAAATTGGACATACCTGCCGCGAGCGATGTGGCGGTCAGTATTTTTCTTCCGGAAGAAGCGGAAGGAGCAGGCCTGCACTATGCCGCCCAGCAGACTTCCTACGTCGGACAGGGAGATCTTACCGGAGCGCCGTCGATTCCCGGCGGTCAGGCCATCACCTCATGGGCGTTCCTGACCGCGCTGGAAGTACTGGCGCCGGAAACCATCGGTACGCTGGTTACCTTCGGCGATTCGATCACGGACGGCGCGCGCTCCAGTCTGGATGCGAACCGGCGCTGGCCGGATGTCCTGGCCGCGCGTCTCCGGGCGCGGCGCGGAGCTTCGAAGGTGGCGGTGCTGAATGCCGGTATTGGAGGCAATCGCATTCTGCACGACGCTGCGACCAACGTGCGCTTCGGAGTGAATGCCCTGGCCCGCTTCGATCGTGATGTCCTGGCGCAAGCCGGCGTGCGCTACGTGATTGTTCTCGAAGGCATCAACGATCTGGGGCATGCGGGAACGTCCGCTCCCACCTCGGAAACGGTCAGCGCCGAGGAGGTCATTGCGGGAATGAAGCAGTTGATTGAACGAGCCCACGAAAAGGGAATCAAGATTTTCGGCGCAACGATTACGCCTTTTGAGGGAACGGCTTTTCCCGGATACTTCACGCCGGAAAAAGAGCAGAAGCGGAAAGCGATAAACGCGTGGATCCGTAGCGGCAAAGCGTTCGATGGTGTGATCGATTTCGAGAAGGCCGTGCGCGACCCCGCCCACCCGGACCGTATACTGCCGGCTTACGACGGCGGGGATCATCTCCACCCCGGCGATGCCGGGTACAAAGCCATGGGCGAAGCGGTAGACCTGGCGCTGTTTCAATAAGCGGGCAGCGGCCTAATTACCGTCGAACCGGAAATGCAGAATGACTTCGCTGGGGATCGGTTTGTCGCTTAGTTTCGCCGGCTGAAAGCGCCATTGGCTGGCCGCGTAGGAGGCCAGCGTGACCAGTTCTTCATCCGGGATGGCCAGGAGTTCCACCCGGGTGACTCTGCCGGTCTCATCCACAGCGGCCTTCAGATCCATCTGCTTTTTTTGCATCAGGCGGGGGCTGGCGTCGGACGGCAAAGTGAACGTGATGGGTGCGACTGCCTTTGCCGGGACGAAATCCTCGTCGGTCTCTGGAGAGCGCTGCAACCGCCGGAGTCCCGGTACTTTGCCGATAACCCTCCGCAGGCGGGACGGCTTGATCGGCTCACAAATGGCTGTGGAGGTATATGACAGCCGGCGGGTCGTGATCGGCGCCGGCGCATTCACGGCCCGCTGTTGCACGGCCGGTGGTGCCGGAATATGCTCCAGCGACGCAACGGTTGAGGGCACTTCCGTGTCGGGCGGCGGGACAAACTGTCGCGGAGTCGCCGGTTGTTTCGCCGCTGGAACTGCCGCACGCACAGGGGGCGCGGCCGGCTCAGGTTCAGGGGCGGGTGCCGGCGGCGCTGCTTCCGGGAAAGCGGAGGGACGTGCCGGAGCGCCTTCAAGCGGCGCATTACCTACCATCAGTACTTGAACAGACTCGGTGTAGGGACGGCCCCGGTAGGGCACTTCGAGCTCGAACTTCACGTCGCCGCCCGAGGGGAAGCACACGATGTTTCCGTTGCGCAGTTGCTGCTGGTCGAGAACGATCCGGCGGACTCCGGAGCCGTCAGTCACCCGCAGGACCGCTTGCGTCAGATTGCGCAATGCCGGGGCGTTCGGATCCCATACGAGCCGGAGCGCACTCTCGGTCCGCTCGACCCGCAGGGATAGGTGCGGAGCAACACGAACACGTGATGTGCGGGCCTGCCACGCCAGAAACACGCCGCATCCCACGATCAAAGCCAGGCCTGCGGCTAGTGCCGCGCCGAACCATCTCTGTTTCCACACTGGCCTGCGAGAAGAATGGGTTTCTGGGGGCTGGCTACGCATGGGGGCTGCCGGCAATGTATTGCCGAAACCGTGCTGGTCAGGGTGTGTCACGGCCGGTCGTACAGACAGTTCATATAAGAGAGTGGCGGAGCGCTCGCTTGTGAACCTCCACCACCTCTCATCTTAACATCGAAGGCAAGTGGAAAGACCTTTGCTAATGGATCGTGAATTCTCCGGATGGCGGATGCTAGAATCAAAGAATACACCAAGATATGGCCGCAAACACAAAATCCCAGAAGGCGCCCCTGCCACCCGTGGGTATCTGGCTGCCGGCGGTAGCTTTGGGCTGGATCATACCTGGCGGAGGGCACTTTCTGCTGCGGCGCCGCGGCCGGGCCGTGCTGCTGCTGGTTTCGATTACCGCCATGTTCCTCTGCGGCCTGATGATGCGTGGTGCGATGTTTCAGCCGCAAACCGGCGACCTGCTGACTACGCTCATCAATACCGGCGGATTTCTGGGCGACGTCGCCTCCGGGATTCTCTACTTCTTGAGTGTCTGGCTGGGCTACAACCAGGTCGATATGCCGGGCGCGGCGCACGACTATGGCACCAAGTTCCTGGTGACTGCCGGTCTGTTGAACATCCTGGCCATGGTGGACGCTTTCGAAATCGCCGCGGGGAGGAAAGAATAATGCCGAAGATGAACCTGTCGCATTTTGAGGCATCGTTTCTGTTTGCCCTGTTCACGTCCATCGTCCTCGGCGTGGTCACCAAAAAGACCGACAAGGACCGGCTGCATTACGGGCTGTATGTGTTCGGGTGCTTTCTGCTGGCTTTGTTTGGAATCGGCTGGGTGATGTACTTCGGCCACCGCTAGCCGGTGGCAAGAGGTGGAGCGTACCGCTCGGCCGTGCCGACCCCCGTTATTGACCCCTCATTTCAACGGGGCGGGCGTCCTCCGAGCGCCTTCAGGCTTCTCCCTGACGCCAAAAAGCGTGAGAGCTTGCACACCAGCGCGTTCTGTACGAGTCGGACTCCCTAATTTTTGATGTCGGTCAAAAATTGGAGACCGTCACCTGCTCCGCAGAAACGCTCCACAGGAATGGTATCACATGCCGGGCGGCCCGAAGCCGAAGGGACCGTCAGGGCGGTGCTGTTCGAGGAGTTGGCGATAGAGGGCCTGCTGCTCGCCCAAGGTGAGCAACTGGTCGGCTAGGGGAAAAAGCTCGCGCTCTTCTTCCAGTAAGTTGTGCTGTGCGATGGAATGAAACTGCCAGGCGAGCCTGCGTAGGTCATGCATCTGCCGCACGCTCAAGTCCGGCGTATCGAGCAGCGCTTCCAGATGCGCGGCCAGTTCATAGGCGTAGGCGTGCTGTTCCTGCATTTTATCGATCAGGTCCGGCAGATCCGCCTGCACGGCTACAAAGAGCGTCCTCTCCTCCAGTTCGTAGTGGGAATGGGCCAGGAGCCAGGTATCCTGCACGGTGAGGCGGAGCATGGGGAGGGGGTCCACAGTCCAGTCCCGCAGCACACGGGCAAGCTGGTCCAGCCAGTTCTC
>CAZMRK010000852.1:0-3622 GCA_964568355.1 uncultured Solibacteraceae bacterium | reverse complement strand
TTGAGTTTGATGGTGACCGTCTTGTTGCGCACAATCCGGTCCAGACCGCCCAACTGATCGAACATGGTGGCTAGTTTCGCAGTGACATCCTCGCTGTACGATGCGCATTTGGCAATCGAAACGGGAGCTGCGGGAGCATTCGGCGCCGCCTTCAAAAGAGGCGCGGCGCCCATCAGGGCTATCCATTCTCGCCGCGTCATATGGGTCAGTTTAGCTTCACAGTGGCGCAGATGGAAACCGAATCGATATCTACGCCAGAGCCTTCCTCGGTTTTATAGAGTTCCAGGTCCTTCTGCACGCCCTCCGGGGTCACCAGGCGGGCGTGCTGAAATTCCTTGAGCATGTGAACGGTTACGTTTTCAACGGGGAAACCGGAATAGTTGATGATGTGCACCACGACCTCTTTGCCGTCCGCGCTCGATTCGAGATAAGACAGCATGGAGGAGACGTTAAACAGCCGCGCTCCAAGGTTCTTGCGGCCGATCATGGACTGCACGTCGTGCCAGATATCGTTTAGCCGGTCCAGTTCAGCCTTATCCATCGTAATGGAGTTGCTTCCCACCGGGTCTTTCCAGCCCGGAGGACCGGAGAGCAGGGTGCCGCCGCCGCGCGTGAAGGACTGCAGGATCGAGCGCTGCTCGGATGAAATGGCCTGGGGATCCACATTGACGGCCATGGTCGCGCCCTTGAGCGCCTCCGGCGAGAGGCGGTCCAGCGGAACCGGACGGACGGGCGTATGCTTGGCCGCGATCATGTCGATGATCCCCCCCGACAGCAGCGCGCCGCTCTTGGGATCCTGTACGACCGCCAGTTGTCCATAGGCGGAGAGAGAGCGCCAGTCGCGATACTCCTCGAAGTATTTCAGGTACTGCGTAATCAGCTTCCAATCCTTGAGGGCACTGGCGTCACCGCGCGCCAGGCGAGCCGCCAGGTCGTCATCCAGAGCGACTACCCAACGCGCTCCAAAAACCTCGGCATCGCAGATTACCTGGGCATAACGCTGCCCGGTAACGATGGTTTTCTCGGGCGGCAGGTTGCCGATCCACAGCATGGGAACGCCCCACGCCCGCACGGAGCGGATAAAGCCGGAATTGGTGTCGATCCAGGGATTGCCGGACGGAGCTGCCTTGGCCGCTCCGTTTTCCATCACCTGAATGCCGGGCCAGACTCCCTGGTAAGTTCCGACGATCGGATCCTTCCCGTCCAGTTTCATTCGGTTGCGGGAGGTAAGCTGCACCACCACCGCCTGCGAGCCGGCGAGCGTATCCTTCACTTTGGCTACGAGACTATCGGGAAAGTCGCCTTCCAGCACAACGCCGGCGAGCTTCGCCTGGACCGCCTGGTGGGCGGCATCCACGGGATCCGGGCCGGGCGTCAGCACGGCCAGCGTCACGATGCCACGTTCGGAGGCCCGTTGCACCAGAGCTGGCGTATAGGATTTCAGAAGAAGGCAGTTAATGGGACTTCCGGCGAGCAGATCGAGAGTCTTCGGATCGGTCCAGCTCCAGCGGGCGGGCACCCACTGGACCGGTGGAACAGACGCCAACAACGGCAGCGCATAGAAGAACGCGGCAGCCCAGCGCAGACGAGACAGCTCCATACCTTTACTGTACGCTGTTTTGGCTGCTCCCGGGAATCCGGCGGGCGTTTCGGAATATCGCGCCATGGGACCGATAATCGACGCGGAATTTCGAGTCTGGTTTATCGGCGCGATTTTCTAAATTCGCGCAGAAAACCAAAAAATCGCGAAGAAATCCGATATTCTGGCATATTGACGGGTATCTCCGTCAGCTAACCCATCCTTTTTTCTTAAGCAGGCGTGATGAGGCGACTTTGGCCGTTCTCTTGCGGGCGGAGTTTGCCCAAGTGCCTCACAGGGCCCCGGCGGCAGCGGTGAGACACGGTTCATGCCGCCACACGAGGATTTGCTCTATGGCGCTAGATCTGAAGAAAATAGACGACCGTATTCGGCAACTGCAAGAGATCCGAAGAATCGCCTCCAATCCGGAATTGGCAAAACTTCTCTCCGAGTTCACCGTTCCGGACGAAGGCATCGCCGAGGAGTCCGCCGAACCGCCGCAGGCGGACCCGGTACCGGACCTGCAACCGGACGAAGTCAGCGACTTCGTCAAGGGGGTGCTCCAGGAAAACGACGCTCCCAGCTCCAACGGCCTTCTGAATTGGAAGAACAGGAAGGGCTAGCGGAGGCGGGCCCGATACGGCCGCCTGGCCTTGGATCATGTATAACCAGTTCTTCGGATTACGGGAAGATCCGTTCAACCTGACGCCCGACTCCCGCTTCCTCTTTATGACGTGGAGGCAGCGCCGGGCATTGGCGGGGCTGACCTATGCCCTGCTGAACCGCAAGCGGTGCCTCTCGCTGATCGGGGATATCGGCACGGGGAAGACCACCCTGATCGCGGCCGCGCTGCGCTGTCTACCACCCGAACGCATCCGCTTCAGCGTCATCTACAACCCGACGCTGACCTCGGAGGAGTTCCTGGAATCTGCATTGATGGGCTTCAGTGCGGCGGAGATTCCCGCCAGCAAGCCGGCGCGCCTGGCGGCACTGGAACGCCTGGTGGAACACGAAAAGTCGGCGGGACGGATCTGCGCCCTGATTGTCGATGAAGCGCAAAAGCTTTCGTTCGAGGCGCTGGAAGAGATCCGGCTGCTGGGAAATATCGAACTGCTTCAGGTGGTCCTGGTAGGGCAGATCGAGCTGAATCAGCTCCTCGGCCGCCCGGAAGTGGCGGCGCTGAAGCAGCGCATCGCCCTGCGTTTGACCATCGAGGCGATCTCGGCGGAGGAAGTAGGGCAGTACATCGCCCACCGGTGGACCAAAGCCGGCGGAAGCTTGCCGGTGCCGTTCGCGCCCGACGCGATCGAAGCGGTGGTGCGCTACTCCGCCAGGGTGCCGCGGCTGATCAACGTGATTTGCGACAACGCCTTGCGCCTGGCGCATGCCGACGAATGCAGGAACCTGACCGCGGTCCATATTCTGGAGGCGGTGCGCAGCCTGGATCTGGCGGAACCGGTTCTCGAGCCGGCCTCCCCGGCGCCGCTGAAGGCCGCTGCCGCCGCGGCTGGGCGGAAGGGCATTCTCACCCTCGGCTAGCGGAAGAAGAAAGAAGATGGGTCCTATGACGGCAGAGCCCCCGGCGACAGTCGAAATGGATGAGGTCTTTACCTGGACCTTTCCGGGTTCGCCCGTCTCCATCCGGTTGCATCTGGAGGTGATTTCCCGCCTGGCACGGCTGACCTCCGGAAACTCGTCCGGGAGGCCGGCGGGCGGTCAAGCCGGTATCCTCCTTGGCTCCACATCCTCGGACGGCAGCATCGAAATGACCGGATGCGAGCCGGTGATTTTCGAGAACGGCAATCTGCACCAGGCGCTGGTCCACGCCAGCCGGCAGATCGAAAAACGCCAGCCCGGCAGTCCGGAAAAGATCCTCGGATATTACCGGACACATTTTCAGGAGCGTCTCGCCCTGGAAGCTCAGGATCTGCAAATCATTGACACCTGCTTCCAGGACCCGCGCAACGTATTTCTCCTGGCGAGGCCAGACGAGGATGGACCGGCGAACGCCGGTTTCTTTTTCTGGGACGGAAATCAGGTCCA
>CAZMRK010000851.1:0-9654 GCA_964568355.1 uncultured Solibacteraceae bacterium | reverse complement strand
CAACTGGTCCTGAGCTTCGTTGATCAGCGAGACGTGATTGCTGTAGCAGACAAGCGGCGGGTCCTGTCCGTTCACGAAGCCGGACCATAGCTGCGCGACGAGGCTCCGCTCCGGGGGGATGCCGGCCGGTTTGGCACGGCTGCCAAACCACTGGAAGGCGGCCGCCAGCGCAACCACCGCCAGGGCGCTCCAGGCGAAGCCGGCAGGCGGCGGCCAGAAGCGCCGGGCCTGGCGAGTGACTGCGGGCGCGCCCGCCGGTTCAATTTCGGTACCGACAGCCCGGCGATCAAAACGGGGCACATACCCGCCCTTGGGAATCTCAATCAACCCTTCGTCGCCGGCGCCTTCGTCGCGGAAATAGGTCTCCAGGCGGGCGCGGAGGCGGCTCGCCTGGGTTCGCACGAGCGTGTCCGCGCGGGGGTCGAAATCCCTGCGGCTGAAGACGTGGGTGCCGATCGTATACTCTTTGATCTCGTCCGGGCGTCCCTCGATGGCCGCGTCGGCGACGAACTCGAGGAACCTGCGGAGCTGCGGGGCGGCCAGAAAAGTCCTGGAATCCAGCACTCGCTGAAGCTCACGCCGAGCCTCCTCGGAGCTGATGCCGTTCAGATTTCCGGCTGAGGGGACATCCCGCATACCAGCTTATTTTACAGCAGGTTGGCGTCGGCGAAGCCCCTTCGGTGTAACGTTACGTGACCGTGACTCTCTTTTGGGAACCCGGGGTACGCCGCCTAAGATCGAGCGGTACTCGTATGCATTTTCGCAATCCGTTCGCTCTGCTCTCTCTTCTCTTGCTGCCGATCTCGTGTTTCGCCCAGGAATCGCGCGGAACGCTGACCGGGAGGGTGGTTGATCCTTCCGGAGCGGTGCTCGCCGGCGCCCGCGTGGCAGCCACCAACCGCCAGACCGGGGCCGAATTCGGCTCCCGCACCAATGAGGCGGGGGTGTTCCGGATTCCGTATCTGCTGCCGGGCATCTACGACGTGGATGTGGAGCTTGCGGGTTTTCAAAAGCTGCGGCGTCCGGGGATCGAGATCCGGGTCAACGATACGGTCGATGTCGAGCTTCCGCTAACCCTGGGCGACGTCGCGCAGAGCATCGAGGTGAAGGAATCGACGCCTTTGCTGCAGACCGGCGATTCCTCGCTGGGCCAGGTGGTGGATACCCGCCGCATGACCGAACTCCCGGTGGCATCGGGCAACCCGGCGGAGCTGGTCACGCTGGTCCCGGGCACCATCCGGACTACGGGAATTCAGATCAATAAGGCGGCTTTTAACAGCGGGACCTCCTCGGTGACGACCGACGGCAACTCGGTCGGTTCCAACGAGTTCTCGATCGACGGGGTGCCGAATACATTCGCAGCCGGCTCCTCGCCCAGGATTGCGTTTTCCGCTCCGCAGGCCGCGGTCGCGGAGTTCAAGGTGATGAGCACGATCTATGACTCCTCGGTCGGGCATACGCCGGGAGCAGTGATCAACACCATCACCACCAGCGGCGCGAATCAATTTCACGGTGAGATTCATGAATACCTTGGCGGCAGCTTCCTGAACGCGCCGGACCTTTTCGCCAACCGCGCCGGCCAGAAGAAGGCGGTATATCAGGACAATCGCTACGGCGCGTCGCTCAGCGGGCCGGTCCTGCTGCCGCGGATTTACAACGGGAAAAGCAAGACGTTCTTTTCCTACGTGTACGAAGCGAACAAGTGGGGCACGCCGCAAACGCTGCTGACCTCGGTGCCGACGGCGGCCGAAAGATCCGGCGACCTCTCCGCGCTTTTGAAGCTGGGGCCGCAATATCAGATCTACGATCCGCTTTCGACCGTCGCGCTCGCAAACGGCCAGTTCCAGCGCAGCCCGATTCCGAACAACATCATTCCCGCCAGCCGGCTGAATCCGGTGGCCGCGGCAATGGCGAAGTACTGGCCCAGTCCGACCTCCGCGGGCGCGGCCGACGGCTCCAACAATTTCACGGTGGCGACCCGGAGCAAGACTATTGGGTGAACTTCCTGCGCATCGATCAGAATTTCAGCGAGCGCAACCGTATGTTCCTGCGCCTCGATTACGACAAATGGTTCGAGCGCGAAAACCTCTGGTACAACAACCCCACTACCGGAATCGACAATCACCGCACCAATCGCGGGCTGGCGCTCGATGAGGTGTATGTATTCAGTCCGACGACCATTCTGAATGTCCGCTACGGAATCACCCAGCAGGACTTCCCGGAAACGCAGGAGAGCCGCGGCATGGACCTGTCGACGCTCGGCTTCTCTCAAAATCTCCTGAACCTGCTGCCGAAGGACCTGGTCACGTTTCCGAAAACCACTTTTTCGTCATTTCGGGGATTCGCGGAGACCTCGGTGGGCGACGGCACAAACACCGGGATCGTGCACAGCCTGAACGCCAGCCTCACGACGCTGCACGGCAATCACAGCTTCCACTATGGCGCGGACGTTCGCCTGTATCGCGCCTTTGCCGCCCGCTATCCCTATGACGTAACTCCGCAGCTCACGTTCAGCTCCACTTACACCAGCGGGCCTCTGAATACTTCGCCGGCGGCGCCCTTCGGGCAGGACATGGCATCTTTCCTCCTGGGAGTACCCGGCGGACAGATGACGCGGAGCGCCAGCTATGCCACGCAGGAGTTTTATACGGGGCTCTTCCTGCAGGATGACTGGAAGGTGACGCCCAAGCTGACGCTCAACATCGGGCTCCGCCTGGAACACGAGTCTCCGGAGACGGAGCGTTTCGATCGCTCCGTGAAGGGGTTCGACTACACCGCCGTCAATCCGATTCAGGCGCAGGCCCTGGCGAATTACGCGGCGGGCACGCCGATTCCGGAATTGCCCGTGAGCGCTTTTCAAGTGCTCGGCGGGCTGCGCTTCACCGGCGGAGGAAGCGGCCGCGAGCTGTGGTCGCAACAGGCCGTTGCGCTGCTGCCGCGCATCGGCCTGGCCTACCAGTTGGATTCCAAGACAGTGTTCCGCGGGGGCTACGGAATCTACTACGACACCCTGGGCACCAACCGGTCCCCGGCGATCCAGACCGGCTTCAGCGCCTCCACACCCATCATCGCGAGCTACGACAACGGTCTGACCTACAACGCGACGCTCGCGAATCCGTTTCCGACAGGCCTGATCGCGCCCGCGGGAGCCTCGGGCGGACTGGCGACCAACCTCGGCCAGGCGCTCACCGTCTATCCTCTGGATCGCGTCCAGCCGTATACGCAGCGCTGGTCCTTTGGCGTGCAGCGCGAACTGCCCGGCAGCTTCCTGGTGGAAGGCAGCTACGTCGGCAACCATTCGATTCGGGTGCAGGTCAATCGCGAGCTGAACGCTTCGAATCCGGCGTATCTCAGCCGGACCGGCGCGCGCGACCAGAGCACGATCAACTTCCTGAGCCAGACGTTCCCGAACCCGTTCTACGGATTGAGCAGCGTTTACGGCAGGACCATCACCCGCTCCGATCTGCTGCGGCCGTATCCGGAGTTCGGCAGCATCCAGGAAATGGAGCCGATCGGCTTCGGCTGGTATCACGCATTGCAGGCGCAGGTGGTGAAGCGCTTCTCGCGCGGGTTCACCTTGAATGTGGCGTACACGTTCTCGAAAAACCTGGATGCCGTCAGCTACCTGAACACATCCGACACGCAGCCCTGGTACGGGATCAGCACCACGGACCGCCCGCATCGCCTGGTTCTCAGCGGGATTTGGGAGTTGCCGTTCGGGAGAGGGCGCGCCCTGGCATCGCACGTTCCGAAGGCACTCGACTATGCGATCGGTGGCTGGCAGTTGGATGGCGTGGTTTCCCGGCAAAGCGGCGCCGCCCTCACCTGGGGGAACATCATCTTCAACGGCGATATCAACGATATTCCGCTGCCGAAGGGCGAACGGTCGGTGGACCACTGGTTCAACGTCGATGCCGGCTTCAACCGCAGTTCGTCCCAGCAGTTGGCGAGCAACCTGAGAACCTTCCCGCTGCGCTTCAACGGCATCCGGGGGGATGGCCAGGCACTATGGAATTTCTCCGCGATCAAGGGCTTCCCCGTGAATGACCGGCTGAGATTCCTGTTGCGCCTCGACTGTTTCAACTGCATGAATCACCCGAACCTGAATGACCCGGTGGTCACCCCGACCAGCGCGACGTTCGGATCGATCACCGGCCAGGACGGGTTCGCTCGGGAATTCCAGGTTTCGGGGCGGATTCAGTTTTAGGGCAGGGACGGGGCGATTCGGTGGATCCGCTTGCTCGTGGCCCTGCGGCCGCCATCCCGCGGAGCCGTCTCGTATTTCAATCGCGTGCCTGGGTAGAGTACCATGTCACGGTACGGGAGGATGCATGAAACGACTGCTTGTGGTTACGGCCTGCCTGGCGGCAGCGCTACCCGTCTTCGGACAAGGCGCCAAGGAGATGTTTGCGAAGCATTGGCAGACCAGCGCCGAGTTTACGGTCGCGGTTGCCGAGGCCATGCCGGCCGAGAACTACGATTTCAAACCTAATCCCGAGGAGATGTGTTTCGGGAAGTTGATGGTGCATATCGCCATGGCGAACAACAACAATTTCGCGCTGGTCAGCGGACTAAAAGCTCCAACAGTCCCGGAAGGCATTGCCGCCGCGTTCAAAGAAAACGCCAAATTTGACAAAGCCGCCACCGTGCAGTTTCTGAAAGATTCTTTCGAGTTCTGCACCAAGGCGTTCAACCAGACGACCGAAGACCAGCTTCACGCCGTGTCCGGTCCCTCCGGGCGGCAAATGATCGGCTTTGAGCGGCTCTGGGCTTACTTCACTCATACCGCCCATCACCGCGGCCAGGCCGAAGTCTACATGCGCGTCAAGAACGTCAAACCCCCGCTCTATAAGTTCTGATTGGCCGCCGTCCCGGGCGTCGACATTCCGTCAACGCCCGGGCTTGCGCGGCGCACCGTTTCCGTGTGCCGCGTCGGCGTCCGGCTCCTACCACTGCAAATTCAGACCCAGCTTCAGGAATCGCGGCAGGTTATTCTGCACCGGATTCAATCTGCCGAACTGCGGATTGGTCACATCCACCGACGCCAGACTGGTGAACCAGGGATGATTCAAGGCGTTCACCGCCTCGAACCGGAACTGCATCCGGATTCTTTCGTGGATGGGGAAGAACTTCGAAACGGAAGCGTCCCAGTTCTGATATCCGGGTAGCCGCACATCGCTGAAGCGCAGGGGGAAGTTGCGCAGCGTATACGGTTCCTGCGCGCCCACCAGTTTGCCCGTGTTGGGGTCCTGCCAAAGCGAGGTGTTGAACCACTGCGAGATGGTCGGGTCGCTGAGCGCGGCGCTGCCGGGACGCACCTGGGCGGCGTTCGGGTAGTTCACCGCGAAGCCGCTCATATAGGTGACGTTCCAGTTCAGCTCCCACCCGCCGATCAGGAAATCCACGGCCTTGGGGACATCCTTCGCCCACATCTTGCCTTTCCCGAAGGGCAGTTCGTAGACACCCGTGAAGTTGAACTTCTGCGGAATGTCGATCTGATCCGCCGGCTGCTTGATCAAGGGGGTCGCCTCGGGATTGGCCAGGTTCAGATCCTGAGGATTCAGCAGGCTCACCTGCTCCAGAGTCTTGCTGATCGTGTAGCTGGCCAGGAAGGTGAACCCGTTGGCGAATCGCTTCGTCACTTTCGCCTGGAAGCTGTCATAGCGCTGCCGGCCGATCGGGAAGCTGTTAATGCCGCTGCCCGTGTTGAAAATGTATTGGGGATACGCATAGAGCAGGTATTGGCGCTGGATCGTGGCTCCGTTCAGCGAGGCATTCAGCGGAATCAGCCCGGCCATCGGGTTGGGTACCTGCGCGGTGTAGTAGGCCGTGTCAATGGCTCCGGTGGAGGTTCTCCGGTTCAGCTCCGAGGTAGGAACGTAGTTCGGCACCACGTTATTCGAGCCATTGATCGGCAGCTTGCGCGTCTGGTTGCCGATGTAGCCGACCTCCACCAGCAGGTTGCCCGGCAATTCGCGCTGGATGTCGAACGAGTACTGGTGCGAATACGGCAGCGGCCGGTTCAGCCAGTTGACTCCGATCGCCTGCCCCAGGAAGCTGGCTGCGCCCTGGCTGTTGCCGATGGGGGCCAGCAATTGTCCGCCGGGTTGCAGAGCGAATGCATTGGACAGGTTCACTGCCGGCGTCAGCCCATCGGTGGAAACCACGGCATTGGTGCGCTGGCTGAACCCCTGGTTGCTGCCAGTGGCATTTTGCCCCAGGTAGTATAGCCCGTAACCGCCGCGAATCACCCATTTCTCCCCCAGGCGGTAGGCCGCGCCGACGCGCGGGCCGAAGTTGTTCCGGTCCGGCTGGAACGATCCGCGCGGCTGGCCGTTCACGTCGGCAAACAGCGCCTGGCCCTTCAGGTTCAATCCCTGCACCTGGGAGGCAATGGGGCTTGCGGCATTGAGATCCAGCCCCAGCAGCATGCGGTTGTAGCGCTCGGTCGCCGGAGCTTCATAGTCCCAGCGCAGGCCCAGATTGACCGTTAGCCGGGAAGTCACTTTCCAGTCGTCCTGGAAGAAGAAGGCGTAGTAGAAGTGGGTGAACGCCGGGTCGATGTTGCGATCCACATACGCGCTGGTAGGATATCCCAATAGAAACGTCGCTATTTCGTTGCCCGAAACGGCATCGGCACGGTTGGAGTTCGCCTGGGTCCAGTTCTTCGAAAACTCATACTGTCCGGCGGCCATACCCGGATTCAAGGTGTTGTCGTTGTACTTGCGGATTTCGCCGCCGAACTTCAGGAAGTGTTTGCCCACCACCAGGTTCAGGTTCGGCTGGAGCGTATAAACATCGTTGGCGCCGTAGTTTAGCAGCCGGCTCGATCCCATCGCCTGGTAGGTGCCGTTGCCGAAGGTGAAGTACGGAAACTGTCGGCGCGTGAACTGGCTGACCAGCGAGGAGTCGAATCCGAGTTGCTGCGGATCAAAGCCGGACCCGAAGCTGTTGCCGGTCGTCTCTTCCCACCGGTTGAGCCCCGCGCGGAGATCGAGCGTCATGCGGGGACTCAGCGTGGAGGTCCAGTCAAAGGTCCAGTTGCGGCCGTTGCGAATCAGGGGCGAATTGCCGGTCGGCTCGGCCGGATTCTTTTGCGAAGGATCGGTGACAAAGACCAGCCCGCGGTACTCGGAATAGGGATTCTGGCCGTAGCGGAAATAGACCGTGTTCCTGGGGTTGATGTAGTAGTCGAAACGGCCGATCCACTGGTTCAAGTCGCCTACCCAGCGCGAAGGATACGGATAGTTCTGGACGTGCGCCGGGCCGACTCCGGCCGAGGTCGGAGCCGGATAGTATTGCAGCGCATTGACGGCGATCGGATTCAGGCGGCTGTTCGGGATCCGGTTGCCGGCGAAAGGCTGTCGCGACCCGTCCGCCGCGGTGGTCAATGGGTCATAGATCAGCACCTGCTGGCCCTGCGCATTGAGCAGCGAAGAGAAATCGCCCGTGCGCCAGTCCATCTGCGGTACCGTGACCACACCCGGATCGGCGGAACGCTGCCGCATTCCTTCGTAAGCCAGCATCCAGAACAGCTTGTCCTTGCCGTTGATGACTTTCGGAATCAGCACCGGCCCTCCCACTTCAAAGCCGAAGGCATTGATGTGGTTGGGTGATTTTGGAATGCCGCCGGCGTTCAGCTCGAACTGGTTGGCGTTCAGCTTGTCATTCTGGAAATACTCATAAGCCGTGCCGTGGAGCTGATTCGAGCCGGACTTGGTTACGATTGTGACGATGCCTCCGCCGGTGCGCCCGTATTGAGCGTCATAGGTGTTGGTCTGGACCTTGAACTCCTGCACGGATTCCATCGTAGGAACGTGGATCACCTGGCGGCTGGACTGCACATTGCTGATGCCGTCCAGCAGGACTTCGTTTTCCTGGTTGCGTCCGCCGTTGACCGAAAATCCCGACGTGCCGCCGATATCGAACGACCGCAGATAACGCCAGCCTCCGGTCTTGACCACGCCTGGAGCGGCCCAGGCAATCTGGAACGGATTGCGTCCCTGCGTCGGGATGTTCGCGATCAGCTCGTTGGAGATGTTCTGCCCGCGGCTGGCCGTTTCCGTCTGCAGCGCCGAGACGGCGGAACTGACGGTTACGCTATCGGCCAGCGTTCCCAGGGAGAGCTGCACGTCAATGCGGGCTTTGTCCAGCGCCTGCAAAACAATGTTTTCCTGGAGATATTTCTTGAACCCGGTATGCTCAACCGTCAATACATAAGTGCCAGGCGGCAAAAATGGAGTAAGGTAATTTCCGGTATCATTCGTTTGAGTGGTGACGCTCGTGTTCGTGGAGACGCTGGTCACCGACACCGAAGCTCCCGCTACCGGAGCCCCGCTCGGGTCACTGACAATCCCCGAGATACTTGCCCGGACCTCTTGTCCGTAGCAGAGCGACACGGCTCCGTATAGCGCTACTACTAGCAGCGCAATACTTTTTTTCATAGATGACTACCCTCCGGCAGTGAGAGAATTATATAACGGAATTGCGCCGCTACACTACCTCAACTTAGCCAAAACAGAAGGGGGGAAGTTATCAGTCCTGGTACTTTCCGAACGTGGTTTTCTGTAATTAAAGTGTAAGCGTAACTTTGCTCAGCGTGCGGGGATGGTCGGGATTCAGGCCCTTTTGGCCCGCCAGGCACGCGGCGAAAAGCTGCGCCGGAATGATGTACGGGATCGGAGTAAACAGCTCAGGCAGCTTCTTGGGAAGACGGATCACGCGCGGGGAGAGATCCGGCGCCTCCTTGTTCCCGGCATCTGTGATTAACACAGTTTCGGCCTTTAAGTCGCGCAGGCGCGTAATCATTTCGCGCATGGAGGGCCAGGTCACGCCGGAGGGCGAGAAGAGAAATACCGGGAAACTCGGCTCCACCAGGGCAATCGGGCCGTGCTGGAAATCCGCGGAAGAAAAGCGCTCGGCCACTACGTAGCAGGTCTCCATCAGCTTGAGCGCGAATTCATAGGCATTGGAATAATTCAGCCCGCGCCCCACCACGACCGCGTGATCCATGAAGCGATAGCGCTCGGAAAAGGCCGCGATCTCCGGCTCGATACCGAGAGCCATCTCGGTCCATTCCGGCAGGCGTTTCAGATCGTCCACCCGAATCCTGCCGCCCAGCGCGTAGACCAGCAGGTACAGGATGAGTACCTGCCCGGTATAGGTTTTGGTCGCCGCGACGCTCTTTTCCTTTCCGGCGCGGACCAGAAAGACGTGCTCCGCGAGTTTGGCCAGCGAACTGGCCGGCTCGTTGGTGATTCCCACCGTTACGGCGCCCTGCTCCCGCGCGCGTTCCAGCACCAGGTTGGTGTCCGTCGATTCGCCCGATTGAGAAATCGCCACTACCAGCGTGTCGCGATAATCTACTTTCGCTCCATATAGCGTATAGATCGAAGGCGCGGCCAGCGACACCGGAATGCCGGTGGTGATCTCCAGCAGATAGCGGCCGAACAGCGCGGCGTTGTCGGATGTGCCGCGGGCAGCCAGCACAATCAGGCGCGGCTTGTGCCGCTCCACCAGTTGCTTGAATCGCTCGATGCGCCGGATCTCACCGGATAACGTGCGCTCCAGAGCCACCGGCTGCTGCCGGATCTCTTCCAACATACGGGACATACTTTCAAGATAGCAAGTGCTTAGTGAAACGTCCTATGATTA
>CAZMRK010000850.1:0-5306 GCA_964568355.1 uncultured Solibacteraceae bacterium | reverse complement strand
TAGTAGTCGAACACCGACATCTCATGTACGACCGGAATCTCTTTCGCTTCACTCCCCAGGAATACGGTGCTCAGCCGGTAGTAGTCTTTCTGTGTAATGGGATCGAACTTGTGATCGTGGCAACGTGCGCACCCGATGGTCAAGCCTAAGAACGCCGCGCCGGTTACATCTACCGCATCCGCCAAGCGCTCGGTACGGATAAACTCGCCGTCCAATGCCGATTCATGCAACACTGGCCCCAGCGTGAACAAGCCCGTGCCGATCCTCGCTTCCAGGTGCTTCTGCTTCTCCTTCGGGATGTAATAGCTGCCTTCCAGTTCCAGCGTGTCCGGCCACAGCTCGTCCGCCGCCACTTGTTCCTGGATGAACCGGTCATACGGCTTGTCCTCGTTGAAGGATTGAATCACGTAGTCCCGATAGCGCCACGCGTTCGGAAAATAGATGTCGGTTTCGAATCCACCCGACTCCGCATACCGTACAACGTCCAGCCAGTGCCTCCCCCACGTCTCGCCGAAGCGTGGCGATGCCAGCAGCTTGTCCACCAGCTTGGAATAGGCGTCCGCGGAGGAATCGGCAAGAAATGCGTCAATCTCCTCCGGCTTCGGGGGCAGTCCGGTCACGTCAAAATAGATCCGTCGTGCCAGCGTGATCTTGTCGGTCCGCGCCGTGGGAGCCAAGCCCTTTTCTTCGAGCGTATGCAGGACGAAAGCGTCAATGGGATTCCGGACCCAATCCGTCCGCTTGACCGCCGGAATTGCGGGTCGTCGCGCCTGGCGGAAAGACCACCAGGAGGGCTCCATCTTCTTCGCCGCCTCGGAATCCGAGCGTGCACCGTCACGGATCCAACTCCTCAGAGTCTCGATCTCCGCTGCGGAGAGCTTTTGTTTCCCCGGCGGCATCTTTAGTTCGCCGCTTCCCACCACCGCCTGGTACAGCAGGCTCTGATCGGGGTTGCCAGGTACAACCGCAGCCCCCCTCTTGCCGCCCTTCAGGATGGATTCGCGCTGCCGCAGGTCGAGGCCGGACATCTCCGCCGCCCCGTGGCAACCCGTGCAGTGTTTTTCGAGAACCTCGCGCGCGGTGCTCTCACCCGAGGGCCTGACTTGCGCCAAAGCCGGGAAAACCAGCGCCATGGATAGGCCGGCGATCCATCTAGCTCTACTCGCCATTACTCCCGTGTTCTCCTTCTGCGCGATCGGGTCGGAATGTGACCGCTCCATTGTCCTGCAAACCAAAAATCGAAGTCAACCCTAAAGTTTATCGTTAAACTAAGCGGCTGTACAGATTGTTCCCGCCGCCCACATCGGTGAGCCGGAAATCGCGGCCCTGAAAGAAATAGGTCAGCTTCTGGTGGTCCAGCCCCAGCAGCGAAAGCATAGTGGCGTGCAAGTCGTTGACATGCACGCGGTCCTCAACCGCCCGAAAACCGAAATCGTCAGTGGCGCCGATCGCTTTTCCGCCCCGGATTCCGCCTCCCGCCATCCAGGTAGAGAACCCGTAAGGGTTATGATCGCGCCCATTCTGCCCCTGCATAATCGGGGTTCGGCCGAACTCGCCCGTCCACACGACCAGCGTGCTTTCCAGCAGTCCGCGCTGCTTCAAGTCGCCTAGCAGGCCCGCGATCGGCTGATCTACCGCCCCTGCGCTTCGCTGGTGGTTTTGATCGCATTCACCGTGCCCATCCCAATCGGATTTGTACAGGTGGACGTAACGTACACCCCGCTCTACCATCCGGCGCGCCAATAGGCACATCCTCCCGAACTTCGCGGTCCGCTTCTCGTCCATGCCGTAAGCTTTACGGATGTGCTCCGGCTCACGCGAGATGTCCAGCAGCTCCGGAGCCGCCATCTGCATCCGGAACGCCAGTTCGTAATTGGCAATCCTCCCGCTCAAGTTCGTGTCGTCGGAACGCTCTTCGCGATGGCGTTCATTCCACATCGCAATCCGGTCCAGAATCAGCCGCTGCTCTGCCCGGCTGATTTCCGGTGGGGGCGTGAGGTTTTCGATGGGAGCTCCCTCTGTCCGCATCATCGTGCCCTGATAGACGGCGGGTAGGAATCCCGAGCCGAACAGCGACTTGTCCGATGTGGCGTTCGACTCCGACATCACCACGTATCCCGGCAGGTTGCGAGACTCGCTGCCCAGTCCGTAGATCATCCATGCTCCGGCGCTCGGATGGCCCAGGCGGATCGAACCGGTATGCAGCAGCCGCAGCGCCGGACCGTGGATGAACGATTCGTGATAGCACGATCGGATGATCGCCAGGTCATCGGCGAACTGTGCCACATGGGCGAAAAGGTCCGAGATCTCCAGACCGGACTGTCCGTACTTTTGGAACTTCCTCCGGCTTCCCATCAGCTTGGCATCGGAGGCCTTGATGAACTGCAGATTCAGATCCGCTGCGTGGAAGCTCGGCGGCAACGGGTGCCCGTCGAAGCGCGTCAATTCGTGCTTTGGGTCGAAGGTGTCCATATGGCTGGGACCGCCTTCCATAAAGAGGAAGATCGCGCTCTTGGCCTTCGCCGCAAAATGCGGTCGCTTCGGGCTGAGAGGATCGGTTTCAGTCGGCGTTGCGCTCCAGGCATCTTCACTGTTTAGCAACTCGGCCAAAGCCAGCGAGCCAAAGCCGAAGCTCGATCGTTTTAGAAACTCGCGCCGTGTGGCGGCACCCAGTTGTTCAGTCCACATAGGAAAACTCGTTCAAATTGAAGAGCGCCAGGCACAGTTTCGTCAATGCTTCGGAAGCGGGCTCACCCGGATGCTGATCCGCCAGGCGGCTGACCAGTTCCAGCGCTTCACGCACCTCGCCGATCGATGGCCTGCGGCCTAAAGCTCGCACCCAAGCCTCCGCTACAAATCTCCGTGGGTCCGGTCCGTATGTCCCAAGCAATTTCTCCGCGAACGCCCGAGCTTGCTCGAAAGCCGCCCGGTTATTCAGCATCCACAAAGCCTGGGTAGGGACGTTCGTCACATCCCGCCGGGGGCAGCTCGCTGCGGTATCGGGAGCGTCAAATACCTCGAACATCGGAAATGGAAAGTTCCGTCGCACCAGGATGTAAATGCCGCGCCGGTTCTGCTCCTGCGGATCCGCTGAGACCGGCCACTGCCATTTGCTGGCCAGCCCATCCATCTCGTCCTTCCCTAACGGCGGTACAACCGGGCGGCCGCCCATCTTCAAGTTCAGCGTGCCGGCCACGGTATGTATGCTGTCCCAGAGGGACTCTGCCTCCAGGCGCCGCCGGTTCATTCTCCAGAGCAGCCGGTTTTCCGGATCCTTGCGCATCGCCTCCGCGTTTGCGGAGCGGCTGGTCATCTGGTACGTGTTCGAAAGCAGGATCAGCCGGTGCAGGGACTTGATGCTCCAGCCCCCGGACGTGAACTCAGTCGCCAGCCAGTCCAGCAATTCCGCGTGGCTTGGCGCTTGTCCCTGTCTCCCGAAGTCGCTCGGCGTCGAAACAATTCCGCGCCCGAAATGCCAGGCCCACACTCGATTCACCAACACTCGTGCCGTAAGTGGATGATCGGGACGGCTCAGCCATAGGGCCAGCGTCTTTCGCGCCTGTGGAATGGTATGACCCCCGGCAGGTTCAATGACCGGAACACTCCCCAGGAACGCCGGCAGCCCTGCCTCCACCTTTTCTATTCCATGGCCGAGATCGCCTCTCTGGAGCACCTGCACTTCCGGTACCAGTTCGGGAGCACGATGCGTCAACACCGTCGCCGTGGGAATTTCGAACAGACCTTCATACGGGACCTTCTGTGCATCCTGCTCGGGTATTTCGAGCACCGCTTTGGCGATGCGCTCCGCCAGCGCCTTTCGCTGCTCTCGCTCTTCCGGATTCAGGTCCTTGTCCGGATTGATCGTCTTCACCGCCTCCGCCAGGGGTTTGGCTGTACGCTTCTGCTCCTCGGTCCGTTTCCCCTCTGGGGTATCGTAGGCATGCACGACTTCTGCTGAAAATCGTCCTCTGGCTGCGCGAACCAGCCTCTCTCGCACCGACCTTTCAAACTGTCGATAAGCAGTTCGTGCCTCCACCACTGCCAGCAGCCGTGGATAATGCTGGCTGAAATCTCGCATCGACATCCCGCTTACCACAGGAACATCGGTCTCCGCACTATAGGCAAATACCGCTTGTAGGCGGAAATAGTCGCGCTGTGTGATCGGATCAAACTTGTGATCGTGGCACCGGGCACAGCCAAAGGTTAGTCCCAGGAAGACGCTGCCCGTCGTATCCACCCAGTCCGTCAGCTTCTCGTATGTCAGGCGGCGGGCATCCAGGTTCGATTCGTGTACTTCCGGCCCGAATGTATAGAGTCCCGTCGCAATGCGAGCCTGCAGATGTTGTAGCTTGGTTGCCGAAATCTCGTAGGTGCCGGCAAGATCCAGGTTGTCCGGCCACATTTCGTCGCCGGCGATCTGTTCCTGCAGGAATCGATCGTACGGCTTGTCGTCATTGAATGCCCGGATGACGTAATCGCGGTAGCGCCAGGCATTGCGAAAGTAAACGTCGGTCTGAAATCCGCCGGAATCAGCGTAGCGGACCAGGTCGAGCCAGTGCTTCGCCCACGCTTCGCCGTATCGCGGCGAGGCGAGCAGACTGTCCACCAACTTCGCATAGGCATCAGGCGCCCGGTCGTTTACGAAAGACTCGATCGCCTCCGGAGCCGGTGGCATGCCCGTCAGATCATAATAAACACGGCGGATCAGGGTTGCGCGGTCCGCTGCGGGCGCGGGTGCCAGTCCGTTTTGTTCCAGTTTTTGCAGGATAAAGGCGTCAATCGGATTGTGCACCCAGCCGGCCTTCCGACCTGCTGGGATTGGCGGCCGCTTTGGCCGGCGAAACGACCACCACGAGGGCTCTTCCTCCTGATCGCTCCGGCCGGTAACTTCCGCTTCCCAGGCGGCTCCGGCCTTTACCCAGAGACGAATCACTTCCACCTCGCCGGGCGAAAGCGCCTCCTTCCCAGGCGGCATCTTCAGTTCGCCGCGGCGGCCGATCGCTTCGCACAATATGCTGTGATCCGGATCCCCTGGCACGATCGCGGGGCCGCGGCTGCCTCCTTTTAGCATGGCCTGCCGGCTGCGCAGATCCAGCCCCGACATTTGCGCCACACCATGGCAGCCCCAGCAGCGGTGCTGCAGAATCTCTCTCGCTCGCGCATCGGCTGACCATACGGGGAGCGCAAATGCAAACAGCACACCAGCCGCCGTCACCCTCATCGAGGACTATTATGCTACCGCACCAAAATGAAGGCAAGTGCCAATAGTTTATCGATAAACTTAAAACTTGACCGCCGTCTGTCGG
>CAZMRK010000849.1:0-3864 GCA_964568355.1 uncultured Solibacteraceae bacterium | reverse complement strand
TTGCCCATGCGGTCTTCGTCCTGCCGTGATTTGGCCTCGATCGCGAAGGCGATCGAAGGCTCCGGAAGATTCACCGGTAAATACTGCACCTGCTGGCCTTTCTCGCCCAGCGTGTCTCCCGTCAGCGTATCTTTCAGCTTGGCGACCGCGCCGATGTCGCCGGCATGCAGTTCTGGAACCGGGTTGATCGCCTTCCCGAACGGCGTCCCGATGTGCGAGAGCCGTTCTGCCGAGTTCCTCGTAATGTTCTGCAGGTTCGCGTCATTTTTGAGCGTACCGGAGTACACCTTGAAGTAAGAGATACGCCCAGCAAAGGGATCGGCAGTTGTCTTAAATACAAATAGGGTACAGGGCTCGGTGCCGGATATCTGGCGCGTCACTTCCTCCCCGTTCACCTTGGCGGGCGGGGCATTGCGCTCGACCGGCGCCGGCAGGTTTTCCGCGATGAAACTCAAGATCCGGTCGGTCCCGATATTGTGCAGTCCGGAGGAGCACAGCACCGGGAAAAGCCGCATCTGCCGGATAGCCAACTGTAAACCTTCCAGAATATGTTCGACCGGCAGCGTGCCTTTCTCAAAGAATTCCTCCAGCAGCGCGTCATTGCCTTCCGCCACCATCTCCACCAGCGCTTCGTGCGCCGCCCGCGCGGCTTCTTCCATATCTGCCGGAATATCGGCTTCTTTGCCCTTGCCGTCGCCGTCCGGCGTGTAGGTGTAAGCCTTCATGCCGATCAGGTCGATCACCCCCTTGAAGTCGCGCTCGCTGCCGATGGGGATCTGGATCGGGATGGCCGTCCGCCCGAAGAACTCGTGGACGCTCTCCAAGGCCCGCTGAAAAGAGGCTCGTTCGCGATCTAATTTATTGATGATGAATGCTCTCGGGAGCTGAAAATCGCTTGCGAACTGCCATACCTTTTCGGTCTGGACCTCCACGCCGGCTACTGCGTCGATCGCCACCAGGGCGGCGTCGGCGGCTACCAGGGCGGCACGGGTATCGTTCAGGAAGATGTTGTATCCCGGCGTATCTAGCAGGTTGATCTTGGCCTTCTTCCATTCGAAAGCCGCGATCGCCGTAGAGATGGAGATCTTGCGCTGAACCTCCTCCTCGTCAAAATCGGTTACGGTATTGCCTTCGTCCACGCGTAGCAAGCGGTTGGTCGCTCCGGCGGTGAACAGCAACCCGGCGGTGAGCGTCGTCTTCCCGGAATCGCCGTGGCCCACCACACCGACGTTCCGAACGTCCTTGCTTTCGTAGGTTTTCACGTGTTGGCTCCCGATTTAAAACGGAATAGTAACATAGTGCGTGGCCGGCCGATCCGGGGGAAAAGCCGGCCTCCTGGGTGAAAGCGGACGAGTTACTGCTATGGGAAACGATGCTGCCCCTAGCGCCCGACGACGCCCGCCAACGGACTGCTGGCGCTGGCGTATAGCTTTCGCTCCATGCGCCCGGCCACGTAGGCCAGCCGACCGGCCTCCACGGCCAGTTTCATGGCGCGAGCCATCTTTTCGGCGTCTTCCGCGGCGGCGATGGCGGTATTCATCAGCACGCCGTCGGCGCCCAGTTCCATGGCGATCGCGGCGTCCGATGCGGTGCCCACCCCGGCATCCACAATGAGCGGCACCGACGTGATCATTTCCCGCATAATCCGCAGGTTGGCGACGTTCTGCACGCCCATGCCGGAGCCGATGGGCGCGGCCAGCGGCATCACCGCGGCGGCGCCGGCGTCCACCAGTTTGCGCGCGTTGACCACATCGTCGTTGGTGTAGGGCAGCACGACGAAGCCTTCCTTCACCAGGATCCGGGTGGCTTCGAGCAGACCTTCGTTATCGGGGAACAGCGTCTTTTCATCCCCGATCACTTCAAGCTTGATCCAGTTGGAAAGGCCTACTTCCCGGGCCAGGCGTGCCGTCCGAACGGCATCGTCGGCGGAGTAGCATCCCGCAGTATTGGGGAGAATGAAGATGGCAGACCGGTCGATGTAGTCCAGCAGGGACTCTTTGCTGCGGTCCGTCAGATTCACGCGCCGTACCGCCACGGTGACCATATCCGCTCCGGTAGCTTCGTGGCAGCGCTTCATCTCCTGGAAGCTGCGGTACTTCCCCGTGCCGACAATCAGGCGCGAACGGAACTCGCGATCCGCAATTTTCAACGTCTCTGGCATGCCCTTTATTCTAGTCCTCTGACCGGGTGATTCAGTTGGTCCGCTTGCTGTCCGCGGTTCCCTTCCGCCACCGAACCGCGACCGGAAGGGAGCGGACTTCACGGTTCGGAGCACTAGTCCTCCCGGCGAAACGGGCTGAACCTGGTCGCAAAATCGAACACGTCCACGCCTTCCCTCCGTTTGAGGAAATTCACCACAAGGTAAGTTAGAGGAGTCGCTAGGATTTCATAGACCACCTTGCCCACGTAAGTGGAGACGATCAGGTTCAGGATCAGCGCCGGTGCGATGGTGCCGCCAAAGGCCAGGCTCATGACTACGATGGTGTCCACGCCCTGGCCCACAATGGTCGAGCCCAGAGTGCGGCTCCACAGATGGCGCCCGCCGGTCAGCAGCTTCATTTTGGCCATCACGTAGGAGTTGGCGAACTCGCCGCACCAGAAGGCCGCCAGGCTGGCTGCGATCATGCGCGGAACAAAATTGAAAACCTCGGCAAACGCCGCCTGGTTGTGCCACCCCGGCGCCGGGGGCAGCCAGACGGAGAACATCCCCATCCCCGCCAGCAGGCCCGAGGCGAAAAACCCGATCCAGATGGCGCGGCGCGAAGCGCCATAACCGTAAACCTCGGTGAATACGTCGCCAAAAATATAGGTGAGCGGAAAGAATAACTGCGCCCCGCTGATCCGAAACGGTCCAATCGCCGTGATCTTCTGACCCACCAGATTGGAGATCAGCAGAATCACCACAAAGACGTGTACCAGCAGATCGTAGTAGCGGAAGCGGACCGAGCTCATCCGGCGGACTTGCTCTCCCACTTGACGCTGTGGTCGGAAGTGATTTCCCACGTTTCGGCCGGCGAATCCAGGCGGAAGTATGACCACGGGCCCGGCGCCCAGGGATAGCGTTCGATGACGCTCTCATCCACGGCCACTCCCAGCCCCGGAGTTCGCGGGACAATCAGGTCGCCGTGGTCGAGATCGAGCGGGTCTTTGAGCACCTCGGAGGCCAGCGGAAAGGGATACATCCCCGCCCGCGTGGGCGTCGAATAGCAGGGATATTCCAGCCACTCCACCACCAGTTCCGGCCAGCAGATCCCCAGGTGTGCCGCGGCAATCACTTCCAGCGCCGTGCCCCAACTGTGGAACGCGAAGCGCAGCCCCTGCCGCGCGATCTCGGTGAACAGGCGGCGGCCCATGGCAAAGCCGCCCTGGCAGCAGACGTCCATCTGCACGTAGTCGACGCTTCCGTTCAGGATCAGGTCCAGATAGCGTTGCTCGTTGGGCTCGTGTTCCCCGCTCGCAAGCGGGAGGTAGTCCTTATCCTTCAGGCGGAGATATGCCTCGTGGTCGTCCGGGGGTAGCGGCTCTTCCAGCCAGGCGATGTCGTACTCCGCCATTCCCTCGGCCAGCCGCTCCACCGTTGCGAAATCGTAGCTGCGGTTGCCCATGCGCCACCACGTGTGCGCATCCACCATCAGGTCGAAATCGGGCCCTACTGCCTGGCGCATCAGGCGTACGGTCTCCAGATCCTGATCCGGACCCATGGCCGGGCGCATCTTGTAGGCCCGAAAGCCCAGGGCCGCGATCGCGGCAGCCTCGGCCGCGTATGCCTCCGGAGGCATGTACATCCCGGCGCTGCCGTAAAGCCGGATGCGGTCGCGCACCCGCCCGCCCAGTACCTCGGAAAGCGGAACTCCGCGCGCTTTG
>CAZMRK010000848.1:0-3831 GCA_964568355.1 uncultured Solibacteraceae bacterium | reverse complement strand
GCGGCGGAAGCGCGCGAACTGGAAGAACGGCGAACGGCCTGGCTCGCGGCGCGCGCCGCGGCGCAAGCCGAACGGTTGCGCCCGGCGAAGACCTGCGACGGCCACCCTATCCACGTATTTGCCAACATCAACAGCGTCGCGGGAGCCGCCGAAGCGGTGGAATGCGGCGCGGAAGGCGTAGGGGTTACGCGCACGGAATTTCTCTTTCTCGGCCGCGCGTTGCCTCCGGACGAGGAGGAGCAGTATCAGGCCTATCGCGACATGGCCGAAGCGCTGGGCTCGCGGCCGCTGGTGATTCGCACCCTCGATGCCGGCGGCGACAAGAGCCTCCCTTACGTCGAAATCGGCGCGGAAGCCAACCCGTTTCTCGGCTGGCGCGGGATCCGCGTGACGCTCGGACGGCGAGATCTGCTGCGCACGCAATTGCGCGCCCTCCTGCGTGCCGGTGTGGGGCATCCGGTGGAAGTACTACTGCCGATGATCTCCTCTCTGGCGGAGCTGCGCGAGGCCAGGGGCGTGCTGGCCGAAGTGCAAGCGGAACTCGCCCTGCCGGCGCCGCGCGTGGGGGTGATGATCGAAGTGCCCGCCGCGGTGGCCGTCGCCGACCGGTTGGCCGCCGAAGCGGATTTTCTCAGCATCGGCACCAACGACCTGGTGCAATACGTGATGGCCGCCGATCGCACCAATGCTCGCGTGGCCTCCATCGCCGACCCGTTCCAGCCGGCCGTTTTGCGCCTGATCCGCCAGACTGTTGCGGCGGGCAGGGAAGCGGGCGTAGGCGTCGCGCTCTGCGGCGAACTGGCAGCCGATCTGCTGGCCACGCCGCTGCTGATGGGCTTGGGGCTGGAAGAGTTCAGCGTGAGCGCGCCGCTGATCCCGGAGTTGAAGCGGGCCATCGCGCGCTGGACGCTGGCGGAAGCCGGAGAAGTGGCCCACCAGGCCCTGGCGCTCGATTCGAGCCAAGCCGTCCGCCGTCTGCTCGCCGCAGCCCGCCGCTAGCATCACTATCCTACAAAGTGGGGCGGGCTTCAGAAGCCGGCCCCACAAGGCTTGGCACCTTGAGCCCGTGAATCTGCTCGCAGCCTATGCGGCGAGCGATCGCTCTGCGCGGCCGGCCATGCGGAACGTATCGGTGAGTTGGCCGCGGTGCGTCATCTGGTGCATGGCGATGGTCAGTAGTGCTTTGCCGTAAGTAGCGAAGTACTCCTCCAGGTCCGGTGGTTGCGTCCGGGTCGGAGTGTCCAGGTCGGCCTCGCTAAGCGAATCGAGAAACTCCAGATTGGCGCGGCGCAGTTCGGCATAGCGGCCGCGGGCCTCGGCTAGCGTGGGGTAGCGGTTGGCGTCGGCGGTCGCGACCGACTCGCGCCCGAAGAGAGCCTCCCACTCCGCAACGGGATTGGGGCGGCCCGTGAGAATTTCGTGGGTCACTCCTTCGACAAAGGCCAGGTGGCCGGCGATCCAGAGCGGATGGCAGCCGCCGCGTTCGGTCGGAAAGGCGAGCGGAATGTCTTCCACCTGATCGAGGGCACGCGTGACGGCCATATCGGCCAGGGTCAAGGAATAACGGATGGCGTCTTTGGTTTGCACAGTATTCTCCTGTTTGCGTTGTCAGGGCGGACGAATCCGCCGCTAGTCGTTCTGTTGCGGGTTTTGGGGGCCGCGCTTGGGAGTGCGGTCCTCCGGGAAATCGTTCTTGAGACGGAGCAGTTGGTCTGCCCAGAACTCTTCGTAGCGGCTGACCCAGCGCTCGTAGATGCGGCGGATGGGAACCGCGTTGAGCGAATTGAGGCGTTGGCGGCCTTCTTCGCGCGTGTTGATCAGGCCCGCCTCGCGCAGGACATCGATGTGCTTCATGACCCCGAAGCGAGTCAGTTGCGGGAACTCTCCCACGATCTGCGTCGTGGTCCGCGGGCCATGGCGGAGCAGGTCGAGGATCGCGCGCCGGGTGGGATCCGAGAGCGCTTTCCAGACCGCGTCCAGGTCGTCAGACATGTCGGTTCCGGCGCTCAGCGCGCTTCGGCGTCTTTTTGAATGCTTTCCAGGTAATGCTTCCAGCCATTCCCGATGCCCTCGCGGTGCTGCGGCGAGATCATGCCGATCGCGCGATGGCGCAAGGTTACTCTGGTTCCGCCCGGGGCCTGGTCGAGCTTGATTTCGACGTGATTCATCGCCGGATAAGACATGAACATGGGGCCGCTCAATTCGAGAAGCACCGGCGGTTTGATCACCTGCACGTGTCCCCAGAGATGGCCTATGCCGTTGCCGCGGTCGCGAAACCAGCGGCCACCCGGCCATTGCTCCAGGATCATTTGCATGGATTCGCCGTTCGGGTTGGTGCTGCCCTCGCCGAAACGATAGAGCATCCGCTTGAAAACATCGCCAATGTCGGCTTTACATTCGATGTGCTGTTCGAGGTCGATGGTCATTTCGTCGATTGTCATCTGATCCGTCCTTTCGCCGTTACGTGATTTAATAGTAACGTGACTAATTAGTCACGTCAAGCGAAAATTCGGATTCTTTTTGGACCGGCTCAACGAACTTTGTGTGTCACCGCACCCTTGACGTCACCGCATCAGTTTCCCGAATACCTGCCGGCCCGCCTCAAATCGCCCCAGTGCCAGCGCGCGATCGGCCTCTTTGGCGAACTTGTAGCGCTTGCGGACGAAACGCATGGATGCTTCAATCTCATCTACAAACGCTCCGGCGGCCTCGGCCCTCCGGTGCGGAGTATCCTGGACTCTCAGGTAAACCGGGCTGGTGTGGGCAAAGACCGTGAAATTGGCATGGGTCTTGCCGCCGCCCGCCACGCGCGCCGCCATCCAGCCGCCGTGCTCCACAGGCAATTCGCGTTCGAGCACCGCCTCCCGCCGGTTGACGGCCCCCTGCTCCGCCACGACGCGACCATCCTGCACGATCTCCAGGCGTTCGAACGGCAGACGCGACAGCGCGCGAGCTCGCACACGAACCCGCTCGCTGGCCGCAACCGTGGCTCCCGGTCCTTTGCCCTCGACCGTGAGCTCGACCAGCGGTCCATTGGAGACAAACGTACGTCCGGCGCGCAGGCCTGCGATCCACGAATCGTAGGTGAAGTTCCCCTCCACTCGCACGAAGACCCGGTTGTGGTCGTAGATCCACCAGTCCGTGCCGCAGGAGGCCGGGAGGTGGAAGCCGCAGTTGAGAAACTGGTAGTAGCGCTCGTAATCGGCCTCCAGGCCATCGCCCAGGTTATAGGCATCCACCACGCCCAGGGCCACCGCCACGGGAACCTCCATGCCGCTGCCGTTGTGGCACCAGACCGTGGTGCCGCCGATCTTCTTAGCTTCGGCACAGAGCATGGAGAGGGTAGGGAAGTCCGGCGCCTTGCCGTCGCGCGAGAGCAAGCCGGTCGAGACCGGTTCCACCGCGCGTGGGATGTTCAGAAACAGGCAGTGTCCATAACCGAACTCGCCGAAGGTCCGGTTGTTGCGCGCTTCCTCGCCCATATCCATAATCGTGCCGTCGCGCGAGAACTGGGGCAGGCGTCCGACCGGATAGCGATTGGTGATATAGGGCGAATCGTTGCGGATCAGGTAGCTGATCACGCTCACGTCCAGATCCTCGGCCGGCGGCACCATGCGCAGCCGGTCGTCCGGATCCTCGTCGATCTCCAGGTGGTAGTGTGTGTGCGTGTTGCCCGAGTACCAGCCGCTTGCATGCAGATCCTGAAGCAGCGGGATATCGAAATCCACGACGTGGGTCAGCCCGGCGCCGACTTCCGTGAACTCCACGGCGGCCTCGTGGCAGAGTCCGCGCACTACCTCGATCTGGTAACGGCCCGGCGGCACGGCGATC
>CAZMRK010000847.1:0-8114 GCA_964568355.1 uncultured Solibacteraceae bacterium | reverse complement strand
GAGCCCGAGGGCCATGGGCAGCATGCCGACAATCATAGCCAGCGCCGTCATGATGACCGGGCGCAGGCGAGTGTAGCCGGCTTCGAGGGCGGCGGTGACGGAATCTTCGCCTTCGTGACGCAGATCATTGGCGAAATTTACGAGTAGGATGCTATTGGCGGTGGCGACTCCAATGCTCATGATCGCGCCCATGAGCGAGGGAACGTTGATCGTGGTCTGGGTCAGGAAAAGCATCAGCACAATTCCAGAGAGAGCTCCGGGGAGGGCCATCAGGATAATAAAAGGATCCAGCCAGGATTGAAAGTTCACCACCATGACGAAATAGACCAGCAGGATGGCGAAGAACATGCCAAAGCCCAAACCGACAAACGATTCCCGCATGGTGGCCACCTGACCACGCGTCTCGAAAAAGCTGCCTTTGGGCAATTTGGGGCGGAAGCGCTCGATGACGCGGTCGATCTGCCGGGCTACCGTACCGAGGTCGCGATCCTGGACATTGGCATAGACATCAAACAGCGGCTGCACGTTGTAATGGTTGACCACCGAAGCCGTGGTGCGGCGCTGCATACGCGCGATGTTGGTGAGAAGCTGGGTGCCGTGCCCGGTGCCCGGCCGGATTGGCGTGCTCATCAGCGAGTCGGTGGAATCCATCCAGTATTGGGGGGTCTGCACCGCCACCGGATAGTCGACCTGATTCTGCGGATTGATCCAATAGTTCGGCAGGATCTGCGTGCTGGAGCTGAGTGAGATCAGCAGGCTGTTGGCGACGTCCTTCTGGCTGAGACCAAGCTGCTCGGCGCGCGTGCGGTCTACGTTGAAGCGGATCTCCGGTACGTCCACTACTTGGTGCGTGTGCACGTCGACGGCGCCGGGGATGCGCGCGATTTGGACTTCCATCTGCCTGGCGAGCTGGTAGTTGGCCCTGGCGTTACTCAGGGGGCCAATCACCTGGACGTCAATGGGAGCGGGCAGGCCGAAGTTCAAAATCTGGCCCACGATGTCCGCCGGCTGGAAGAAAAAGGTCAGATTGGGGAACTGGCGGCCCAGACGGTGGCGCATTTCCCGGATGTAGTAGGAGGTGGGCTTGTGGCCCTCCGCATTCAGCGATAGCAGAATTTCGCCATCGAACGGACCGATGGTTGCGCTATCGCTGAGCGCGATATTCAATCCGCTGTAGGGGAGGCCGATGTTGTCGAGAATATCGGTCAATTCCTGGGGCGGAATGATTTGCCGGATGGCTTCTTCTACCTGCGCGAAGTACTGCTCGGTTTCTTCCACGCGGGTCCCGGCAGGCGCGCGGACATGGAGGCGGATCTGTCCGGCGTCCACCTGTGGAAAAAAGTCCATGCCGACGAAAGGAATCAGGGCCGTGCACGCGCCACAGATCAGGAAGAAGCAGAGCGCCATGACCTTGCGGTGAGCGAGGGCCGAGGCCAGCAGCCGGCGGTAGCTATTACGGAAGCACTCAAACCGCAACTCGAAGCGGTGGTGCAGAGACCAGAAGAAGCCTGAGCCGGTGTGTCCGCCTTCTTCCCGATAGCGATCGACTTCGCTGGCGATCAGGTACTTGACCATGGTCGGTACCAGGGTCCGGGAGAGCAGGTAGGATGCCATCATGGCCAGCACGACCGCCATTGCCAGGGGCGTGAACAAATATTTGGCCGCTCCGCTCAGAAAGATAACCGGTACGAAGACGATGCAGATGCAGATGGTGGAGACAAACGCAGGTACCGCGATCTGGCTGGCGCCGTCCAGGATCGCGTGAACGATCGGTTTGCCCAAGCCGAGATTGCGGTGGATGTTTTCGATTTCGACGGTAGCGTCGTCGACCAGGATGCCCACGGCCAGCGCCAGGCCGCCTAAGGTCATGACGTTGATGGTCTCGTGGAGGATGTTCAGAATGGCCAGAGAGGTGAGAATCGAAAGCGGAATCGAGATGCAGACAATCACCGTGCTGCGCCAGCTACCGAGGAAGAGGAGAATCATCAGGCCGGTCAAAAAGGCCGCGGTCACGGCCTCCTTGAGCACCCCATTAATCGCCGCCCTCACGAAAATGGACTGGTCGAAGAGCAGCTTCACGTTGAGCTGAGGGGGCAGAGTGAGCTTGACGCGGGGCAGAATCTGTTTGATGCGGCGGACGATATCCAGCGTGGATGAGCCGCCATTCTTCAGCACCGTGAGAAGCGAACCGCGGCTGCCATTGTGCCGCACGACATTGGTCTGAACGGCATAGCCGTCACGCACATGGGCCACATCGCGGATATAGATGGTAGTGCCGTTGCTCTGTTTGATGGGCAGATCGTTGAAGGCCGCGGCCGCTTCCGGAGCGCTGTTCAGGGTCACGGTGTATTCGCGAGCACCGATGCGCGCGCTTCCCGACGGAAGAATCAGGTTCTGGTTGGTGATGGCGTTGATGACATCATTGGGCGAGAGTCCCTGCGCATACAGACGGCGCGGGTCGATATCCACCATGATCTGGCGCGGCTTGCCGCCATAGGGCAAAGGAAAACTCGCGCCTTGCACGGTGGCCAACTGGGTGCGGATGAAGTTGTACGCCGTATCGTAGACGGTCTGCTCGCTCATCGTCTCGCTGGAGACGCCCAACTCCAGGATGGGCACGGCGGACGCGTTGTAGCGCAGGATCGAGGGCGGCGTAATGCCGGTCGGCAAAGAGCGCAGGACGGACTGCGAAGCGGCGGCGAGTTGGGCCACGGCCGCCTCTACCCGGGCGTTGGGATGGAAAAAGACTTTGATAATGGCGATGCCCGGGAGCGATTGCGACTCCATGTGCTCGATATCGTTAACCGAAGTGGTGAACGAGCGCTCCGAGCGGATAGTGATGACTTCGGCCATATCCTCGGGCGCGACGCCGCCATAGGTCCAGATGACACTGATGACCGGGATATTGATTTCAGGGAAGATATCGGTCGGCATGCGGATTGCCGCAAGCGTGCCCAGGATCACGATGACCAGCGCCATGACGACGAAAGTGTAGGGACGTCTCAGCGCAAGTCGAACAATCCACATGATTTGGCCTTTTGATCACCATCGTATTGCGAGGAATGATAAGAGTCCAATACGCCAGCGTGATAGAGTAATAAGCCAGACTTATTATTTGGCGAGATGGAACTCCGGCACCTGCGTTATTTCGTGGTCCTCGCTGAGGAACTGCACTTCGGCCGTGCGGCCGAGCGGCTGCACATCGCACAGCCGGCGCTGAGCCAGCAGACCCGGCGGCTGGAGGAGGAACTGGGAGTTCCCCTGTTGCAGCGCACGAAGCGGCGGGTACGTATGACGGCTCCGGGAGCGGCGTTTCTGGAGCATGCACGGCTGACCCTGGGCAGCGCCCACGAAGCTGTACGAGCGGCGCAACTGGCTGCGCGCGGAGATAGCGGCAGCCTGGTGGCGGGGTTTGTGACCTCGTCGCTCTATGGTGTCTTTCCGGATGTGATCCGGGTATTTCGGGAGCGCTTCAGCGAAGTGCGCCTCACCTTGCATGAGCTGCCGATCGTGCAGCAATTGGAGTGGCTGCGCAATGGCCGTATCCAGGTGAGCTTTCTACGCCCACCGGTGGACGATCACGATCTGAATGTGCGCATTATTTCGAAAGAGCCGTGGGTGGCGGCGCTGCCCCAATCGCATCCTCTGGCGCGCCGGAGCCGGGTACCGCTGCGGGCACTTTCGGACGATCAGTTCATCCTGTTTCCAAGAGAGCTGGCGCCGAGCCTTTACGATCAGCTCCTGGGCGTTTATCTGAAGGCGGGTTTCAGCCCGCATATTGCGCTTGAGGCGCAGATGCAGGCGATCGTCAGCCTGGTGGCAGCGGGGGTGGGTGTGGCTTTGGTCCCGGCCTCCTTGCAGAACCTCCGGCGCAAAGGGCTGGTATACCGGCCTCTGCTGGGGACCTTTCCGAAAGTGGAGCTGGCGGTGGCGTGGCGCAAAGAAGATCTGTCACCCGTGCTGCAATCCTTTCTGGAGATCGTGACCGAGGTAACGGGGCTGCGGGAGTAGAATAGCTTTACCTGCCAAAACCAAATCATGACGATCTCAGGTGTGGATGCCGTAGTGGCCGGCGCGGGCGCCGGTGGGGGAATCATTGCCAAGGAATTGGCGCAGGCAGGCTGGCGTGTAGCGCTGATCGAGCGCGGTCCCTGGCTCAAGAGTTTCGGCCATCTGGAGACGCGCGATGCGTGGGTGACGGGGCAGGGAAATGTGCCCTTCGGTCCGGATCCTACCGATGTGCGTACCGTGCGCGCCAGGGTAGATCAGCCGGCGCGCGTCGTGCGTCCACGTGAGGCATTTCATGCTACGCTGCCGTCCTGTGTGGGCGGCGGGTCGGTGTACTACGGCGCTATGGCCTGGCGGTTCCGGCCGGAGACGTTTCGCCTGCGGAGCCTGCTGGGGGCCGTCTCGGGAGCCAACCTGGAAGATTGGCCGCTGACCTATGAGGAGCTCGAGCCCTACTATGAAAAGGCCGAATATGAGCTGGGCGTGAGCGGAGATGCGCAACCGTTCGGACCGCCGCGGCGCAAATCGCTTCCGCTGCCGCCGCTTTCCGATAACAAGGAGGCCGCGGTTCTGGCGCCGGCTGCGCGCCGGCTGGGTTGGCATCCGTTTCACACGCCGCTGGCGATCCTCTCCCAGCCTTACCGCGGCCGTCCAGCCTGCGTCCGCTGCTCTTACTGCAATGGCTTCGGTTGCGAGGTGGGCGCAAAGTCCTCGACGCTGGTAAGTGTGATTCCTGAAGCAGTGGCCACGGGACACTGCCAGGTGATGCCGCACACGTTCGTCCGGGAGATTTCCGTGGACGATCACGGCCGGGCAGACGGTGTGATCTGCCAGACGGCCGGGTCGGAGCAATGGGAAAAGATTCAAGCACGGGTGGTGGTGGTTTGCGCCTCGGCCACCGAGACACCGCGCCTGCTGCTCAATTCAAAGTCTAAGTTCTTTCCGCGGGGGATCGGCAACGAGCACGACCAGGTCGGGAGAAACATTGAAAATGACGGCGGATTGTTTACCTATGGACTATTCGACGAGGTGGTGACAGACGAGACCGGTCCTGGCGTCTGTTTTGCCGTGGATGAGTTCCAGTTCCGCCGGGAGGGAGCCGGGCGGCTGGGCGGCATTTTGAGCAACTATCACACCCGGCCTCCGCTGGCATTTATTCATCGGATTGCTCTGCCAGAGGGAACCGCAGCTTATGGAGAGCCGCTGAAGGCGTTCTACCGGAAATATTTCCTGCGATCCCTGTGGCTTTATGCCACCTGCCACACCCACCCGAAGCATGACAATCGCGTGGATGTGGACCCGGAGGTGCGCGACGCGCACGGGGTTCCAGTGAGCCGGATTACGTACAAGCAACACGCGCGAAATGCCGACGAGGAGCAGTTCATGGTGGATCGCTGCGAGGAGTTGCTGCGCGAAGCCGGCGCGCACACGGTGGTAAAAGCGCATGTACAGCGCGAGTCCGAAGCGGGGATCTCGACGCATCAGTTGGGCAGTTGCCGGATGGGTAAAGACGCACGCTCTTCGGTCACGGATCGGACGGGACGCGTGCACGGAATCGAAAACGTTTATGTAGCGGATGGCAGCTTACTAGGAAATCCCGGCGGATCGAATCCCTCCCTTACCATTCAGGCTCTGGCCTATTGGGTGGCGGCGAACATCGTTCGGGAGCACTAAGTTTGTCCGCTTGCTTACACGCGCGGTTCTGTTCCACCACTGAGTAAGTACGGCTCCGCACGGCAGCCGGGGGCGAAAACGTTGTAACCTGGGATTTGGGACCCCGAATTCTATTATTCCTTACGGCCAGTTTTTTGGTCCCAGGTATTCTGGCTGCCGGGCCAGCACCTTCTCAAATTCCCATACAGCCTCCCTATGTGCCCACTCCCTGGGACGTCGTCGGTGAGATGCTGAATCTGGCACATGTATCGCGAGGCGATATGGTCTACGACCTCGGGTGTGGTGACGGCCGCATTTTGATCGCCGCAGCACGGCGGTTCGGCACACACGGGCTGGGAGTGGATATCAATCCCCAACGGGTCGCCCAAGCGCGGGCCAACGCCCGCCGTGCCGGTGTCCAGCACCTGGTGGAGTTTCGGCAGCAAGACCTGTTGGATACGGACCTTCACAATGCAACCGTCGTGATGCTCTACCTGTTCCCCGAGATCAACCTGGTGCTGCGGCCAAAGCTCCAGCATGAGCTGCGGCCGGGCGCGCGCGTAGTCTCCAATACCTTCGACATGGGGGATTGGAAGGCCGACCGGCAGATCAAGACCCACGGTAGCTCTCTTTACCTATGGACAATCGTTCCGCAGCCGGACTACGGCATTAACGCCTGGCGGTAAGGGTCGGAAAAGAGTCCGATCTTGCCAACCGGTACCGGCTGGAATCCAGAGTGATAGATGGCGGCATCTGCCGGGATGGCAAAGTTGAGGCGCGCCGGGTCGGCGAACGGCACGGAAGGATCGATCAGGTTGTCGCGAAGAGCGAAGAGTTTTTGATCTTCGGACCGTTCCAGATGAAACGACAGCCAGGTTGCTCCCACAGATAAGTTGTGAGTAATGGAGTTTCCTTCCGGCGGCACTCCTTCCCCGGCAGCGTAGTAAGGTTCTACCGCGGCGAGCGCCGGATAGCGGCGGCGATAGAGATCGATACTCTCGCCGATGGCTTCCTTGCTGGCCTTCATCTGCCCATAGACCATGTTGCGCCAGACCTCACGCTTCGCGATGCAGCGATCGTCGATACGCACGCCCGGCTCGGTATCGATGAAGATGTTGTTGCGGATTTGATTGTCACGGCCTCCGCCGATGATGACTCCCTGGGTGGCCTGGTAGAAGAGATTGCCGAATACGGTGACGCCGCTGGCGCAATCATCCAGATAGACGACGCGCACATCACGCCCGGGACCACCGATGTGGTGAAAGAAGTTGTAGCGGACGATGTTGCCGCGCTCGGTCCAGTTGCGGCCGATGTAAAATGCGCCGACGTCGCCGGTCTCCAGGGCGACGTGGTGAATTTCGTTGAATTCGATGACGTGGTCGTTGCCGGAGATCTGGATGGCGTTGTGCGGGCTGTCGTGAATGAGGTTGTGTGCGACCTCATTGCCCACGCCGGTAACGAGGACCGCGGGGCAATAGGTGCTGGTCCAGCGGTCGAAGTGGTGGATGTGATTGTTGCGGGCATAGTGGCGGCCGGGTTCGAGGGTCTTCCGGTCGCCGCCGTGAAGCTGGATTCCGCCGTCGCCGGTGGCATAGATATTGTTGCTGAGGATGCCGTGGCCGGTGCCGCCGCGGATTACGACGGCATAGTTGCCGAGATTGCGCAGCGTGCAGCCGGCGATGAGGTTGCGGGCTCCGCCTTGTATTTCGACGCCGTTGCCGCGGCCCTCTTCAAGCACGAAGCCGGACAGGGTAACGTCGGAAACGCCGGTGAGCGAAATGAGCGGCCCTTCGAGCAGGGAGACGGTGATCGGGCGGGAGTCTGGTGGATCTGGAGGCCAGAAGTAGAGAATGCCGCTTTGGCGGTCGAGGTACCACTCGCCAGGCCGGTCCAGCTCTTCGAGGATGTTGAGGTAATAGTAGCGCTGGCCCGGGGCGATTCCGTAGGTCCCCGGAGAGCCTTCGGTGATGATCTGGCGGGCTTCGGTGTCGATAGAGCGGACGGGAGCGTAGCTATCGGCCCAATCGTAGCGCCAGTAGCCGTGTACCCAGATGTCGCGGGCGTTCGACCAGCGTTCGGGGCGTCTTTCGGCGTAGACGAAGCGGCCGGTTTGCGAGCCGGTAGAGTGGATGTCTTTGATTTTGGCGGCCTCTCCGGCCGGCAGACCGGCGATTTTGACGAAGCCTTCGTTGGGCCACCGCGCCAGGGGCATGGGACGGCCGTTGCAGAATAACTCGAGAGCCGCCGGAGCGGAGAGGCCGAAGCCTCGCGGCACAAGCCGTCCGAAATCGGTAATTCTCTGCGCGCGGAGGTCGGCGGCCAGGATTTTGTCGCGGTAGAGAGGATGCAGGCGGGCGCGAATGGACGCGTCGGTGACGGGCGCGAATCTGTTGATCCGCCTGACGCCGGAGTGATGTGCGGCTTAACAGCGGTAGGCAAGATAGGCTACGGGG
>CAZMRK010000846.1:0-5642 GCA_964568355.1 uncultured Solibacteraceae bacterium | reverse complement strand
AAGCAATCGCGCGCATCCGTCTCAGGATAGCAGGGCTATTTCACCGCCAACGTCACGCCCGCCTGGCTGGAGTGGCCGCCGATGGTCAGAACGACGCCGAGGTTGCCGGTGGGCACAAACCCGCTCGGTACGCGCGCGTTGATTTGCAGCAGGCCGGCAAAGCCGGGGGCGCTGCCCGCGTAGAGGATTTCCGCGTCGAGGTTTCCAATGCTTAGGGAGACCGGGAGCACTGGTTTGGGGTAAGGTGGCGCGGCCGGGTCGCCACTCACTCCCAGGGGCCGGGTCTGGCCCTCGCCGGTGGCAAAGATGGTCACGACCGAGCCGCGTGCGGCCGGGTTGGATTCCGAGTTCAGGCTCCCATCCTCGTTTAAGGCTACCACTGGGCCTGTTCCGTTGGCTGCGGTGAAGATGCCTGGAACCGAATCGGCGACCTCCACTGTACTGCGCACCCTGGTGGCTCCCTGATACTGCACTTCGATCTGGACCGTGCTCTTGCCGGCAACGCTGTAGGGTACCTGGGCATTCACCTGCCTGGCCTGAACGAAGAACAGCGGTGCCGGACGGCCGTCGAACAACACCTGAACGTCGGCCAGCATCGTATCGATCATCCCCACCGCGTTGAGCGCAGCCTGGACGCCCTGCTCCGGGCCGATGTTTGCCGCGAAAAGGGAGACGGTCTCGCCGGGCGTGACCGGACCTGCCAGCATGCTGGCGGCATTCACGACCGAGACATCGGATGAAGGCTCCGGACCTTCGATCGGCGATGATCCGCCGGAGCTGAGCTTGCGGATGCGATTGTTGCCGCTGTCGGCGACCAGCAGGTTTCCCGAGCCATCCACCGCCAGCCCCGAGGGCGCATTCAATTGGGCCAGTTCCGCATCGCCGCCGTCGCCGCCGAAGCCCGGCGCGCCTGTTCCGGCGATGGTCCGCGCGCTCCCTGTCGGCGGGATCATGCGGATGCGATGGTTCCCGGTGTCGGCAATGAATACTCTGCCGGCAGCGTCGACGGCGACTCCACCCGGCGATCGCAGAGGATCGTCTTCTGCGCCGCTGCCCGCGATGGTCGAGATCGACCCGGATGCATCCACCTTGCGCACACGGTCGTTGCCCGTATCGGCGATGTAGAGATTACCGGCGGCATCGACGGCCAGGGCACTTGGCCCGTTCAGACGCGCCAGAATGGCCGGCCCGCTATCACCGGTATCGCCGCGATTGCCGGTCCCGGCTACAACCGTAGCCACGCCGGAAGGCGCGATGCGCAGCACGCGGTGGTTCAGCGAATCTGCCAGGTAGACGTTCCCGGCGGTGTCCGTGGCGACTGCCCGCGGGCTCCACAGCACGGCGCCCGGGTTTCCGTCGCCCGCCAGAGTCCGGATCCACCCGGTAGATAGAATCTCCCGCAGCCGGTGGTTTTGCGTGTCGGCCAGGAACAGGTTTCCGGCCGCGTCCAGGGCCACGCCCGATGGGCCGTTCAGCAGCGCCGATGGCGCCGGTCCATCGTCGCCGGCGAATCCGGGGATGCCCGCCCCCGCGATGGTGACGAGGTTGCCGTCCGCTGTAACGCGGCGGATGCGATTGCCCCCTGCCTCGGCGATATACACATTGCCGGCCGCGTCTGCCGTCACCCCCGCCGGGTTGTTCAGCGCCACCAGAACCGCCGAAGCCGCCTCGCCGGTGAACGGTATCGGAGTGTCGGGTATGATTGTCGCTATGGAGCCGGTAGCGGAGATTTGGCGAACCTGCTTGTAATCGGCAATATAGAGATTGCCGGAAGGATCGGAGGCCACGTCGTTCACCATCTTGAAACTGGCCACGGCCGCCATTCCGCCGTCTCCCGTCGAACCGGAGCTGCCGTTGCCTATCTCGGTTAACTCCCCGCTCGTGGACAGCTTGCGCAGGATGGCGCCCCCATAGGCGATGTAGAGATTGTCCGATGGATCGGTGGCCAGCGAGATCGGCATGGGTTGATACTCGCCGCCCGCGACCGTCGTGACTATGCCGGCAACGATCTTGCGCACGCGCTTGTTTTGGCTGTCGGCAATGTAAAGGTTCCCCGCGGTGTCCAACGCGATTCCGGCAGGATACGCCAGTTGTGCCGTCAAGGCCGGCGATCCGTCACCGCTGAATCCAATAAAACCGGTGCCGGCGACCGTGGTGATGGTTCCGTCCGGAGCCACGCGACGCACGCGCTGTCCGTTGAATTCGGAAATGTAGAGGTTTCCTGCAGGATCGATGGCGAGGTTTCGCGGCCCCTGGAGGCGTGCCGCGGTAGCCTTTCCTCCATCCCCCATGCTTCCACTTTCGCCGCTGCCGGCCACTGTGGTGAGGATTCCATCCAGCCCGATACGGCGCACGCGGTTGTTGCCGAAGTCGGCGAAATAGACGTTGCCCAGCGGATCGACGGCCACACCATAGGGAATTTTCAGCCTGGCTGCTGTCGCCGGGCCGTCGTCGCCGTCGAAGCCGGGATAGCCGGTGCCGGCCACGGTAGAGAACGCGCCGCTGGAGGTCAGGCGGCAGATGCGATGGTTATCGGTGTCGGCGAAATAGACGTTGCCCCAGCGGTCCACCGCCACACCTTGGATGCGTACCGGCTCGACTGCTATCGGCGTGGTCGCCGTTCCGCCGCCGGCAATGGTTTCGATGTGATAAGCAGATTCCGCAAAGGACGGACCGGCCAGCAGGCAAAATCCAACGGCGACTGCTTCGGCGAGCGGACGAATCTTCATCTGGTGGTATTGCTGCAGTATTGCTAAACAAAGTGGGACCGGCCGCTCGAAATTCTCACTCGTAATCCGATGAGTTTCCTGTGGGACGAATTTTCCTTCTGCTGTTGGCCGCTGCAGCGCTCTATGGGCAGGCCCGCACCCCGGCTGCGCGCGAAATCCCGCGCGGAGCCTCGCGGCGCCACTATGTGGCGCAATTCCAGCAGGCGCCTGGAGGCGAGGTGCGGAGGCAGTTGGCGGCGCGCGGCTTCCAGGTCACGGCGTCTCTGCCGGGCGGAGGACTGGTCGTGACCGCGCCGCAAACCGTAGAAGCCGGCGATCTGGATGCCGCCTGGCTGGCGGAGATCCCGGTGGAGGACAAACTCAGTCCCTTGCTGGATCAGGGAGGGACCGGCGCTTTTCTGGTTGAATTTCACGCGGATGTCTCTCCGGACCGCGCCCGGCAGATTGTCGAGAATGCCGGTCTGGATCTGCTCTCGCATCCGGATCTTCTGCCTACGCAATTGCTGGTTACGGGCGCGCTCTCGCGGGTGACGGAACTGGCTTCGTGGGACGAGGTGGCTTACGTTTTTCCAGCATCGAGCGACCTGGTGGCCGGCGCGCGCGTGGTCGCCTGCGGCGGCGCTCTATTGGATGGCGGCGTGATGGCTCCCTACGTCAAGATGGGCACCGGCTGGCCGGAGACCTCCGGCGGCGAAGTCGAGCTGCACTACCTCTTCACCGCGATGACGGGAAAACTGCCCGTCTCGACGATTCAGTCCGAGATCCTGCGAGCATTCGAAGAGTGGGCCAGGTACGCCCCACTACGCTTTACGCCTGCCGCGAGCAGCCAGGCGGCCCGTACCATCTCCATCCTGTTTGCCCGCGGCTCCCATGGTGACGCCTACCCGTTCGACGGCCCCGGGAAGATTCTGGCGCACACCTTCTACCCGGCCCCGCCCAACGCTGAACCCATCGCGGGGGACATGCACCTGGACGAGGACGAAGACTGGCAGGTGGGCCGCAATATCGACCTGTTTACGGTGGTACTGCACGAGACCGGACACGCTCTCGGGCTGGCTCATTCCGACCAGCCCGGAGCCATCATGTACCCGTATTATCGCCTGGGGGCAGTCCTTTCGGATGACGATATCGCAGGCATCCGGAACCTGTACGGCAGCCGGGACGCTTCTTCGCCGGGCACCCCAGCGGTGACTCCGCCGGCGGCGCCAGCCGATCCCGGCACGCCGAATCCGGCGACACCGGGTTCTCCCGGCGCGCCCACACCTACGCCGGGCTCGGGGAGCGATACGACACCGCCGGCCCTGCGCATCACGTCTCCGGCGCTGACGATCGTCTCCACTTCGGCGCCGTCGATCACGGTACGTGGCACCGCGTCCGACAACGCAGGGGTCACGCAGGTCGCCTGGAGCACCTCCAACGGGGATTCCGGTACGGCGATGGGAACGGCCGTCTGGAGCGCCAGTGTGCCGCTCGAAAAAGGCACCAATACAGTGACGATCCGGGCCTTCGACCCGGCAGGCAATCCAAGCTGGCGGGCGATCACGGTGGTGCGCCGGTAGCAGCTCGATGACCGCCTTCAGGCAATCTGAAACACCACGCGGAAGCGCGCCTTGCCGCTCATCATCCGTTCGTAGGCGGCATTCGCTTCTGCCAGCGGGAAGGTCTCGATCATCGGGCGGATGCCGCTTAACGCCGCCAGGCGCAGCGCGTCTTCGGAATCAGCCGAAGTGCCGGAAGGCCATCCCCGGACCCCGGTCCGCCTTCCGATGATCGCGACTGGCGAAACCTCGATCGCTTCGGGCGAGGCACCCACCACGACCAGCGTGCCATCCACTCCGAGGCCCCCGATCAGTTCGGTCATGCTCCTGGCGTTCGGCGCCGTGGCCAGAATGGTTTTGGCTCCGCCCAGCCGCTGCAGGACATCGGCGGGTTTCTCCACCGAGGTATCGATGTAGTGGTGCGCACCCAGCTTCGAGATCAGTTCTCGTTTGTCGGGGCCGCGGCCGATCGCGACCGTTTCAAATCCCATCTTATTGGCGTATTGGATGCCCAGGTGCCCCAGCCCGCCCAGACCCTGGATCGCGACCAACTGGCCGGGCAGCGCGCCGCTGTGCCGCAGCGCATTGAACGTGGTGACGCCGGCGCACAAAATCGGTCCGGCTTCCGCAGCCGTTAGCCCGTCCGGGAGGGCGGCCAGGCCCTGGGCCGGCGTGACCATGTATTCGGCGTAGCCGCCGTCATAGCTGATGCCGGGAATTCGCAATTGTACGCAGGCGACGAATTGGCCCCGCCGGCAGGGTCCGCAGACCGTGCAGTGGCCGCCGTGCCAGCCGACCCCCACGCGCTGCCCGACCTTCCAGGTGGTAAGGCCGGGCCCGAGAGCATCGATGACCCCCGCGATTTCGTGACCAGGCGCACGGGGAAACTGCAGGCCGGGCCAATGTCCCAGCTTGGTAAAGGAATCGCTGTGGCAAAGGCCGCAGGCTTCCACCTTAACGCGAACCTGGCCGGCAGCGGGTTCGGGGATCTCGCGCTCTACAATCTCGAAGGGATCCCCCGGTTTCAGAACTTGTGCAACCTTCATCTTGGCCATGCCCACTTGGATGCGAATCTCCTCGCGAAAGTTTGGTCCAACTTTGGCGGGACGTTCCCCCCTGAAACCATTTCGGTCGAAAGCTGGAGGGGAGCGGCATAGCAATTGTTGCCAGTTCTTGTCATGCCTGATAGATTGTAATCGGAGCGTTCTGTATCATGCAGACAATGAACATCTCCCTGCCTGAGCAGTTGAAGGCGTTCGTGGACGAACAAGTGTCCTCGGGGCGCTACAGCAGCGTGAGCGAGTACGTCCGGGAACTGATCCGCGAGGATGAGCGGCGCAAAGCCCAGGAAAAACTGGAGGCGCTTCTCATGGAA
>CAZMRK010000845.1:0-7766 GCA_964568355.1 uncultured Solibacteraceae bacterium | reverse complement strand
GTGGCGCGAAGGACGCAGGAGATCGGCATCCGCATGGCGCTCGGCGCGACGGCCGGGCAGGTGCAGCGCGGCGTGATGGGCGGTGCGGTGCGGCTGGTGCTGGCGGGCATGGGGCTGGGGCTGGCGGTCTCGATCGGAGTGGTGCGGGCGATCGAATCGCTGCTGTTCGGGACCGCGCCGACCGATCCGGCGACGTTCGCGGCCATCCTGGCGCTGCTCACGGCGGTAGCCTGCGCGGCCGGGTATGTGCCGGCGTGGCGGGCTTCGCGCATCCAGCCGATGTCGGCGTTGCGGAGCAACTAGCGGAGCGAAACGTCGACTGAAGTCGACGCGGCCCGATAAATCGGGCGCTACAACGTTGACGCAGCGTACGACGGGGTTTCAGTCGTAGACGAAGTGCAGGACTTTTTTCAGGTCTTCCCAGGCTTCGCGCTTGGCGTTCTGGTTGTAGGGGCGCAGCAGGTAGGACGGGTGGTAGGTGACGATCAGCGGAATGTCGCGCCACTTGAGCCATTTTCCGCGGAGACGCGTCACGCCGTCCTTGCCGCCGAGCAGCGCCTTGGCGGCGGTGGAGCCGAGCGCGCAGATGGCTTTGGGCCGGATGACGGAAAGCTGGCGGAAGAGGAACTGGCCGCAGATCTCCATCTCATCGGCTTCCGGCGTGCGATTGCCGGGCGGACGGCACTTCACCACATTGCAGATATAGACATCGGCACGTTGCAGCGGGATGCCTTCCTTGCGCGCCGTGCCTTCGATCATCTGCGTGAGTAGCTGGCCGGCGCGGCCTACGAACGGGATGCCTTGCGCATCTTCATCGGCGCCCGGGCCTTCCCCGACGAAGACCAGTTTCGCCTGCTCGTTGCCGACGCCGAAGACCAGCTTGTTGCGGCCTTCGTGCAGGCGGCAGCGGCGGCAATCGCCGATGTCCTGGAGGATCTGGAGAAGCGTGTCGTTTTCGGGTGCCAGGCCGGGAAGATCCATGGGAGATGGGGGCTGAGGGTCAAAAGACCAGGGTTGGGGGGCAGGGGTCGGGGGTTGGGGCGCCCCTTCGCGGCGGTAGAGAGTCTGTACGCCCAGGTCTTGATAGAACTCCAGGTATTGGCGGAGCTGGTCAGGATTCATGGGTTGCGTAGAGCGCCAGGCGGAGCTTCAGGATTTCATCGAAGATGCGGTCGGCGATTTCCCGCTTGGAGGCCAGGGGCAGGGGAATGGTCTCTCCGGTGCGCAGCGCCAGGATCACTTCGTTTTGATCGGACTCGAAGCCGGTGTCTTCGCGATTGACCAGGTTGCCCACCACCATGTCGCAGTTCTTGGCTTCCAGCTTGCGGCGGGCCTCCTGCTGGAGATTTTCCGTCTCCGCCGCGAAGCCGACCAGCAACTGGTGATCGTTCTTTTTGCGGCCCAGCTCGGAGAGAATGTCGGGCGTGGGATCAAGCTCCAGCGAGATGCGCGCGGCTGTCTTTTTAACCTTCTGCTGCGGCACCTTGGAGAGGTGGAAATCGGCGACAGCGGCGGCCTTGATCAGGATGTCGGATTCTTCCAGATGCTCGAAAACCCTGGTCCGCATCTCCGCGGCGGTTCGCACGGGAATCACCTGGACGCCGCGGGGCGGGGCGAGGTGCACGGGTCCTGAGATCAGGATCACCCGGGCGCCGCGGGAGGCGGCCGCTTCGGCCAGGGCATAGCCCATCTTGCCGCTGGAGCGGTTGGAGATGTAGCGCACCGGGTCGAGCGGCTCCTGCGTGGGGCCGGCGGTGATCAGGACGGTTTCTCCGGAAAGATCGTGGCGGCCGCTGATTTCCGCTTCCACCGCCGCGGCGATCTCGTCCGGCTCGGCCAGGCGTCCGGGGCCGGTCATCCCGCAAGCCAGAAACCCGTCGCCGGGTTCGACGATGCGATGGCCGCGCCGGCGCAGCGTCTCCAGGTTGGCCTGTGTAGCCGCGTGGAGCAGCATGTTGGTGTTCATGGCCGGAGCCAGCACGACGGGGCCGGTGAAGGCCAGGTAAAGCGTGCTCAGGAAATCGTTGGCGAGACCGTGGGCGAAGCGGGCCAGCAGGTCGGCGGTAGCCGGGGCCACCACGAGCAGGCCGGCTTCCTGGGCCACGCCGATGTGTTCCACTGCGCTCGAAAGCGTGGCGTCGGGGCTGGCCGACGAAAACATCCCGGTGATGACTTTGCGTCCGGTGAGCGCGGCGAATGTCAGCGGGCGGACGAACTCCTGCGCGCTTTCGGTCATCACCGCCTGCACGGTGTGGCCCTTCTGGATCAACGCGCGCGCCAGCTCCGCGGCCTTGTACGCCGCGATTCCACCGCCGACGCCAAGGACGATGTGCATGGACTTAGAGAACGACGTCGGGCGCCGGTTCGGCAGGCACCTGGCCGGGGATCTCGTACTTCACCAGGCCGCGCCGCACTTCCTCCATCGCAATCACGGTCGACTTTTTCGATGAGGTAGGCAGCACCGGACGCGCGCCCCCCTGCAACTGGCGCGCCCGTTTGGCGGCGACAATGATGAACCGGTACGTGCTCTGATCCGGATCGTCCGGAATGGTGCAATGCGCGTTATTGCGGGGGATTTTGTCACCCATGCTTCGAACTACCTCCAATCGCTCCTACAAAGTCTTCTGAAAGGTATCCAGAATCGGCCGGACCTGGTCTTCCATGCGAACGCGCCGAACCCGCTCGGCCTGGATGATAGCGGCCAGTGTTTCTTCCGACCGCTTCAGGTCCTCGTTGATCAACACGTAATCATATTGATCGTAGTTTCGAATTTCGTTCGCCGCATCCCGCAGCCGACGCTCGATCACGGCATCGCTATCTTCGCCGCGAGCCCGCAACCGCCGTTCCAGGATGTCCCGCGATGGCGCGAGAATGAAGATCGTAACCGCTTCCGGAATCTTTCTTATCAATTGTCTCGCACCTTGCACATCGATGTCGAGTACCAGGTCCTTGCCGGCGCGGCGGGCGCGTTCGAGGATATCCAGATGCGTGCCGTAATAATTGCCGAAAACTTCGGCATATTCCAGAAATTCGCCGCGGGCGATAGAGGCCTCGAACGCTTCGCGCGTAATGAAGTGGTAGTTCTCGCCGTCGCGCTCCTGGCCGCGCGGTTTACGCGTAGTGTAAGAGATAGAAAACAATAGTCTTTCGTCCCGCTCCAGGAGGCGATGGAGCAGCGTGGACTTGCCGGAGCCGGAGGGCGCGGAAATGATGAAAACCGTGGTCATTCCAAGTTCAGAGACTGCTCGCGAATTTTATCGATCTCGGCTTTGGCCGCCAGGGCGAGGTCGGTGATGGTCAGGCCCAGTTCGCCCAGGCCCCCGGTCTTCGAGAGGATGGTATTGGCCTCGCGATTCATTTCCTGAAGCAGGAAATCCAGCTTCTTGCCGGTTTCCCCGGCGGCATCGAGCAGGCTTTCGACCTGGCCGGCGTGGGTTTTGAGGCGGGTCAGTTCCTCGGCGATATCGCTGCGGTCGGCTAACAGCGCGGCTTCCTGGGCCAGGCGTTGAGAGTCGATGGCGGCACCCCGCAGGAGGTCGCGCAGGCGCTCGTTCAGGCGCTTCTGGAAGGCAGGAACGGCATTGGAACGGATCTGTTCCATGCGGGAGACCGTTTCGCGAATCGTGGCGCAGCGGCCACGGATCTCCTGGGCGATAGCCGAGCCTTCCCGCTCGCGAAACTGATCCAGCAGCACCATGGCTTCGGTAGCAGCCGCTACGAGCAAGGGTTCCAGGGCTTCTTCGGGATCGTCGGGAGAGGCTGCCTGAAAGATGCCGGGCACGCGCAGCGCGGCATTGAGATCGGGCTTGCCGTCCAGTGCGAAATCCCGCGAGGCCTGCTGGAAGGCGGCCAGCCAGGCGTCGAGCAGGGGCCGGTTGAGGGCTCCACTGGGCGCCGCGCCGGCGCGAGTGAAAATCAGTTGTACCTGCACATGGCCCCGCACGATGTGGGCCTTGATGGCGGCGCGGACCGCGCCCTCGCAGGCATCGAACTCCGGAGGCATGTGGAAGTGCAAATCCAGGCCGCGGTGGTTGACGCTCTTGACGGTAAGGACGATCTCGCCCTGGGGCACCAGTTTCCGCACGCGGGCGAAGCCCGTCATGCTGCGCACGCTCACAGGTCGAGTACCGCCCCGGCTTCGACAAATTGCAATTCGTGCAGCCGCTGGTAAACCCCTCCCTGGCTTACCAGTTCCTCATGTGTCCCCATTTCGCAGATGCGTCCATGTTCCAGCACAACGATCTTGGTGGCCCGCCGGATGGTGGAGAGCCGGTGGGCGATGACGATGACGGTGCGTCCGGTCATCAGGGTCGCCAGGGCTTTCTGCACCAGCAGCTCCGATTCCGTATCCAGGTGCGAAGTCGCTTCATCCAGGATCAGGATGGGCGGGTTTTTCAGCAATGCGCGCGCGATGGCCAGCCGCTGCCGCTGCCCGCCGCTGAGCTTGACGCCCCGCTCCCCGATCAGGGTATTGTAGCCCTCCGGAAGCTGACTGATGAACTCGTCGGCCAGGGCCAACTGGGCGGCCTGGCGGATCATCTCCAGCGGCAGGCCGGGGCGGCCATAGGCGATGTTGTGAGCCACCGTGTCGTTGAACAGGAACGTCTCCTGGGCGACGATGCCGATGTTGCCGCGCAGCGAGGAGAGCGTGAACTCGCGGATATCGCGGCCGTCAATGCGCACCGCGCCGGAACTGGGATCGTAGAAGCGCGGCACCAGGTTGGCCAGGGTGGTTTTGCCCGCTCCGCTGGGGCCGACCACGGCGACGATCTCTCCGGCCTTCACCTCCAGGTCGATCCCCTGCAATTGATAGCCGTTGGAGGAAGTCGGATAGTGGAAGCTGACGCCTTCGAAGACAATGCTGCGGGAGAAATGGTTCAGGCGCAGTCCTTTGGGATTGTCCGGCACCTCCTCGACGTGCTCCAGGTACTCAAAGACCTTTTGCGAGGCGCCGATCGCCTGCTCGAAGATGTTGTGAATGCCGGTAAGGCGCTTGACCGGCTCGTACATCATCAGCAGGGCAATGACAAAGCTGGTAAACTGACCGGCGGTCATCTCGCCTACTTTGATCTGGTTGCGGGCATACCAGAGCAGGCCCACGATGGTCATGGCGCCGAAGATTTCGATGAGCGGCGAAGCCATGGCCTGCTGGAGCACATAGCGCAGGTTGGTTTTGAGCAGGCGCTGCGAGGCTGTGCGGAAGCGGCGGGACTCGTAGGGCTCCGCGCTGAAGGCCTTGACGACCAGGTGGCCGCTGATGGTCTCCTGCAGGATCTGGTTCAGTTCGGCGGCATTATCCTGGGATCGGCGGCTGGTGCGCCGGATCCTTCTACCGATGCGCGCGGTGGGCACCAGCACCACCGGCAGCACGGTCAGGCTGACCACGGCCAGACGCCAGTCTTCATGGAGGATTACGAACAGCAGCCCCAGCACCACGAAGGTCTGGCGCAACAGATCGGCCAGAATGTGGGAGGTGGCCACCTGGATTTTTTCGATATCGTTCATGATGGACGACATCAGGTGGCCGGTGGAGTGCGCTTCGAAGAACTGGGCGCTCTGCCGGAGGACTTTATCGAAGACCGTATTGCGCAGGTCGGTGACCGCCGAACAGCCCACGTAGTTGACCAGGTAGTTGGCCAGGTAGTCGCAGAGCCCTTTCACCAGGAAGACCAGCAGGATGCCGATGGCCACCATGGAAGCGACATTGTGCACCCAGGACGGCACCAGTTGTTCGAGATAAAAGCGGTGATGAAAGATAGGGTCGGTGAAGAGCAGGACCGGAGCGTCGGCGGAGGCGGGGTTGAGGACGCGGTCGAAGATGGGGCCGATGAGGAGGGCCATCATGCCGTGGGCCGCACCCACGCAGGCCATCAGAACGACGGAAGCAACGAGATGGAGCCAGTAGCGGCGGGCATATTGCAGGAGGCGGAGCAGATCCTTCATGCGAGCACCCGCAACCGCTCCAATGCCCCGATGACCTCGCTTTCGGGGACGGCCTGGATGCCGTCCGGGTGCCAGAGCACCTCCGCGGGAGTCTTCCAGGGGCGCCAGACCTCCCGGTCGGAGTTGCCGAAGATGGCGACCACGGGGATTCCGAAGGCCGCGGCCATGTGCGCCGGACCGGAATCATTGCCCACAAACAGGGAGGCGCGGCGCAGCAGGGACTTGATTTCGGAGAGCGGCGCGCCGCTGTGGCAGCGCCAGGGAGCAAAAGGGGCGAGATCCTCGCCGGGGCCGCTGATGAAGACCGGTTCCAGGTCGAGCGCGCGCGCCATATGCTCGGCAATGTTGCGGAAGCCGCTCACGCGCCAGGTCTTGGCCGGTTCGGAGGCGAAGGGATGAATCACGGCGTAAGACCGGTCGACGGCATGGTCGGTGGTGAAGAGGCGGGCGCGGGGAATCTCGACGGCGGGGGCGCCCAGCCAGAAGACGGCCGAGGCCATATGTTCGGCGGTGTGGACCTTGCGCTCTACACCCAGAATTTCCTGAGCCCGGGGAATGTGGAGGTCATAGAGGAAGCGATAGCGGAAGTGAGCGAATCCGGCGCGGCGCCTGGCTCCGGAGAGCGCGACGAGCCGGGTGCTGGTCTGCCCGCCATGGAAGTTCAGGCAGAGATCCGGATGCCAGCGACGCAAAGCCACCGCGGACGGCGGAAGGATGGCCGAGAGGTCCGGATTGCCCTCATACAAGGCACGAAAGCGATCCTCCACGACGATGCCGATTTCCAGGTCCGGCCGCGCCTGCTTGAGGATGGCCAGGGCCGGGGTGGCGAGAATGCAGTCGCCAAGAGAACGTAGGCGAATGACGGCGACCCGACCGCCGTTCGGCAGCGATTCCAAAACGCGTGGCATCAAATGGCGAACTTACTCCTCGACTTTAGCTTCGTCGACCAGCATCACCGGGATCTCATCACGAATCGGATAGACCCGGTGGCATTGGACACACTTCAATCCGCTGCCATCGGGTTTCAATTCGACCGTGGCCTTACAGATCGGACAGACCAGAATGTCTAGTAGCTCTTTACTGATGGCCATAGATGAATCTCAAGTTTAGCGTAGGACAGGGATCGAGTGCCTGCCCTACGGCAGTCGGAAGCGAGAAAATCCGGCTGTCAGGCGGCAGCCTGGATATCGGCGCGAGCTTTGGCGATCACACCCAGATATTGGCGGGCCTTCTCTTCGATGGCATCATAGCGGCCTTCCTTGATGCTCTTGGCGTCGACGAGTTCACCACCCACGGCCACGGCGCAGGCGCCTGCCTTGAGGAAATCGCCGGCGGTTTCCAGATTGACGCCTCCGGTGGGGATCATCTGGATGTGGGGGAACGGGCCTTTGAGCGCCTTGATGTATTTGGCGCCGCCGACATTGCCGCAGGGAAAGATCTTGACGATATCGGCGCCGGCGTCCCAGGCGGTGAGTACTTCGGTGGGCGTGAGGGCGCCGGGGCAGATGACCTTGGAATAACGCTTGGCCATCTCGATGGTGGCAACCTTGAGACTGGGCGTGACAAAAAACTCCGCGCCAGCGAGCATACAGATGCGGGCGGTCTCCGGATCGAGCACGGTACCTGCACCCAGCACCAATTTGTCGCCGAACTTATCGGCAACCTTCTCCAGGGCCTTGATGGCGCCTGGGACGGTCATGGTGATCTCGGCGGCGCGAACGCCGCCGCGATAGATGGCTTCGACGGCCTTAATGGCGCTTTCCGCGCTCGTCGTGCGCACGACGGGCACAATCCCGATATCGGTAATAAAGGACAGAATCTCG
>CAZMRK010000844.1:0-5063 GCA_964568355.1 uncultured Solibacteraceae bacterium | reverse complement strand
GAGGGGATTGCAGAGACGGTGCGCGAGGCGTTGGCTTCGCAGGGAGTTCTGGTTCTCGATCGCGAGGACCGTTTAGAGGCGTATCGGCGTCTCTCCCTGCGGCCCGACGCCTTGCTGACTCACGCTTCCGTTATCAAGGTCGGTGAATCTCTGGACGCCGAGACCGTGATATACGGGCAATATGAACTGACGCCACCAGCCGAGGCAATCAAAAGCACGCGCGGCTCGCTGCGCATCACCGCCCGCATCCTCAATATCAAGCGATTGAAACAGGGGGGCGAATTCGCCGAAATCGGCGCTCTAGAGGATCTGGCAGCACTTGAGACCCATCTGTCGTGGCAGGCCCTCCAATTCCTGCTGCCTAAGTCAGCGCCTTCGGAACAGGAGTTTTTGCAGGCGCATCCGCCGGTTCGCTTGGATGCGATGGAGAGTTACATCCGCGGCCTGCTAGCTACCAGTCCGGAGCAAATGAATCGTTTGTTCAACCAGGCTGCACGCCTGGATGACCGTTATTCGCAGCCTTGTTTCCAACTCGGCAAGATTTACTGGAACAAGAAAGAATATGCTCCCTCGGCGCGCTGGCTGACGCGCGTGCGCCCCTCCGATTCGCGCTATTTGGAGGCGCAGTTTTTTCTGGGTCTTTCCCTCTATGCTACGGGTGATTTTCTCGGAGCCGAAAAGGCGTTCCAGATTGTGGCAGCACAGGTGCCCCTGAACGAGGTATATAACGACCTGGGAGCGGCTCAGGCCCGCTTGAGCAAGGGGGAAGCGATCGAGAATTTTCGAAAGGCGCTGGAAGGCGACAGCGCCGATCCCGATTATCATTTCAACCTGGGATACACCCTCTGGAGAAAGGGGCAATTCGCACCTGCGGCCGACAGCTTTCGTGCGGTGCTGGACCGCAATCCCAACGACAGCGAAGCCATGACGATGTTGGGGAGGGCGCTGAAACAAGATGCTCCGCATCTGGGCGATCCGCGTACCGACGGACGCGAGCGGCTGAAACTCAATTACGAAGAAACCGCCTATCGCCAGTTGAAAGCCGAGCTCGAATCCAAGAAATAGAGCCTTGCTAGGGACGGCCGGCGGTCTGCGCCGGGGCACGCACGAGGTGGACTTTGCCTACGATCGGCCCGCTATCCACCGAGCCCTTCATTTCGCCTTCAATGCGATCTCCTTCGACGGTGAGCTCGAATTTCATGGCACCGGATGTCTCGGGAGAGTTCACCTCGAACAGGATTTTCTTGCCCTCGATCTTGCCATTGCGGATGGATTCGGATTGTTCGTCTTCCTTGCGCCCAATCTTACCGGCGAGTTGGCTGGCTTTCTGTTCGAATTCGGCGCGAACCGGCGTATTGATGGTCGTTCCGCTCGAATCGTCAGCAACTTCAATAGTGCCTACCCACCTGCCGGAGATATCCGCCGCAGTCAGAACCATCGCCCCACATAGGAAAAGCAAGAGGATCTTCATGCAATTCGCGACCATCCTGAATTCAAAATAAGGTAACATGCTTTGCCTCTTCTGAAGCCTGCCCCATTAACGTACGCCTGGCTGTTTCCGGCACGATGCGCCAGTTCCCATCCGGGGCTTCCGGCAGCGAGCGGCGCTCGGTGTAGTAATGCACCATCAGATCCCGTATCCCTTCGACGGAGCGCCAGATCACCTTGGCACCGGTAAACATCGTATACCCGGCGCTTCCCGCTGCCCGATAGTTATTCACAGCTATGAGCAATTTTTGTTCCGGGGCGAGCGGTTTTCCTTTCCAGGTAAGATTGCGGATACGCTCTCCCGCCGGACGGGTCAGATCTATCTCATAACTGACGCCTTGAGCGGTGTCATAGTTGAATCCGAACACGCTGGAATCGATCAGAGGACCTTGATCGCAGTTCGCTCCCTGGCAGGAGAGAAAATAGCGTGCCGCATTCTCCAGCGCATCTTTTACCATCTGTCCGGTACCTTCAACCGTGTAGAGTTCGTTGTCGTATATATAGAGCGCCGCAATCTGCCGCACGGTTACCGGCCCCTGGGGCACCCGGACCCGGGGGTTAAACAGTGCGGCGAACGAGACGTCGGCTTTGCTGTAGTGTAGTTGGACAGCGTGGATGGCGTCCACCAGCGCATTATCTTCAACCCGGCCCAAGCGCCCGTCGAGCGGGCGCGTCGCCTCGGCTACGGGGGTGTTCAGGTAACCCTCAGCAAGAGCGTGGTAAGGTTCGGCGATGCGCAGGATCTCCGGATCTGCCGGGGTTTCCTGCCGCACCGGGATCAAACGGCCCTGCTTCCGTACCACCTTCCATCTGCCAGGGCGGCCCTCCAGGACAAAATCCAAGCGCGCCACGGAGATTCCCCAGTTCTTGGGCTGGATCAAGAGCACGCCTCCTACGCGGGTATCCGGCAGTTCCTGGTGGCTGTGGCCGAACACTACTGCGTCCACCGAAGGTGCATGCTGGGCAATGGCATAGGCCTGGTTCTCCTCCGGCCCCAGAGAAGCGCCGGTCCGGAGATCCCGGCCCAGACCGGTGTGAGCCGCTACCAGAATCAGATCCGGATGCTCTTTGCGGCGCAGTTCTTCTACGGTACGGGCCGTGGCCGTCACGGCGCCTTCGAAGCGATAAGTTCCCAGATTTTCCGGCTTCTCCCAGGTCGGCACGGAGGGTGTGGTCACGCCGACGACCGCGATCTTCACTCCCGCCAACTGCTTTACGATGTACGGTGCAAAGGGGCGCTGCCCTCCTCCAGGCGCGACGCGGATGTTGGCGGAGATCCAGGGAAAGTTCGCGGTCTGACGAGCTTCCTGCAGGTTGCGCAGTCCAAAATTGAATTCATGATTGCCAACAGCCATCGCGGCATAGCCCAAACGGTTCATGACCAGCATCATGGGGTCGCCCTTTAGTGGGTGCGCGGGTGGGGCGACACCCAGAGGTGGCTTGCCGGCTGCGACCATCGCCTGGTAGACCGATTCGAGCGGGGCTCCCTCAATCACATCGCCACAATCGATCAGCAGGTTATAAGGGTTTTCCGCGCGAACCTCCCGGATTAAGGAAGAGATCTTGGCCAGCCCGCGGGCGGCTGGATGGCCGGTATAGTAATCCACCGGATAGATATTGCCGTGCAGGTCCGTCGTAGCCAGAACGGAAATCGTTACCTGGCCGGCGAATGCCGAAAAGGCACAGAGCGCCGACACGAGAAGAGAGCGGGAAAAGCACATAACGCCTGTGCCTCCAGTATAGGATGGGCGGCTGGCCGGCTTCAGTCGATGCCGGAGTTGTGCGACTCCGGCATCGGCGTAAAAGGACTTACCGGACAGCCTCAGCCGGTTTCTGGGTGGCCGCGGAGGCTGCCTGCGCTTTGGACGCGGCGGGCGGCGCCATCGAAGCCATCACACGCCGGACGAGGAACACCAGATAGAGGCTAAAGGAGAGACCCAGGAGAAGGCTGGCCAGCAACAGGAACAAGCCATCCACACTCGCAGCCTGACCTGTCGCCAGTAGCCACCCGGCCGCGCCCAGAGACGCGACCACCATTACGATGCTGAAAACAAACAACAAAGCACGATCGGACATAGCCCCCCGTTCGAACTCCGGGGCGAGTTCTTGCCCGCCCCAGCCATTCTATGCATTGAGAAGCCGGAGGGCAACTGCGGTTTACTGCGCCGCCTTGCCGCGCGCCAGTTGCTGAAGCACGAAGGGAAGAATGCCGCCAGAGCGGTAATATTCCACCTCCTGGGGCGTATCGACGCGGACGTCGACATCGAAAACGGTTTCCGAGCCGTCTCCCGCTACCGCCCGCACTTTGGCCCGGCGTCCGCCGGTGAGCGCGGCCGGCACGCCTTCCACGTGAAAGACTTCCTTACCGGTCAGCTTCAGGCTAGCTGCGTTCTGGCCCGGCAGAAACTGAAGCGGCAGCACGCCCATACCTACCAGGTTGGTGCGATGGATGCGCTCGAAGCTTTCCGCGATCACTGCCTTCACGCCCAATAGCAGCACGCCTTTGGCGGCCCAATCTCGCGATGACCCGGAGCCGTATTCTTTGCCGGCGAGGATCATCAGCGGCACGCCCTCATTCTGATAGCGTACCGAGGCATCATAGATGTACATCTGCTCGCCGCCGGGCTGATGCGTGGTCCATCCGCCTTCCGTCCCAGGGGCAAGCTGGTTGCGCAGGCGCACGTTGGCCAAAGTGCCCCGCACCATTACTTCGTGGTTGCCGCGCCGCGCGCCATAGGAGTTGAAATCCTTGGGTTCAACACCCTGCGCGATCAGGTAACGGCCGGCCGGACTATCTTTTGGAATCGAACCGGCGGGCGAGATGTGGTCAGTCGTAATCGAATCGCCCAGCAGCGCCAGCACGCGCAGGGAGTGCAGGTCGGCGATGGAGGTCGCCGGGTCCACCATTTTTTCGAAATACGGCGGCCTCTTAATATAGGTGGAGTGCTCATCCCACACATAGATTTCGCCAGTGGGTACAGACATGCCCTTCCAGTTGGCATCTCCTTCAAAGACTTGGCCGTATTCATGCTGGAACATGTCACGCTTCACCACCTGGCGTACCAGGCTGCGCACCTCTTCGTTGGTTGGCCAGATGTCTCGTAGATAGACCGGCATGCCGTCAGAGCCTTGTCCAAGCGGTTCGTTGGCCAAATCCAGGTCGATGCGGCCTGCCAGGGCGTAAGCGACTACGAGAGGGGGCGAGGCTAGGTAGTTGGCCTTTACCAGCGCATTGATGCGGCCCTCGAAATTGCGATTGCCGCTCAAAACCGAGACCGCCACCAGGTTTTCCTTCTGTACCGCCGCGGCCACCGGCTCCGGCAGCGGCCCACTATTGCCGATACAGGTCGTGCAGCCGTATCCCACCAGTTGGAAGTTCAGCGCGTCGAGGTACGGGACCAGTCCGGCTTCGCGGTAATAATCGGTTACCACCTTGGAACCCGGCGCCAGGCTGGTCTTGACCCATGGCTTGGTTTTCAGGCCGCGCTCCACCGCCTTTTTGGCGACGAGGCCGGCAGCGAGCATCACCGAGGGATTGGAGGTATTGGTGCAACTCGTGATGGCGGCGATCACTA
>CAZMRK010000843.1:0-13156 GCA_964568355.1 uncultured Solibacteraceae bacterium | reverse complement strand
AGCCGATTCTGGCCAATGATCCCCATCGTCCGGTGCTAATCCCTTCGCTGCGCAAGACGGTACACCTGGTGGCTCCGGGCTGGGATGCGATTGGCGCCGGCGAACCCGCGCTGCCGGGCATCGCCCTGGGCCACAACCAGCGCATTGCGTTCGGCTTCACGATCGTCGGCATCGACCAGGTGGATCTATATGTCGAAAGTCTCAACCCCGCGAATCCCGATCAATATCGCTATCGAGGGGCCTGGAAGAATATGGAGGTGGAGCACCAGACGATCCGGGTAAAAGGCTTTTCAGAGCCGAAAAATATTGAATTACGACATACCGTGCATGGCCCGGTGCTTCACGTGGACCGTGCGCAGCATCGCGCCTAGGCCCTGCGCTGGGTAGGAACAGAACCCGGGACCGCCGGGTATCTTGCGGGGCTTTCGCTGGCCCGGGCACAGAACTGGAAGGAATTTCTGGCTGCCCTGGATCATTACCGGGTGCCAAGTGAAAACCTGGTCTATGCCGACACGGACGGCAATATCGGATGGCAGGCCAGCGGACTGGCGCCGATTCGCAAAAACTGGTCGGGGCTGTTTCCAGTGCCGGGCACCGGGGAATACGAATGGAGCGGCTTCCGCAGCATGTCCGTCCTGCCACGGCTGTATAATCCCGCAGAACATTTCATCGCTACGGCAAACCACAACATTTTGCCGCAGGGCTACCGGATCCCACTGGGATACGAATGGGCGCTGCCCTTCCGCTTCGAACGGATCCGCGAGATGCTCTCCGGCGGCAAGTTCAGCGTGCGCGATTTCGAGATCATGCAGCAGGACGTCACGTCCCTGCCCGCGCGGCGGTTCCAGCGCATTCTCGGGGCGTGGGATTCTCCGCCGGACGCCGTCAAGGAGTTGCTGGCCTGGGACGCTCGCCTGGGGGTGAATTCCCGAGCCGCAGCCATCTATGAAGCGTGGATGGCGCGCCTGCCGGTTCAGGTGTTCGGCCCGGAGCTAGGCCCCAAGGTGGATCTCGGCAGGCTGCTCAAGACGCTCGAAGAGCAGCCGAATCCGAAGGCCCTAGCCGCCTCGCTTCAGGCCGCGCTTTCGGATCTGACCAACCGTCTGGGCGCGGACCGCAAGCAGTGGAACTGGGGACGGTTACACCAGATCTATTTCCGGCATCCACTCGATCAGGCAGCGTTCAACCGCGGCCCCATTTCCCGCCCGGGGGATGGCAACACCGTGAATGCGACCAGCGGTCCGGGGTTCCAGCAGACCAACGGGGCGTCTTACCGCCAGATTCTGGATCTCGCTGATTGGGACCGGTCGGTCATGACCAACGTGCCCGGCGAATCGGGAGATCCCACCAGCCCACATTACAGCGATCTGCTCGAAGACTGGGCCAGCGGCCGCTATCATCCCTTGCCTTTCACGCGCCAGGCCGTCGAAGCCGCCGCGGTGGAACGGATCCGGCTGATACCCAGCGCCAGCAGAGCAACGCCAAAGCCGGCAGCCGCATCCGCCAGATAGTGATAGCGGCCATAGACGGTAGCGGTCGCGATGAGGACCGCCATAACCAGGAGAAAACGCCCCACCCAGGGCCGTTCCGGCAGCGCCCGGAGCATACCGAAAGCGGCAGCAAAAGCCCCGCCGACGTGGGCGCTCGGAAACACGCTGGTATGGATGCCATAGCCGCCGAGCATCCACCAGTTGAAGCGCCGGAACACGGTTTCATATGCCGGAAAATCCTGTCCCGGGAAAACGGTGCGCGGTGGCTCCGAAGGCCAGAACGGGAACTGGGCGTAGCACAACAGGACGCCTAGCTGGAAGGTAAACAGGAAGGTATCCATGCGCTTGGGGCGGCGGTAGGCATAGAGCATGGCCGCGGAGAACGGTCCCAGCGCATAGACCAGGGAATAGGAGATCTCGAGCAGCGAGGGCAAGACCGGGCCGGTAGCCTCGACCAGGGCCTTTAACCCGCAGCGATAGAGCAGCACACGGTCCCAGCCGACCCAGAGGCGCTCCAGGGTGAAGGTAAGGTGCGGCTGAGCGAACCAGCCCATTTCGCGATAGGCCAGCAGCATCAGCGGAAATGGAAACCAGTCGCGGATGACGCCGAGAAAAGCGCGCCGCCGCAGGGAATCGGCATGTACCAGCAGCGCATAGCCGGCGAGGATGGTAAGGTTCAACAGCAGGGTGACGACGCGGACTTCCGGCTTTACGGGCCAGATCCAGGCCACCGCCGCGGCATAGACGAAGTAGGCGGCCAGCAGCCACTCGGATGCTCGCATGGGGATGATCCCCACTGTAACAGAAGTGAAATCGCGCCTATTTGCCCCTCAAGCGGAACGTGATGCCGGCGACGACGGTCAGGGGATAGCCGGGGGTGGCATGAATCCGGGAAATCACCGGAGCCAGCGGCGCCACGCGCGATTCGAAGTAGTTCTGCGTCTCGCAGTAGTCCCGATTGGTGAGGTTGTCCAGGCTGAGATTGAGTTCGACGCCGCGGCGGATCTGGCGCGCAATGCCGAGGTCGAAGACCGTGTGGCCGGAGGCGGCGATGGAGGGGTCCTCGCCGTCCAACCGGTAGTGATTGATGGCCCGCATCCGCAGCGATCCGCTCCAGCCGTGCCAGGCGGCTACCGTCAGGGCGGCATTGGCAACGAAGTGGGGAGCGCTGTCGACGTACACGCGGAAATCGCCGCCACGGTAGAAGGCATTGCCGATTTTGGTCAACCCTCCGTTCAGAGAGACCTTCCGCGTCAGGTTGATCGAAGCCTTGGCCTCATAGCCGTAGGCGCGGCTGGGGCCTTTGAACTCAAAGCTACCGTCATCGGGGATGTAGACCAGCTCGTTGGAATGATCAATGAGGAAGATATCGGTGCTGACCGAGACGCGGCCCAGGTTTGACGAGGTGCCGAACTGATAGAAATCGGTGGTGGCCACGCGCGGCGAATCGGGACGCTGCACTACGCCGCGGGCATCCACGCTGTTGATGCCCCGCCCGTAATTCAGGTGGAAGGTCAAAGGGATGGATCGGGTGGGTGTGAAAGCGGCGTGGCCTTTCCCCTGCCAGCGCCCGGAAGCCTGCACGCCGCCGGCCGAAGGGTCCACTCGGTCCGCCAAATCAAAGCGGAACACGTCATAGCGCACACCGCCGCCCACCAGAAGACGCCCCTGCAGCATCGTAAGTGTCTCCTGCGCATAGCCGGCGCCATTGGTCACATGGGCATCGGCGCGCGTGTTCACACCGGTCGGTACGCGGCCCTGGCGCGGATAGAGCCCCACGTTGATCTGGTTGTCGTGGAAGTTCCCGCCGCTCACCAGAACGGCCGGGATCGGACCCAGATGGTGGGCGTGGGTGTGCTGCACGTTGAGCCCTTCCTGCAAGCGCGAATCGTGCTGCTGGATGGCATCGCCGCCCATGGGGTCGTTGAGGAAAAACGTGAAATTGGAGTAAAGGTCGAACAGAGAGCGTGACAGGAAACCATCGGCCTTCAATATGTCTCCGTTGGCGAAGCTCTTGCTGTAGTATGTCGAGACGGTCCCCAGCTTCACATGCCCGCCGTCGGTGGGATCGATGTAGCCGAAACGATCCAGCTGGCCGGAGGCGACCAGGTCCAGCGGGATCTGGCCTGACGAATCGAAATTGTTACGGCCGAACAGAAACCGGAATCCCAGCTTCTGGTCTCCGCGCAGCGACTTCGTATAGTTGGCGTTCACGTTGTCGCGGCGGTACAGCAGGGGCGACTCAAAGGGGCCATCGGTATACGAGCCTTCATAAGCAATATAAGCGTCCGTGCCTTGGGCATCGGGGCTAAAGGCCAGAAAGCCACGGCCGGTGTTGAAATTTCCGCCCTGCAAGCGTATGGTGTACTGCTCCGGCAGCGACTCCCTCTGGCGGATATGAACCACCCCCAGGCCGCTGAAATCGCCGTACTCGGCGCTGAACGGCCCATTGATCATGGTGACTTCCTGGATCAGTTCGGGGCTAAGCGCCTTGAGCGCGCCCAGGTACCCCTGGCCGTGACCCTGCGTGCTCTGATTTTGCTGGACATCGTCCACCAGGATTTTTAAGCCGCCGTTCACGCCGCCATGGTCCAGGTTGAATCCGAAGCGCCGGATCTCCAAGGACTTACCGCCGCCTTCATGCTGGCCGGCATTGATGCCGGCATTCAACTGCTGCAAAACCTGGTCGTCGCGCGTGAACAAGGTCCGGCTGAAGACTTCATTGTTGCGCAGATCGATCCCCGGCTCGACAGTATTGGCCGTAATGACAATGCTTTGGCGCTGCGAAGCGAGTTGGGAGAACACCAGATCCACCGCGAGCTGCGGGTCCGCTCCGACGATCAACTCACGGGTGACCGCCGCTAGGCCGGGAGCTTCCGCACTCAGCCGGTAGGTCCCCGGACTTACGGCGTCGAACCGATAGGCTCCCTGGGCATCCGCCCTGGCTTCGAGCAAGGCAGCCGAGCCCCACTCCAGGTGAACAACCGCTCCGGGTACGACTTTGCCTTGCGGGTCCGTAACATGACCGGCGACCGGCACGCCGGCGGCCCACATCTCCGCGGCTCCCAACAGCGCGACTACCATCGGTACTGCTTTGCGGAATCTCATGCTGTGTCCGTTGCAGCCAGAGCTGCCGTAGCAAAAATATGCAAATCGTAACACTAACATACGGTGTTACGGATATCAAGTTAGTGCTACGAAATTGGCGCACTTTTGGATTTGGAGCCGATGAGCGTTGACGAGAGCGTCGACGCAGCGCTGGGGCGCAGGCTACGGAAGAATTTCCACCTGAATGCGGCCTTGGCTCTCCCAGGCCGCCACGGCGCCGCCCTGGGGCAAAGCCGCCACGCTGGGATAGGCACCCTCGTCCGCCAGCTTTCTGGCTTCGGCGTGCGCCGGGGTGAGCGCCTGGAGGCCGGCTGGCCCGGACCAGACAGCGAATATGCCATCCTTGCCGGCGGCCAGGGCCACATCTTTGCCGTCTCCGATCTTGCGTTCGGCCTGGCCGGGGCGCGCCAGAAAGACCTCCTGGCCGCGGCGCCAGGCCGTCACGGGTTGTCCCTGGCTCCACGCCAGCCCGCCGCCATCCATGGGGCAAGCGTCCAGCTTCCACTCGCCGCGGCCTTGCTTTTCGGGAGGCAAGAAGTAGATTCCGTCGCGCGACCGCATCACGTACATGTCGCGCATGCCGGCCAGTGCGTTGCGCCACATGACCGAGATCCGGCCCTGATCGTCGATGGCCACCGAGGGATGGCAGCACTGGCAGATAGTCCCGTCTGGCGATTGATAAATCAGGACATTTTTCGACCAGGTAGCTCCGTCATCGGTAGACAGCGCGCCATAGAGCTGTTTGCCTTTCTGCCGCGTATCGAGCCAGGCGGCAAACAGACGGCCGTGCCCATCCGAGGCCATGCCGTGCAGACCCTCCATCGCAGAGCCGGGCGCATCGTTGATCACGATGGCCGAAGACCAGGTTTTGCCGCTGTCGAGCGAGCGCCAGGCGACCAAGTCTCCATCGGCGGGAAGCCCGTGCGCGTGTACCCCGGTGGCGACGTTCTTGCCGGTGACGGCACTGACGACGATCGCCCGTCCGGCAAACGCCACTCGCGGGCCGCGGTGGCGCCCCAGAGCGAGCACGGGGCTTTCCGCTACCTTCACGGGAGGCGAAAACGAACGGCCCTGGTCGCGGGAGAGGCTGAAGTAGACGGCCTTGCCCGCACCGAAGACTATGGCCACGGCGGATCCACTGGCCGCCACCTGCGGCTGCCGCCAGGGCTGCTCCGGAGCATTGGCCCCGAACTGCACGGTCAAAAAGCCAGCCAGAAGCCCCGTCAAGAACGTCGATGCCATTTCCCCTCCTCTGATCCTGATCCGGCTGCTAAAAATTCAGCCGGAGCCCCACCTGCATCTGCCGCGGATCGAAGACCGCCGTAGGCCGCCCAAAGGTGGGCAGCGGCGCGCCGGCGCCCGATCCGATCACGTTGTTGGGCAAGGTCCAATTGGCTCGATTCAACGTATTGAAGGATTCCATCAAAGCATCCAGACGCAGCCGTTCGGTCAGGCGAAAAACCCGGCTGAGCCGCACATCGAGCGACAGGTAGTCGAATCCCCTGCCCGTATTCCGTCCCACGCCCGCGGGCCGGTCATTCAGGCTTGTATCACTATTCCGGTCATAGTTCAAGAGCACGTTGTACGGAAGCGCGGAGGTGTAGACCAGCAGCGGAGAGAGCTCCCATCCACCGAGCACCGCGCGCCCCCAGGACGCGCCCGGGCGCACTGGTGACTGCATGACGGCCGCCACCGAGACGCGATGCCGCTGGTCATTGTCGGAAAGGCCGCGGTCGTCGCGCAGGTTGTTGTTGTTCTGCGGGGTGCTGAAGAAGAAATTGCCTACGTCGTCGATGGCCTTCGAAAACGTGTAGGAGATCCGCACTTCTCCCCCGTTCCACAAACGGGTTTTCACGGAGGCGAGCAGGCCGTTGTAGTAGGAGTCTCCACTACCTTCATAGCGGCTCACGTTTCCATAGCGCGAGTCCGGACGTCCCAGGTTCGGGACTCCCAGGAGCACCGCATCCGCCGCTGAAAGCGTCGGGACATTCACGTTCCGCGAGAGGATCAGATGCAGTGCGCGCACCCACTGGTAGCCGAGGGTCACCGCGGTCGAACGGCCCAACTGGTGCTCCACCTGAAAATTGACCTGATGGCTATAGCTGTTGCCGATGCGAGGATCAATGGTGGAGATATTGATGTACTGCCCGGCGGGAAAGGCGCTGAGCTGTTGTGGAAACACCGGCGCGCCGTCCTGGCCGAATGCCAGCAGCGCCACGCGATACTTACTGCCGTCCCGCTGGAGGGCGTTCGACGTGGCGCGCAGCGGAATGCGGTCGTAGTACAGGCCGTAGCTGGCACGAATCACCGTGCGCCGGTTGGCAGGCGACCAGGCGATGCCGAAGCGCGGCGCAAAGTTGCGCGTGTTGGTCTGAATCGGCGAGGGCAGTTTCTGGAGGTCATAGCGCAGCCCCAGGTTGAAGGTCAGGTTGGCCGTCGGCTTCCACTCATCCTGCGCAAACAGGCCCACGTTCGGATTGGACTGAAACTGATTGGGATCACCGAACGCCTGCTGGAATGTAGAATAGCGGCCGGCTTGAAATGCAGCAAGGCTCGAAAACGAATAGACCGCAGCGATCTGCGCGCCCGGGAAATTGATGTCCAGGCGGTTGTAAAGGAAATCCGCCCCGGCCTTGAAGAAATGGCTGCCTCGCTGCAAGGACAACGTTTCACTCAGTTCGTACAAGCCATCGTTGCGCCGGACGGGCGAAGAGGTAGATGCACCGAAATTGGCGACACCCGAAATCGAGACCGCCGGCCCGATCAGGTCATTGCCCGGCGCGGAGAGGTGACTGCGGGTGAATTGGAAGCGAACTTCGTTCAGGTCGCGCGCCGAAAGCGCCGCCACATCACTGAGCGCTACCGTCTGATCGCGATTGTCGAGGCGGGTGCCGCGGCTGACCGCGTTGAGGCTGCCGACCGACCGCGAGTTGGGGCTCGAGATATCGTACAGACTGTAGCGAGCGATGAATTGATTGGATGAGCTCAACTGGTGATCCACGCGCGCGAAGTAGTTGGTTGTGTCGTATCCTGTGCCGAACTCCCCGGTGCCGATGCGCGGACCGGCATAGCCGATCGCGTCCAACTGCGTGTTGATGGCCGCGACATTCGACGGCGCGATGGTTACGATCCCCGCAGCCTGACGGCGCGTCTGCTCAAAATTGGAAAACAGGAACGTCCGGCTGCGCACCAGCGGGCCTCCCAGCGAAGCTCCAAACTGAGTCTGCGTCAACGGATCTTTGCGGGAGGCCAGCGCGTTACGAGCGTCAAAGCGCTGGTTGCGCGTGAAGTCGTATACGCGCCCGTGCCAGGTATTCGTTCCACTCTTCGTGGCGATGTTCACTACGCCGCTGGAGGCCCGGCCGAACTCGGCATTGCCGCCGGAACTGATCACCTGGAACTCGCGAATGACCTCCTGACTGTAGAAGGTACCGGCGAGGCCGGCGGCATCGTCGTTGGAAGACAGGCCATCCACAATGAAACTATTGTTGAGATTGCGCTGGCCGGATACCGAAATCCCGGTTCCCGGCACCGCCGAGGTCTCGGCAAACTGCTGCGGAGCGCCTGTATTGGTGCGAGAAACGCCCGGCACCAGGAGAGCCAGATCCAGATAGTTCCGGCCGTTGAGCGGCAGCGAATCGATCGCGCGCGGGCTCACCGTATCGGAGGACTGCGTGCGCACCGCCTCCAGCGTGAGCGGCGCGTCCGTGACCTCGATTGACTGATTCATTCCGGCTATATGCAATACGACCGGCAGATCCACGGCCTGTCCCAGCGAAAGCGCCAGCCTTCGTTCGAACGGCTGAAAGCGCGGTTCCGCCACACTCAGGTCGTAGTCTCCCGGCGTCAGATAAAGAAACTGATAACGCCCCTGCCGGTCGCTTTGAGTGGACCGCTGCTGATCTCGATTTCGATTCCGGATCGTGACCGTTACACCGGCCACCGCGGCTCCGGATGGATCTTCCACGCGCCCGCCCAAAGTCGCGGACGTGATCGCCTGCTGCGCGGTGAGGCTAACCGGCAAGCCAATGAGCACCCAGGAGCACAAAACTACACGTAAGCTCACAATTCCCCCTCCCTGATGACGAACGAACAAGGCCGCGAAAAATCAGGCCAAGGAGGGAGGAGGACGTTGATACAGGCAGGGAGAAAAGACAGAGGCGATCGCAAAAGCAGCCGGCGGCGGAGGCTCCGCTCCTGCCACCGCCAACACCGGCGCGGATTCGGCCGCCACCGCCAAAATGGGGGCCACCGGACTGCTCAAGGTCGCAATCTTGCAACTGCTCGCGCACGCGGCCGAGCGAAACTCCTGCGTGGTTTGCCGGGCGGGATCTTTTTGCTTCCGGCAGCAGCACTCGGTTTTGTGCCGGCAGCAAGACATGCCGGAACCGCCGGCAGAGGCTGCCAGAAGCGGCATTCCATACGGAACCGGAACCCAGAGAGCGAGCAGGAGCGCAGAAATCGCGCGCACCAGTCTCCGCCAGTCTCGCCTTCCTCTGAGCATGTGTCCTCAGTGTATGCTCTTATCCGTTCGAAGACAACCAGGGAATATCTTTTCTGTTGTTGGAGTATTCAACAGCAAACGTTTGCCATTTCTTCCTACCGAGGCAATCTGACACCACTCGGATGAAAAAATCATGGATGACCTGGTGCTGTAACCGTGAAGTCCGCTCCCAGACGGTCGCGGTTCGGTGGCGGAGTGGAACTACGCGCGCAGCAAGCGGCCGAACCGAATCGCCCGGGCAGAGCATTAGCTCGAATTGACACATCCAGCACATAGCTTTAGAATGGAAAACGCTTGCAACCCAAATGGTCTGTCACGCTCAATGACATCGCCCGGGAAGCAGGGGTGAATGTCTCCACCGTCTCCCGCGCGCTGAACATGCGCAACGGAGTAAGGAAAGAAGTGCGCGACAAGGTTCAGGCCGTGGCCAAGCGGCTGGGTTACCGGCCGAACCTCATTGCGCGCGGCCTGGTGACGGGGCGTTCGCACAGCCTCGGCCTTCTCATCAGCGATATCCGCAACCCGTTCTTCGCAGAACTGGTGCGCGGCGCGGAAGATGCCGCGCACGCATCCGGCTACCACGTTCTGCTCTGCAACAGCGACATGGATCCCGCCAAGCAAATGGAATATTTCTGGTCGCTGATCAACAATCATGTCGGCGGCATCCTGATCAGTTCTATCGCCATCTTCGAACGCCACGAAGTGGACCAGATTGTCGGCGCCGGCGTCCCGGTAGTGCTGCTGAACCGTCCCAAGAAGCCCGGTCCGTTTTCGACTGTGCTGAGCGACAATCCAAAGGGAGGCGCGATTGCTGCGGAGCACCTGGCGCAACTCGGGCACCGAAACGTCGCAGTGCTGGCCGGTCCGCGCCGCCACGGCAATCTGAACGACCGGGTGAACGGCTTTCTGCGCGCGTTTCAATCCAAGCAGGACGGCAGGAATGCGCTGGTTGTTCCAGGCGTGAATACCTTCGCCGGCGGCTACGAGATGACCCGGAAGCTGATTGCCAGGAAAGCGGAATTCACGGCTATTTTCGCCGCCAGCGACATCATCGCCTTTGGGGCCATACGCGCGCTCAACGAAGCCGGGCTGCGCATTCCGGACAACATCTCGCTGGTGGGATTTGACGATGTCGAAATGGCGGCGATCGTGCATCCTCCGCTGACCACGATCCAGCAACCCAAGTACGAGATCGGTGCTGCCGCGATGGAGATTCTGCTGAAGCAGGCCGACAAGAAGGATGTTCCAGCCGAACACCGGATTTTCGACGTTAAGCTCATTGAACGCGAGTCCTGCCGGAAACTTTGAGGCGCTCCCCGTGATCGAGACCTCCAGATCGGAACTGTCCGCGGAGTGGAATGGCTAAGCCTTCGGCGCTGCGATGGCTGATGATCGCCCTGGTCTTCCTGGCGACCGTGATCAATTACCTGGACCGGCAAACGCTTTCCGTCGTCGCACCACAGCTCCGTGATGAGTTCGGCATGAGCAACACCGGCTACGGCCGGGTGATCTTCGCGTTCATGCTCGCTTATACCATCATGAACGGCCTGTCAGGCGTGCTCATCGACCGGCTCGGGACAAAGATCGGGTATGCCTTGTGCATCGCATGGTGGTCGGTCGCGACGCTTCTGCACGCGTTTGCGAATAACACGTGGAGCCTGGGGGTTTTCCGGTTCCTGCTCGGCATGGGAGAAGCGGGTAACTGGCCGGCGGGTGTGAAAGTGGTCGCCGAATGGTTCCCGGAGAAGGAGCGCGCGCTAGCTTCGGGCATATTCAACAGCGGATCGGCGGTTGGCGCCATCGTTGCGCCTCCGCTGATCGTGTACATCGTTCTCCACGACGGCTGGAAGACGGCGTTCGTTCTCGTGGGGGCCAGCGGGTTGCTCTGGCTCCTGCTTTGGTGGGGCATCTACCGGGCTCCGCAGAGTGCCGTTTCCGCCGCGGCCGGCAGCGAGGAACGTGTCTTCAGCGCGATAGAACTGCTGAAGACCCCGTTTGTGTTCTGGTTCATGATCGCCAAGATCTTTCTCGACCCTGCCTGGTACTTCTACATTTTCTGGTTTCCGGAGTATCTCCGAAGAGCGAGGGGGTTCGAACTGGCGGCCATCGGGACCTACGCCTGGATTCCTTTTGCGGTGGCTGGCATCGGGAACCTGGGCGGAGGGTGGGTGGCATCACAGCTTCTCTCGCGGGGGATTCGCTTGGCGGCAGCCCGGAACATAACAATCCTCGCCTTCGCGCTGTTGATGACTGCTGCCATACCCGCGGTCCTGGTCCCGGGCGCGGGGTGGTCCATCATGCTCGTCTCGGTAGCGATGATGGGCTACACAGGATGCACCGCTAATGTGCTCGCGATGCCGGCGGACGTGCTGCCGAGTTCCGCTTCCGCGTCGATTTACGGAATCGCGAGTATGGGCTCCGGTTTTGGCGGAATGCTGTTCTCCCTGGCAACGGGGTGGCTGGTCGACTATTTCTCCTATGTGCCGGTGTTCGCCGGTTTCGGCCTGATGCCGCTGCTCGCCGCCCTGATTCTGTGGACCCTCGCGGGAGAAGCGGCGCGAGCGAAGACCAGGCAGCGGTTGGGAATCTACTCAGCCTGAATCCAAGCCGGCACCGCCGCATGCACCGCCCGCAAGGTTAAGCTTTGTTAAGATCTCATCCCACAGAGAGGCCATGCTTTCGAAACAAGTGTTTCTATCGCATTACAGCCTCCACTCATGAACCTTCGACTATTCGCAGTTCTTTTGCTAGCGAGTCTCGGCTTAGCACAGACACCGCCCGCCAGCCTGGTATTCGACAAAGACGGAGTCCACGAGATCCGGATTACTTTCTCGCAATCTGACTGGTGGGAAGAGCTCACCACCAACTACGAGAGCAACGAGGACGTGCCCTACAGCAAGGCATCGTTGCAGTGGGGAGCGACCAAGTTCGACGTGGTCGGCGTCCGATTCAAGGGCAACAGTTCCTACAACGGCGCCACCACCAAGAAGAAGCCATTTCGCATCAAGCTGAACGAGTTCGTCAAAGGCCAGAAGATCGATGGAATGGCCTCATTCAGTCTCAGCAATGCCTGGAACGATCCGAGCTTTGTGCGGGAAAAAGCCTACTACGAACTGGCCGCAGCGGCGGGGTTGAAGGCGCCACGGTCGAATTTTGCCGCACTCTACATCAACGGTGAATATTGGGGCCTGTACGTCCTGACCGAAGTGGTGAATAGCGACTTTCTCAAAAACTTCTTCGGCAAAGACAACGACAGCGGCAATCTCTACAAGGCGGATATAGGCGCGTCGTTCTCCTACCTGGGAGATGATCCCGCGGCCTATCAGCAATATTTTGAGAAGCAGAGCAACGAAGACGCCGATGACTGGACGGATCTCATCGAACTCAGCAGGATCATCGATCAAAGCACGGTAGACGAACTGCCGGCCAAGCTGGAGCCGCTTGTGGATATCGACAGCGTGCTCACCGCGTTAGCGATCGACAATCTGACCGTAAACCTGGACAGCTATGTCAGCATGGGCCAAAACTTCTATATTTACCGCCGCCCCTCCGACAATCGCTGGGTTTGGATCCCCTGGGATCCGAGTCTCGCCTTCGGAGGCTTGAGCCAGGGATTGAGCACGCAGCAGATGAAAGAACTGGCGCTCGAGTACGTCACGACCGGAGGCGCCTTTGGGGGCGGCTTCGGCGGCGCCGTTCCGGGCGACGGAACATCAGGGGAAGTCAACGGCGGCACGCAATCGGCTCGCCCCTTGGCCACCAAGCTCTGGCAGGTGGCGAAGTATAAGCAACGCTATCGCGAAATCTACCAGCAGCTCGTAAACTCCGTGCTGATTCCGAACACACTGGTTGCGCGCATGAACACACTGCGCAACATGATCCGCCCCTGGGTTAGCGCCGACACGCAAAAGCTGGTGACCATGGATCAGTTCGAGCAGGCCATGACGGCGGACACAAGCGGATCGATGGGCAACGGCGGTGGACAAAACGGCCTGCCCTCCAATCCGGGCGGCGGAAACGGAGGCGGTCTGCCGGGAGGAGGCGGGTTCCCCGG
>CAZMRK010000842.1:0-18053 GCA_964568355.1 uncultured Solibacteraceae bacterium | reverse complement strand
TCGCCTCTCGCGGAGGAAGTGATCGAAGAGGTCGCGGCGGCGGCCTCCCGGTGCGAGGTCCCGGTCGCCGCAAAAGCCGGCGATGTCCTGATGCTGGACAATCAGCGGATTCTGCACGGCAGAAGATATTCGCCACCGGGCGATCGCAAAGTGCTAGTCCGCATGGGCGCTCCGAAATTCTAAAGTCCTGAGTCAGAAGGGCGAGGCTGAAGCCTCGCGGCAGACTGAAAGTCCGCCCCACATCCAGCCCCGGCGGCAGGAGCGCGTTCGGCGATCAGCTCTTCCACGAGGCGCGCTGTGTTTTCGGCGCCTTTGCAATTGATTTCGAGGTGGGAGGGCTGCCATTGCATAGTGGCTGTCATCTCCCGAAGCAGGCTCTGCGGAGTCAATTGGTTCTCCGGAAGCACGCGCACGGCGCCGAGACGCTCCAGTTTCGCGGCGCGGAAGGTCTGCTCATCCTCTTCGAATTCCACAAACGGCACTACCAATGCCCGGGGGCCAACGGTCAGGATATCCAGGGCCGTGTTGTATCCACAGCGCGAGACCGACAGCGCGGCGCAGGCCAATTCCATGCGTAGATCGGGCACCCACCGGATCAGTTCCAGACCCGGCACACCGTTCGCAGCCGAGTTCAATTCGTCCCAATCCGATTCGGCCAGGAACTTTCCGGCGATGACACGCATGCGATAGTTCCACGGCTCTGCCCCGCGAACGGCTTGGGCCTGTGCCTCCACCGCCGCGCGAAGCAGAGATTCGCCACCGCGGCCTCCACCCGCCGACACCACGATCAGCGGTTCCTGGCTGGTGGTTGGCGGAACCGGCCTGCGTTCCGGCACCACGTAGCCCGTGTGCCGGACCGGAATGGTCAGCTCATGCGCCAGCGCAAAGCTGTCGGCCAGCGAGAAAAGACCGGCATCGGAGTGAACCATGGCAGCGTCGAAGAAACGGTTCGCGGTCAGGACCACGCGCTTGTCATAGCGGAACTGATCTTCGAGAGCCTGTTCCTGAATATCCCGGACGCTGGCAAGCACAACCGGCCGCGACGGAGCGCTCCGGGCCGCCCGCACAAACGGGATCAGGAAGACCGCGGATTGCTGACGTCCAAAGGGAAAATACTCCAGGATGACCGCGGCCGGTTGCACTCGCTCCAAAATTGCGATCAGCCGGCTGCCCAAGGGAGGCCGGTTCGGGCCGTCACCCGATCCGCACGGGAAGTGCGCGTTTGCGGGAAACGTAATCAGCTCGACGTCCGGAGGAACCTCGAGATCGGTCCGGTCTCCCGTTACGATCACAACAACGCGGAAACGGCGAGCCAGCGCCCGGACAATCGAGAGGGAGCGCATCCAGTGGCCGAACCCGCGATAAATTTCGCAGTAGAAGAGTACGGCAGGACGCAAATCAGACATAGTTATCTTCCGGCGGCTTCGCCTTTCAAGGTGACTTCGAACTCGTCGCCGGCGGCCCGGGCAGCCGCAACGGGTTGTTTCCACGGCGCCTCACCCGCAATCACCTCTACCTCCGTTCGATCGCCGAATTCCAGTTCGTTTGCCAGGAAGCGCCAGCCGGCTTCGATATCGATCAACTGGAAGCCACGGTTGACGAGCAGCCGCTGCACGCCTTCGCTGGCCATACCGGCGCCTGTCCACGGGCCCCAGTCGATCGCGGACACGCGGGTATCGGGCCAGGCCGCCGCCATCTGCCAGGCCAGACGATTCACGACCTCGTTGGCAGCAGCATAATCCGCCTGGCCCCGGTTCCCAAGCCGCGCTGTGATCGAAGAGAATAGGGCCACCCAGCGCAGGCCTTCCGGCCGCAAATGGCGTAGCAGGAGGTAGGCGCTATCCGCTTTCGTATCGAAGACGCGGTCAAACGAAGCGCGCGACTTCATGCGCAAGAGCTGGTCCTCGATGATACCCGCGCCGTGGAGCACCGCATCAATTCGACCGAAGCGCTCGTAAGCCGACGCGATGACAGAGCCGAAGGCAGCTTCGCTGGCAACGTCGGCGCAGTGGTATTCGACCTCTGCTCCCCGGCCTCGCATCTCCCGCAAAACCAGATTCCGCTCGCGGTTTTGGAGGATCTTGCGGACCGCGTCTTCGATTTCAGAGAGCCGGGGCCTGTGTCCGTTGGCGCCGTTTTCCGCTACCAGCCGTTCCCGCAGTTCGGTTCTCGCCGCGGCGGAGATATCCTCCTGTGGATCATCCGTCAACGGTGTATTCCCAACGACGATCATGCGGACTCCGGGAGCCGCCAACCGGCGAGCGCAGTGCCCGGTAATGCCGCGCGCCCCGCCGGTCACCAGAACCACCCAGCCGGCGGAAGGCTTCCAGGGACGCGGGCTTCCTGGCATGACGTCCTGCCTCTCGACCTGAAACACCACCCGCCGTCCTTCTGGATAGCCGACTTCGGTTTCGCTATCCGCCGAGGACAACTCGGCCACGATCACCCGCGCAAGCCCTTCACCTGGCAACGACGGATCGAGGTCAATGACTTTCGCGGCGACGTTCGGATGCTCCTGCGCCAGGGTGCGCAGAATGCCATGCGCCCCCGCGGCAACAGCCAGACCGGAGCATGGCGGGGTGCTTCTCCTCGCCCAGGAACCTCCTAGCAAGGTCGCTGCCACGGCCAGGCAGGGAGTGGTATCCCCAGGCTGAAAGGTGTCCGCCCAAAGCTTCACGATCTCAAAGAGGCTCTTTGTTTCGAGTTGCGACTCCCGGCGCCATTCGTCCAGCGAAACGCCGGAGAGTTGCGGCACCAGACCCGCCAGGTGAATGACGCACCGCACCGGAGTGCCGGCGGATAGGCTCCGTTCCATCTGCAGCCGTAGCAGTTCCATGGAACCGAGCGCATCGCGCGGAATTACGGAGGCTTCCACTCCGCGATGCCGCAACGCCTGAACCAGGTGCCCGGCGACTCCCATCGAATCCTCGGTGATCACGTATCGGCCGGCGGGCAATGCGCCGCGATCGGGCAGTTCCGCCGGTGTTTCGCGAACGACAAAGCGAGGGCAGGATGGCGCCAGCTCCGGCGCGCGCGATGCGCTTCCGGTGGCTTCGGAAACGGCTTGCACAATGGCGCGCAAGGTCTTCAACTGCATCAACCGGTCCATCTGGGCGCGAATCGGCCGCGCCATTGCATCGGACAGTTTGCTCTCCAGCCCACCGAGGATCTCGACGCGCTTGATCGAATCAATGCCCAGTTCCGCCTCCAGGTCCTGGTCGAGATCGAATGTTTCCGCCGCATAACCGGTACGCTCCGCGACCAGCCGGATCAGCAACTCGGTCACGTTTTCGTGCGAGGGCCGGGCGGAGGGCGGATCGGTCCGCAAGACAGGCTGTGCCGCCATCTCCAGTTGCGCGCGCGGGCGCGGCGGCTCCGGAACAGGTTGGATGGGAGCGGCAGGCTCGGAACGGACCGGCGCGGGCGCACCCAGACGGTCCAGGAACTGCATCAAGACCTGTTCCTGCCTTTCGAGGAACTGGCGCATCGTCCCCTGATACTCGCGGTAGGCATCCAGCGTCTGGGCCTCCACGGTATCGGCCGTGGCAGCGGCGGTGGACATCCGCTCCACCACCTGAGCCTGGGTTTCCAAGGTGAGAAGGGGCAGCCCGGCGATTGTGCCCGACGGCTCGCTGCGATGCCGCACGCGCCCGCCATCGAGCAGCCATTCCGCGGAGGGCGCTGCTCCGGCGCGCCAGTCCACCTGATGCGCATTGCGGCCTTCGAACAAAGCCGTTAACCGCAACGACAGGCCTTCGGTGAAAAGCGCGGCCAGGCTGGTGAGCAATCCTCGCATTTGAGCGGACTGCCCATCCAGAGGAACAGCATGGTGGGGCAAGCCTTCCAGAATCGAAGAGGTCAGGTTGGAGAGAACACTTTTCGGTCCGAGCTCGAGGAAGACACGTGCGCCGGCCTGGTACATCGCGCGAATTTGCGCGGCAAATTCAACCGGACTCTCCAGTTGCGCCGCAAGCCGCGCGCGGATGACGGCCGGATGGGCGGGGTAGGGCTTGCCGTCGGCGTTCGAAAAAACCGGGCATAGCGGTTCGCTGACATCGGTACTTTCGATGGCGCGCGCCAAGGGTTCAGCGGCCGGCCGCATCAGGGGCGAGTGAAACGCCGATGCAACCGGCAAGAGGGTGGCGGCGTGCCTCCTGGTCTTCAATTCGGCCACGGCTGCTTCGATGGCTTCGCGAGGGCCGGAGATCACACACTGGCGGGGACCGTTGTCATTCGCGACAACGATGTCCGGCCAGGAGCCCAGCAGCGAGCGAAGATGTTCTCGCGCGCAATTCACGGCCGCCATAGCGCCCGGCGCCCGGTGCGCGGCCACCGCCATGGCCCGGCCCCTCGCCGCGGACAGGCCGAGGAAAGCCTCCCGGCTCAGGACACCGGCGGCATGCAGCGCGGCATATTCGCCATAGCTGTGGCCGGCCACGCAAACGGGCCGGATTCCGAGCCGTTCTACGAAATCGAGCAGCGCGCAGGCAACCATACCCAATGCCGGCTGGGCGATGTCGGTAGCGGCGAGCTGTGACCGCAGCGCCTCGTCGCTCGCCCCGCAGGAATTTGCGGCGGGCAGCAGAACCTGGCGGATCGCGCGGTGTGTTTCCTCCGGCAAAAGACTGTTGATCGACTCCCATGCGGCGCGGAATTCCGGAAGATACAAGGAGAACTCCCGGACCATGCCCGGATACTGCGATCCCTGGCCGGGAAACAGGAAGGCGACCTGCGGCGGAGCCGGCTTCGCCTCCGCGCTGCCCTCCTGATAGTAAACGGGCCCGCTGCTGCACGGTTTGCCCGCCGCGAGCACGGCCCGGGCCGTCTCGAGCAAGCGCCTGAGCTCGCTCCGGTCCGCGGCCACAAACGCCAGGCGAACCCGGCCGGCCGAAGACTCCACGAGTCCGGCACAGGTAAAGGCCAGGTCGCGAAGGGAGGATGGCGTTCCCGAATCGAGCGCCGCTGCGAGCGTCGCCAGATCTTCCGCCACTTCAGAAGGAGTGGCCGCCGAAAACGCGAATAGCTCAGCCGGCCACAGGCGCGCCCCCGGCGCAGGCGCCTTGAGGTATTCCGGGTACTCTTCCAGCACCGCATGAAAGTTGGTGCCTCCGAAGCCGAACGCGCTGACACCCGCCCGGCGCGGAACGGGACCATCGAGCCAGGGCTGCGGCCGATCGATCAGGCGCACGGGACATGCGGCGTGCAGGAGCGGATCCAGAGGCTGCTCAACGCCGGCGTGCGGCGGCAGGGTGCGATGATAGAGCGCCAGGGCCGCTTTGAGCACACCGGCCAGCCCCGCGGCCGCCTTGGTGTGGCCAATGAGGCTCTTTGCCGATCCGATCACGCAGGAGCGCGGCGGCGCCCCGGCGCCGGAGAGTGTCGCGACAATCGTCTCCAGTTCGGTCCGGTCCCCCACCGCGGTTCCGGTTCCGTGCGCTTCGTAGAGGCCGATACTCCCCGGGTCGACATTTGCCCGGCGATACGCCCGCTGCAGTGCCCGGCGTTGGCCGCCCGAACGGGGCGCGGTGAGCCCGAGCCCTTTCCCGTCGCTGGAGCCTTCGACCGCGCGGATGACTGCATAGATCCGGTCGCCGTCGCGCTCCGCATCGGCCAGCCGCTTGATCACGAGGCAGACCACTCCTTCGCTGATGACGATGCCGTCTGCGTGCCGATCGAAGGGCTTAGCGGAACCGGTCGGCGACATCGCGCGCGTCTTGCTGAAGGCGAGATACGCGTAGGGGGTCTGATCCAGATCGATCCCCGCCACCACGGCCAGGTTGGAGCGGCCGGTTTCCAGTTCGCGGACCCCAAGCTGCAGCGCGGCCAGGGAAGATGCGCAAGCCGCATCGACAGAGTAATTCGGCCCTCCCAGGTCGAGCCGGTTCGCCACGCGCCCCGCGGTCACATTCATCAGCAATCCGGGGAAGCTCTCTTCGGTCCACCCGGGCAGGCGATCCAAAGCATCGCGGTTCGCTCCCGTGTGAAGAGGTAGAGTGGAACGCGCGATGTAGTAATGAAAAAGGTCGGCCGTGGTGTTGTTGCCGAAGATCACGGCCGTGTTCTCGCGGTCAAATTCCCCCGATCCTAGGCCGGCATCGTCGATCGCCCGCCGCGCCGCTTCGAGGGCGAGCAATTGCGAGAGCGCAATGGATTTGAGCGACCGCGGCGGGATGCCATAGCGCACCGGGTCAAACTCCACTTCCCCCAGGAAGCCGCCCCAGCGGGAATAGATCTTGTCTTCCGCGGCAGGGTCGGGATCGAAATAGAGCCGCCAATCGAAGCGGGCCGGTGGAATCTCCGTAATGGCATTGACCTGGTCCAGCAGATTTTTCCAATACTGCTCGGGGTTTTGCGCGGCGGGCAGAAAACAGGAGGCGCCGATGATGGCTATGGGAACCGCTGGTGTGGAATGCGCGGCTTCCGCCGCTCCCCACTCCAGGCGGCAGATCTCCAACAATTGAGCGCTGCCGTCACTGATTTCGGCGTGCAACGCCGGCAGCGTGGTGGCGGATTTCCGCAAGGCAGCCACTTCGCCCAGCATGTACATGCCCCGCTCGTACTGGGCGGGGGTGTCCAGGGGAAGGAGCCGGCCTTCCTCCAGCCGCAAAAGCCCCTTTGAGGCAGCGCGGGAACGCCCCATCACGAGGCTCTCCAAGGTACCCGAGACCGACGCCGGAGTGAGCCCCTGGGTGAACAGACGCCTGCGCGTCTCAGAAAATTCGGAAGTGAAGGGCGTCGGAGCGCACCGGATCGAGTGCCCAACACCGGTCTCCAGCCTGACGGTGTAGGTGCTCTCGATCGCGGTCTGCTGGAATTGTTCGACAATCGCTCCGCGGGCGACGGCCTCCTCCGTGAACAGATAAGCGGTCCCCATCAGCACACCGATGCGGATTCCCTTTGCCGCAAGCGGCGCCGCCATGGCGGAGACCATCGCGGCCGAGCGGGCATCGTGGATTCCGCCGGCGAAAAGCACATGAATGCGGCCCTCTTCGCCGGCCGGAGCTTCGGCCAACAGCACGTCGATTACCTGCTGCCACAAGACGAAACTGGTGAACGGGCCGACGTGGCCGCCGCATTCGGAGCCCTCAAAAACGAAGCGGCGCGCGCCCTGGCGGAGGAAGATGCTGAGAATATTCGGGCTGGGTACGTGCAGATAGGTCGCGATGCCAAGCTCTTCGAGCTGAGCTGCCTGATCGGGCCTCCCCCCGGCGATCAAGGCGAACGGCGGCTTTCGCTCCATGATCGCGGCGAGCTGCCCGGCGCGCACCTCGGGAGGAACGAAGCCCAGAATGCCGACGCCCCAGGGGCGGTCGCCCAGCAGATCGGCTGTTTCCTTCAGCAGTGCCGCAACGTCTTCGCGGCGTAACAACGCCAACGCCAGCATGGGAAGCGCGCCGGCGGAGGCGACGGCCGCGGCAAATTCCGCGCGGTCGCTGACTCGCGTCATCGGGCCTTGCACAATCGGGAATTCGGTTCCGTGAGATCGGGCCAGCGCGCTGTGCCGTTTGAGCGGGGCGTTCTCGCCGCACAACTCCGCTCCCGTCTCCGAGGCGCGGCGGAAAGCTTCGATCACTCGTCCGGTAGTGCGAAATTTCTCGGCAAACTGCCTGGAGAAGCCCGCCATCTGGCCCATCGGCCAGGCACACTGATGCGGAGGGCCCCAACCGAGAGTTTCCTCCAGAGCCTGCTGCCAGGATGCCCGCTTCAAATCCAGAGGTTGGTCTTCGCCGGTCCAGATCTCCGTCCAGCGCGCGGAAAGCCGGCGACCGGCCGCGAACTCGGGACCGGCTGCAAACCGCGCGGGGCGATCCACTTCTTCGCCGGCAACGGTGGTGTCGCCGCAACCGATATTGCGCACCAGCCTCTGCCACTGTTCGGGGAGGCTCGACTCGGCGGTGAGAAGCAACTGTTCTTCGAGCACCACGCCCGCGGCACCAGCGACCCGGCAAGCCGCTATCGATTGCAATCCGATACCGCCCTGGACGAGGAACGGCTTCGACTGAGTTGCCAAAGCCTGGGCCAGAAAGAATGCCGAAGCGCGGCCGCAGGATCCTCCGCATTCCGAACCGCGCGCGAGAAATCCGTCAAACGAGAAGCCCGTCTGCGCAGGCTCCACCACCTGACCAGAGTGTTCGAGTTCCAGCCAGAACCTTCGCTCGTCGGCAGCGATTTTCGGACCTAACTGCGCCAGCGACTCCCTTGACCAACCGGCCAGCACAAGCCAATGGCGTCGCCCCTCCAGCAGCGTGGAGAGCTCGCGCCAGCTTTCCCATTGCGAAGCCGCTACGCGGATGCCGACGATGCTGTTTTTCCCGGCGAGTCGAAGCAGGTTTTGGAGATTCGAACGGCCGCGGGCCAGCCGGTCCGGCTTGAGAAATTCGAAGTCGAGCAGCGCCACGCCTCCCGCGCGAGCAGTGGCAATCGCTACTCCGGCGTGATCGAGGTAGCCCGGCGAAATCGAGCAAATCCGGAAACCATTCATCACAGGTGCCGATGTTACGCCGAGGAGGTAAGACGAGGGCCCCCCGAAAACTCGTAACCGAAGTCACTCCAGACAGCTAAGAAATTAAATTAATATTCGATAGATTATATTTCCAATGGTACAATGTCAAGTCCGCATTCGCATAAAAATAAGAGATGCCCGACTGGAAAATGAGGTGGTCCATCGGAGTCTATTCTGGCCCGACTCCCTTTGAATTGAGCGCCCCCGCGGGTATTTCCAACCCGGTCCTCGCGGCGGAAGATGTGAACGATATTCGCGCGGAGATCGTGGCCGATCCATTTCTGTTCCGGCGTGGAGCGGCCTGGTATCTGTTCTTCGAGGTGCTGAATCGGGCCGTGAATCGCGGCGAAATCGCGTTTGCAACGAGTCCGGACGGGCTCACCTGGCAATACGGCAGTGTGGTGCTGCGGGCGCCCTTTCACTTGTCGTATCCGCATGTGTTTGAAGCAAACGGCGAGATCTATTTGATGCCGGAGACGCGGCAGGCAAACGCCGTGCGACTCTACCGCGCCGTAGAATTTCCTCATCGCTGGACATTAGTTCGGGAAATTTTACAGGGAAATTACGCGGATCCTACGATTATTGAACATGAGGAACGGTTCTGGCTCTTCGCGCAAAGAGGGCTTGACGAACTGCGGCTCTTCTGGAGCGAAGACGTGGAGAGAGAATGGCGGGAGCACCCGGCGGGCCCTCTATGGCCGGGGAATCGGACCTATTCCCGCCCGGGCGGCAGAATGCTGCATTACAACGGCAGGCTCTTTCGATTTGCGCAGGATGGAGCTTTGATTTACGGGCACAGCCTGCGCGTGCTGGAAATCGATCGCTTGAACGAGATCGAATTTGCGGAGCACGAACTTGATTGCAGCCCGCTTCTGACCGCCAGCCGGCACGGCTGGAATGCTTCGGCGATGCATCATATAGACGTCCAACCCAGCGCCCTGGAAAACAGTTGGATCGCGATGGTCGACGGCGCCACTTTGGGATTTCACTAACTCGCGGACTATCGGGAAAATGCACCAGCAGCCAGCCAGGATTTGCTTCGTTACCCCGGACTACCCGCCAAAGCCGGGTGGTCTGGCGGTGGCAGCCCGCAGAGTGGTCAGGTTGCTCGCCGAGGCGGGTCATCAGGTGAACGTCGTTACCGGCGTGGAGCCGGGACACACCACCGGAGCCGCGGGCTACGCTCACGAAGATGGCGCCATCCTGCATCGTCTGCCTCTTCATTACGGCGATGTAAGTTCCGCGTTTCATTTCCGTCAGTTCATTCGCGATCTCGACCGGAAAGAAAACTTCGACCTGTTTCACAGCTTTTTCATCAGCTTTCTTCATGTATGCACGGAGGTCGCGAAAGGGCGGCCCGTCATCGCCAGCATACGCGGCGGCGACGAAGATGGGCTGACCCTCAGTCCTTTTTTCCTGTCGCAGTTCGCGAAGGCGTTGAAGAAGACCACCTGGGTCACCTCGGTCAATCGGGCGTATCTGGAGCGGCTGATGGACCATGTCGATCTCCGCGGCAAGAGCAGCGTGATCCGGAATGGTGTCGCGTGCCCGCCGCCGGCATGGAAGATGGAAGATTCGAATCGGGGCGTAGCCGGCACGGCCGGCCAGTTCCGCCAGGAGAAAGACATTCCTCTGCTGATCCGCGGGTATCGGGAGGTGCCCCCGGCCCTCAGGCGCAAGCTGCTGCTCGTGGGAAGCTTTGCGGACCAGCGGGAGCGCGAGTGGTCGGAGACCTTGATTGGGGAGTTCGGCCTCGCGCGGGAAGTGGAGATTACCGGAAACCTGGTTCACGCGGAGGCCTTGCAGCGCTTGCGCTCGATGTATGTATATGTGCATTCCTCATCGAGAGAAGGCATGCCGAATGCGCTGCTGGAGGCGGCCGCCGCCGGGGTTCCCGTTGTTGCGACAGCCAGCGAGGGGGTTCGGGAGATCCTGACAGATGGCGAGGATGCGCTGCTCGTGCCTCATGGAAATCCACGGCTGCTGGGCGAGGCCATCGCCCGCGTCCTGTCCGATAGCGGGCTGGCGGCGCGTCTTTCGCGCGCGTCGGCAAGATTGGCCGCGAGGTACAGCCAGGCGAGGGAGCGGACGGAATGGATCGAGCTGTACCAGCGGTTGCTGTCAAAGGTTGGGGTAAGCGCGGCGGTGTGAGCGCACGGGGTGGGTCGCCGGGAAACCGGGGCTGATGTTGTTACGCAGTCAGGGAGGATGGATGCGCCGATTGGATCTTGTACGTTGGGTTGACCTGCACCCGTGTGTCGATTCGCGCGGAACTCTCACCGCAATCGAGGGTGAGCAAACCGTTCCTTTCGCGATCCGCCGCGTGTATTTCATGCACGGAGTGACGGCGGACCGCGCCGGCCACGCGCACCGGGACACCCAGCAGCTTCTTATCCCCGTGGCCGGATCCTGCGAAGTGCAGCTTTCCGACGGGCATGACACCAACGTTTACGAGTGCGGAGATCCCGGCAAAGGCCTCTATATCGTGCCCATGCTCTTCATCCGCGTTTCCAGGTTTTCCCCGGAAGCAGTGATTCTCGTGCTGGCCAGCACTCACTACGACAAATCCCGTTCCATTCGCTCCTGGGAGCAATACCTGGAGGAGATCCGATGACAGCCGCCGCTCAAGCTTTGCAACGAGAGAGGGACTTGACCACGCTTGCGTCCGCCTTGGTTAACGAGGGCCATCCCAGTACGCGCGGAGATGTACAGGAGTGGCTGGATGAAGCCAGACAGCGGCATCCGCTGCACGTGGAACGCGTATCTTTATTTGATCTCGATCGATGGCGCTTTCACCGCCATCCGATGCGGCTGGTTCATGATTCCGGGAAATTTTTTGCGGTGGAGGGTGTCCGCACCATCACGGACTACGGCCCCGCGCCGCAGTGGGATCAGCCGATCGTCAATCAACCCGAGATTGGAATTCTTGGAATTCTTACTCGCGTGGCCGGAGGAATTCGCTACTATCTGATGCAGGCAAAAGTGGAGCCGGGCAACATCGGCGGCCCCCAGATTTCGCCGACCCTGCAGGCCACCCGCAGCAACTACACCAGAGTCCATCAGGGCAATGCGCCGAAATACCTGGAATATTTCACCGGTGAACGCCCGGTTCGTGTGTTGGTGGATCAACTGCAGTCCGAACAGGGGTCCCGTTTTCTGGGGAAGCGGAATCGAAACCTCATCATCGAGACACGCGAAGAAGTTCCGGTGGAAGAAGGCTTTCGCTGGATGACGTTGGGGGAGATCAAGCACCTGCTGCGCCTCGACAACATCGTGAACATGGACACCCGCAGCGTGATTTCGTGCATTCCGCTGCCCGCGTCCCAGGTGCTGACACTGAGCCCGAAGCTGACGGAATTCGGCTCTAGCCTGCTCGACTCGGCGCTCAGTTCGGCCCAATCGCCGCACACAACGGGAGAAATCCTAAGCTGGTTGTCGCGGCTTCGGGCAACATATCATCGCCAGGTCGTTTCACGCGGCCTGGACCGGATGCAGGACTGGTTTCTGGCCGATGGCGAACTCAAGCGCCGTGACGGGCGTTATTTCTCGGTCATCGGAGCGCGTGTCGAGATTCGCGGCCGCGAAGTTTCGCGTTGGAGCCAGCCGCTGCTTCACCATCCCGGCCGTGGGCTGAACGGCATGGTCACGCAGAAGATCGGCGACGTGCTTCATTTTCTGATCCGCGCGTGCTCTTATCCCGGCAGCCGGGAGCTGTTCGAACTCGGACCGACGGTCTCCCGCTCCGACTATGCCGGCCAATTCGACCGGCCCGAAGCCCCGCCCTTTCTGAATCTGTTCCGCGATCCGGCGCCGTCGACGGTCCGGTTCTGCTCCGTGCAATCGGAGGAAGGCGGGCGGTTCTTCCAGTATCAAAACCAATACATGATTCTGGAGCTGCCCACCGATACGATTACCAAAATTCCCGAAGGCTTCGTTTGGATGACGCTGGGGCAGATCCAGGAATTGATGCCCCACGGCTACTTCAGCATCGAGGCGCGAAATCTCTTCGCCTGTCTGCATTTGATCTAGCGCTACTGTGTTACAAAAATGGCAGCTAAGATGCCCGGCCTTGTGGGGCCGGACTTCAGCCGGCGCCGGTTAAAACCGGCAGCGGCCGGATCTGTCACGCTCGGGGTGTTCCAGGTTTGCCCGGCCGGCGCCGCTTCGGCTTCACCACCTCTGCTGCGTCACCGGTTTGGATGCGCCAAAGGTTGGCATAAATGCCCTGCCGTTCAATCAACTCCTCGTGCCGGCCCTGCTCGCATACGCGCCCTTCATCGAGTACATAGATGCGGTCCGCGTGGCGGACAGTCGACAAGCGGTGCGCCACAATGATGGTGGTTCGGCCCGCGATCACTTCCCGCAGCGCGCTCTGAATCGCGGCTTCGGTTTCATAATCGATCGAAGAGGTCGCTTCATCGAACACCAGGATGGAACGGTCGGCGAGAATGGCCCGGGCGATCGCAATCCTCTGCTGCTGTCCTCCCGATAGCGGCCCTCCTTTCTCGTCCAGTTCCGTGTCATAGCCCCGCGGCAATGCCGTGATGAATTCGTGGGCCTGTGCCGCTTCGGCCGCTTTGACAATCTCCTCCATCGAGGCGCCCGGCCTGCCGTAAGCGATGTTCTTTTGGATAGTGCCGGCAAATAAAATCGTTTGTTGCGGCACGATCGCAATTTCGCGGCGCAAATGATCGGTCGGCACATCCTGGACCGGCGTATCGTCGACCCGAATCACGCCGGAGGTCACGTCGTAAAATCGCAGAATTAATTTCAGAATGGTGGTTTTGCCGGCACCGGTGGCGCCGACAATCCCCGTGGTCTCCCCAGCGGCGAAACGAAGATTCAGGTGGCGCAGCACGGGCTGCCCCGGCTCGTATTCGAAAGTAACATCCTCGAAAACAATCTCTTTATTGCGCGCCGGACCGAGCAGGTGAGATCCGCCCACAATGCGTGAGCGGCGGCTCATCAGGCGCTCTACCCGCTCGAGAGAAACCATCGTCAACTGATACTGTTGAAGCGTCACCCCCAGGCTTCCCAGGGCTACCAGGAAGCGCAGGGAGCTGAAGCCCATTACGTTATAGGTGGCAATCGAGAGCCTTCCCTCGTTGGCAAGGCGCCCGCCCCACAGCAGCGTACCGATGAACCCGATGCCAACCACCATCTGAATCGCCGGAACGTAGGCGGAATCCACCAGGGCCTTCTCCAGCCCTGCCTCCTTCAGTTGCTGCCCCAAGGCGGCGACGCGCTGCGCCTCCATCTGCTCAGTCCCAAAGACCTGAATGGTCGCCATGCCGGAGATGTTGGCGTACAGCACGGAATTTAGCCGATCGGCCACCTGACGCTGGGCCTCCTGCCGCTCTCGCATCGGACCCAATAACCAGCTCGAAACCAGGTACAGCCCCGGCAGTAAGGCCAATTGGACGGCAAAGAGAGCAGGCGAATGTGCCAGAAGCGTTGCCGTCACAATTAATCCGTTTGTGAGCATAGTTACGATCGGATCTATTCCGGTCGCAACAAATTGGCCGATGCGCCCGACATCGGATTGGATGAAGCCGAGCCATGCAGCGACAGATTTGCTCTCCATCTGGCCCGGATCGAGCGTTTGCAGGTGCTGGTAGAGCTGATTACGCAGGTCGTCCTGAATGACCTGTGCCAGGCGCGCCGAAGTCAGCCGGTGTAGAAAGCCCATCAGCGCGTCAGCCGTCCAAACCACGGCAAAGAGGCCGCCCAACGTGAACAGTTGGGAGGAGAGCGTCCGCACGCCCAGCCGGCCGAGGAACGACTGGGAGCCGCGCGTGACCACGTCCGTGGCCGCGCCGATCATAGCCGGCGGAGCCGCTTCGAACAATCGGTCTGCGAAGGCCAGCAGGGATGCGATGGCCGCCTGCTTTTCATGGTTCCGAAACAGGCGCAGCAGTTGAGCAGCGCCGGCAGTCTCCGCGAGGGAACTTGGCGCCGGCGCGTTGGGGCAAGCAGGCTGCTGCGCGACCCGCAGCTTGCCGCTCGCGACGTCGGACAGCAACCGGACGAGCGTGGAATGAAACTGGTCCAGTGAAAGATCGGGGCTGTGCTTTAAGAGGAGCCGTCCGGTAATCGGATTGGCGGAAACGGACACCGTCCCGGGCAGCCGCGCGAGAGTGCGATCCACCAGCGAGCAAAGCTCGGGCTGATCCAATAAACCGGGGACATCCCAGCGCACCCGCCCAGGAAGGAGCCAGCGAATGCTGGCACGTGCCAAACTACCGTTCAACTCGGAAATAAAACACCGCCAATGGGCAGGGCGAGCGTCAAGCTGCGACGCGTGCGATCACGCTTTTTTGGTGCTAATCGAGCTGCGCAGCGAGGTGATCTCTGCGTGCAGCTTTTGAATTTCGGCCAGGATATCGGCACTCGACAACCCGGCAGAGCCGGTTCGCTGAGCGACTGCCGTGGCGCGGGCACGTTCGTACTCCGCCTTGGCCTGAGCCACGGTGGCGGAAGCGTAGTCTTGAACGTCCATGCCAACCTTTACAACCTGCGCCAGGGCGGGGCGCGCGACCACACCGCCAAACAGCGCAGTACCTGCTCCGAGTGCGAAGCTTTTCCAGCTAAATCGTCCTAACAAAATGCTCAGTAGGCTTGGCATACACGATTGGGCCTTCCAGTTCGGTAAGGAATTTGACACAGGGAATTTCTCCCGGGCGCTCCGACAACACTAATATCACAGGCAGCAGGCCGAGTCAATAAATAAACGTGGAATAAACACGAATTTGTGGACATATTGTACGGCACATGGTATTTCTATGGCTATTCAGGATAAGAAATGCCGCTACGCACCGTGTATTTTGGGGACACCACTCTTCGCGACGGCGAGCAGATGCCGGGTGCCTCGCTCACGGGGCCGCAAAAGGTTCAAATTGCCCGCGCGCTGGCCGAGATCGGAGTGGTTTCTCTCGACGGAGGCTTCCCGGCGGCCGCGCAAAGTGAAATCGATTCGCTTCAGCTCATCGTACGCGAAGTTCCTCACATTCCGGTGTCGGCCTTATGCCGTACGCTGCGATCGGATATCGATCAGGCGCGGGAAGCGCTCGCATTCGCGCCTCGCGCGAGAGCCGCGGTGAGCCTTTTCGTGGGGACCAGTCCCCTGCATCGCGAACACAAGCTTCGGCGGACCGTGGCTGAGATCGTGGGGCTGGTCCGGGACTCCATCGAATACGCGCGCCTTCATTTCGATCTGGTCGGATTCAGCGCGGAAGACGCCAGCCGCACCGAACCCGATATCCTGATCGAGATTTATCGCGAGGCTATCGATGCCGGCGCGCGATTTATCGGATTTCCGGATACGGTCGGCGTACTGACGCCCCACGGAGTACGGCGATTCATACGAAAAATTCTTGACGATCTGCCGAATATTGGCAAAGCCATGTTGGCCGGCCATTTTCATAATGACCTGGGACTGGCGACGGCGAACACGCTGGCCGCTCTCGAGGAGGGCGTCCCGGTGGTGCAGTGCACCGTCAATGGAATCGGCGAGCGAGCCGGGAACACCGCCTTCGAAGAAGTAGTCATGGCGATCGCCCTGAACGGGGAGGAGATGGGCCTGCGAACCGGCATCGACACCAGTAAGCTCTGGAGCCTGAGCCGGTTGGTGTCGACGCTGACCGGCATCGGCTGCGCTGCCAACAAACCTGTCGTTGGTTCCAATGTCTTTCTGACCGAAGCCGGCATCCATCAGGATGGGTTGCTCAAGCATCCCGACACCTATCTGCCATTCCGCCCGGAGCGGGTCGGGGCGCCGGGATTCACTTGTGTATTGGGCAAGCACAGCGGGCGCGCCGCGTTCGGCGCGCGGCTGGCGGAAATGGGCTTCCAGCTAGACCGCGAGCAGCTTGACCAGGTGATCGGGATTGCAAAGAGCGCGCCCAAAGAGGCATGGGGGAACGAGGCCGCGGTGCTTTCCAGTGCCGTAGCGGCCGTTCTGGCGCGCGAATCCAACACGTGTACTGCGGGAGGTTGACATCGAAAAGAATCAGGCGCACGTCCGTTATACAGCCCAGGAATACGACCATCTCACGGCGAATTTTTTGAAGCCGTTCGATGATTCGCTGGCGGAGGCTATTGTCAAGGAAGCGGTGCCACGGTTGCCTGGAGCGGTTCTACTCGACATCGGAACCGGTACGGCTCGTTTCCTGATCCATCTGGCGAAGCTCCCCTCATTGTCCGGCTTACGACTGGTGGGGACCGATCTCTTTCCCGACATGATCGATCAGGCGCGCCGCGCCGTCCAGGACGAGGGATGTCCGGAAATCGAACTGCTCGTCGAGGATGCCCATGCGATGAGCCTGCCGGACGCATTCGCGGATATCATCATCAGCCGCTCTACGATCCATCACTGGAGCAATCCTCCCCAGGCGCTTCGCGAAATCTACCGCCTCCTGAAGCCCGGAGGAGTGGCGGTGATTACCGATGTGCGGCGCGATGCCCCTGAGCCAGTACGGCTTGAATTCAACCGCATGCGGGCCGCCGCGGGCATCCCGGAAGCGTTCTTTGACGAAAAATACACGGCCGCGGAGGTGGAGCAGTTTTGTAGAGAGGCGGGCATTGGACATCACGCCAAAGTCCACCTTCCGGCCGGAGGACTGGGGGCGCTGGGGCTCGCATTGGTGATCAGTAAGCCCGACCCGAGGTGACAGTGCGGGCGACCGCCTTCGAGTTCCGCTTCCGCTTTCTCATCATTTGCGCCATTTTCGCAATCGGTTTCGCCTGTTCCTTTTTCGATTCGGTGAACGCAACGCGGGCGTGGGTCGGGTTTGTGACGCGCGCTGTGCCGGACAGGAGAGCGCTGCGTTTGGGTTTCGCCGCGGATGCCACAGTGGCCGCCCTGGCGGCATTGCTCCGTACCTGGGCTACCGCATATCTTGCGGGCAGCGTAGTGCATGATTCGAGGCTCCGCACGGAAACCGTCGTCTCCGGCGGCCCGTATCGCCATGTCCGCAACCCGCTCTATCTGGCGAATCTGCTGATGGCGGCGGGCTATGGCGGACTGGCCAGCAGGTTGGGGTGGTGCGTCATCATGGCGGGGCTGATGCTGTTCCAATACCGCCTGATCCTGAAGGAAGAAGCGTTGCTTCTTTCCGGGCACGGGGAGACGTTCCGGAGCTATCTGGCCGCGGTGCCTCGTCTTCTTCCCTCGTGGCGGGCGCGTGTTGCGGCAGGGCCGCTCCGTCCCTCGTGGGGACAAGCGTTTCGCGCCGAGGCAATGTTTTTCGGCTTCGCTGCCAGCCTGTACTGCTTCGCCGCCACACTCAGTATGGGCTGGGCCGCGGCGATCCTCATTGTCAGCCTCTTGAGTTACGCAATTCCGCTGCGAAGCAGGGTGATCTCGCTGCGCAGGCGCTGAAGTGCCGCCAGCAGGTCCGGCTCACCGGACTGCACGAGCCCTTGACCGGCCAGTTCACTGATCACGTGATTCAGAAGAGGCTCGCGGAGTTTCGCTCGCATCAGGGGCCAGGCAGTGAGGAAAGCGAAATCGGAGACGCGCCGGGAATTGTGATCCTGCAGCAAGGCCCTT
>CAZMRK010000841.1:0-3074 GCA_964568355.1 uncultured Solibacteraceae bacterium | reverse complement strand
CGCCGATATCCTCTCCAGCATCCTCCATCTCGATCGCAGCCAGTTGTATGGGCGCCTCAAGTGGTATCTCGAAAATCACCGCGGCTTCATGTGGGTCAAACGCAAAGTAACGCCCGAAGAAGCCGAACGCCTGCGCAGTCTGAAGCTGGAGTGGATCGAATTCCAGACCGAGAGCCAGCGGCATTATCCCGGCGGGCAGGTGGCCGCCCAGGTGCTCGGTTCGGTAGACCGCGAGGAGCGCGGCAACTGGGGCATCGAAATGTCCCTCGACACTACGCTCGAAGGCATTCCGGGCACCGCCCGGATGCTGACCGACGTCAAGCGCCGGGGTATCGACGCGCGCCTGGACACGGAAGCGCACGCCGGCACCTCGCTCACGCTCAGTATCGATTCGCGCATCCAGTTCGCCGCAGAACAGGCGCTGGCGGCCGCCGCGCGGGAACGGCAGGCCGCCACCGGCAGCGTAGTGGTCATGAATCCCCATACCGGCGAGATCCTGGCCATGGCCAGCTATCCTCCGTTTGATCCCAACCGGCCGCCGCATGCCGGAGAAGATCCCAAGGCCCGCATCAACCAGGCCGTTTCAGCCCCCTTCGAACCGGGATCCGTATTCAAGGTCGTCACCCTCTCCACAGCCCTCGAAACCACCAATCTAACGCCGGATACCATTATTAATTGCGGCAACGGAGCGATCACCCTGTTTGGCCGCACCATTCACGAAGCCCACAGGGGCTATGGCTCCATTCCCATGAGCCTCGTGCTGGCGAAGTCCAGCAATATCGGCGCCATCCAGATCGGCCTGCGAGTAGGCCAGGCCAAGCTCTACGAATACGTCCGCAACTTCGGGTTCGGCCAGCGCAGCGAGATCCCTCTGCCGGCGGAGTCTCCCGGTATGCTGCGCCGTCTGGCCCGCTGGCAAGCCACTTCCCTGCCTTCGGTCGCCATGGGGCACGAAGTGAGCGTGACGACCGTGCAACTGGCGCGGGCCTGTTCGGTAATTGCCAACGGCGGGCTTCTGGTCAATCCCCGGCTGATCTTGCGCAAGGGTGACAAGGTGGTTCCGATAGCGCCTCCACACCGGATTCTGCGACCCGAGACCGCGATCAAGATGCGTCAGATGATGGAAGGAGTGATCGTGCTGCCACAGGGCACCGGCCACCGCTATGCCCGTCTGGAAGGCTATAGCGCCGGCGGGAAGACCGGGTCCGCCCAAATCTACGACTACGCCGCGCACCACTATACGCATTCCTACAACGCTTCGTTCATGGGTTTCGCGCCGGTCACAAACCCCGCTATCGTGGTAGTAGCGACGGTGAACGGAACCCATGGCGGCTCCGTTGGCTATGGGGGTCCCGCGGCCGGGCCGGTGTTCCGAGCGGTGGCGCAGGAGGCCCTGCGAGTCCTCGACGTACCCAAAGATCTGCCGGATGAGCCGGTGACCAACGTGGCCGGCAACGAGAAAACGGAGGAAGCCGACGAGGATGTGGCCATCGCCGACCTGGCCGATCCTGATGCCGCTGCCAGCGAGGCGCGGGCGGAAAACGCGCCCGCGGTTGTCGCAGCCGCGCCGCCGGCCACCGTCGCCGGTCCACGAGTGCCGGATTTTCAGGGGATGAGCATGCGCCGGGTGATCGCCACAGCCTCGGAGAAAGGCTTGGAAGTGCTGTTGGACGGCAGCGGTGTCGCCCGCATGCAGCAGCCGCCGGCGGGATCGATCTTGCGTCAGGGAGAACGGATTCGAGTCCAGTTTGCGCGATGAACTTAGGCCAAATACTAGCGGGGGTCCGGCTGAAGTCGCCCGTCTCGCCGGAGCTTGCGGACACGCCGGTGACCGGTCTGGAGTACGACTCCCGGCGGGTATCGGCGGGTTTTTTGTTCTTCGCTTTCCCGGGCAGCCGGGTGGATGGTCGGAGCTTCGCGCTCGACGCCGTCACCCGCGGTGCGCTGGCGGTGGTCAGTGAATCCGCCGCGCCGGAAGACTGGAAGGGTCCCTGGATCCAGGTAGAGCACGGCCGGCAGGCGCTGGCCCTGGCCTCCCGCAATTTCTACAACCGTCCGGACGAGCGGCTGGAACTGACCGGCTTGACCGGCACCAACGGGAAAACCACGACGGCCTATCTGGTGGATTCGGTTCTGCGGGCGGCCGGCAAGGTGACCGGGATGATCGGCACCATCGAATACCACCTGGGCCCGCAGGTGAGAAAGGCCGTCAATACCACGCCCGAATCGCTCGACCTGCACCGCATGATGGTCGAGTTGGAGCAGGCCGGCGGCACTCATCTGACCATGGAGGTGTCGTCGCATGCGCTGGCGCTGGGCCGGGTCTATGGATTGCGCTTTCACACCGCGGTCTTCACCAATCTCACCCGCGATCACCTGGATTTTCATCAGACCATGGAGGCCTATTTCAGCGCCAAGGAGAGCCTGTTCCGCGGCGCGGGCGGCCCTCCCCCACCCTTTGCGGTGATCAACCGTGACGATGCCCACGGCCGCCGCCTGGCGGTTGCCGCGGGCGCCCAAGTCTACTGGTACGGACTGGGACAGGATGCGGGCGTACGCGCCCGGCACGTCTCTTCCGGCCTCCAGGGGCTGCGTTTCGAAGTGCAGGCCGGCAAACTGCGCTTCCCAGTGGAATCGTCTCTCATCGGCAAGATCAATGTCTACAACATTCTGGCCGCCTGCGCTACGGGCTTGAGTTATGGCCTGGCGCCGGAGGTGATCGGCCGCGGCATCGCCGCGCTGCGCTCGGTGCCGGGGCGCTTTGAGCGCGTTGACGAAGGGCAGCCGTTCGTCGTCGCAGTGGATTTCGCCCATACCGACGACGCCCTGCGCAACACGCTGTCGATGGCGCGAGGACTGGGTCCCAAGCGGATCATCACCCTGTTCGGCTGCGGCGGCGATCGCGACCGTACCAAGCGCCCTCTCATGGGCCAGGTGGCCGGCGAACTCAGCGATTTCGTGGTGCTGACCAGCGACAATCCACGCACGGAAGATCCGTTGGCCATCATGAATGATGCGCTGGTGGGCATCCGCCGCACCGATGTGCCGCACGTGATCGAGCCGGATCGCGCCAC
>CAZMRK010000840.1:0-11146 GCA_964568355.1 uncultured Solibacteraceae bacterium | reverse complement strand
GAGGCTGACCGGCGTTCTGTTCTGAATCCGGAACGGGGCATCCCGGCGGCGAATTGAGTGATGGTTGGGGGCAATGATGGACGTATCGAAGATATTGGCCGAATTACGCCAGGAGCGGGAGCAAATTGAGGAAGCAATCCTGAGCCTGGAGCGACTGGCGCGCGGGCGTGGCCGCCGGCGCGGACGACCGCCGGCTTGGATGGCGGCGATGAACGTAACGACGCCGAAGCGGCGTGGCCGGCCGCCAGGAAGCAAGAATAAGTCTTCTCTCTCGGGTACGTCGGAAGCGGGCAAGACGCCCGTGGCCGGCAAAAGCTTGGCAATGGCTTGAGGAAAATATCTGCGCGTACCTCGCAGGACGGGATTCCTCTCGCAAAGATTACATCCGGTCCAATTTTTCCAATAGCTTAGGAGGCGAGAACGGACGGCGGGCGGCCTAACGGAAGCCCGGCGCCTGTCCTCGCCAGGTTTTTTGTTTTTTTCATTTATAAAGTCTGCCGAGCTTCTCCCAAACGTACCGGCACAACGACATTCCGGCCGTTCCGGATCACGGTTAATCGCAACATGTCGCCGGCCCGTTTACGGTCCAAAGCTCGCTGCAGGGAGTCGTTTCCTTCTACCGGTTGGCCATCGACGGCTACAATGAAATCGCCGCCGATACCCAAACGGTAGTTCCCCACGATGACCACCTCCCGGGGCCCGCGAAGGCCGGCCACTTCTGCGGCAGAACCGCGCTCGATGTGCTGGATCAGCAGGCCTCCCGAGGATGGAAGACCCAGTTCGTCCGCTAGGTCGCCGGTAATATAGTAGGTCCGGATGCCAAGGTAGGGTAGCGCTAAGCGCCCGCGCTCCTGGAATTCCTTGAGCATGGCTTTCGCGCGGTTGATGGGCATGGCGAACCCGATGCCGATATTGCCCTGGTCTCCATAGATGGCGGTGTTGATTCCAATGACATTGCCATGGGAGTCCAGGAGCGGCCCTCCGCTATTGCCGGGGTTGATCGCCGCGTCGGTCTGGATCATCCCTTCCAGGCGCCGGCCCTGCTGGGCATCCAGGGACCGGTCGAGGGAACTGACTACCCCGGTGGTCAGCGTCCCTTGAAGCCCGAACGGATTGCCGATTGCCAACACCTTCTGCCCCACCAGGAGGGAGTCGGAGTCGCCCAGTTTGAGGAAGGGCAAGGGACTGCCTCCGTCAATACGAAGAAGGGCGAGATCGTTGCGAGGGTCATTCGCCAGAATTTTCGCCTTGTATCGCTTTTTATCGGCTAGAGTGACGGTCAACTGCGCCGTGCCGGAAACGACGTGGTTGTTGGTCAGAATCGTCCCATCCGCGTTGATCAGAAAGCCCGAACCGCTGCCTTGCTCCGGGTAAACGCGGAAAAAGAAATCCTCGCGATAAACGATGCTCGTGATGTTGACCGTCGCCTGGCGAGCTGACTTATAGATATCGATGTTGTTCTGTTCGTCGACCGTGTGAGTAGCCGCGCCCTGGGCGGAGTCCGGCGAGGTCCACAATTGACCCGTCTTGCGCAAAGGTTGCAGCAGCGGGCTGATGCTCCAGTGGCCTACCGAAGTAACGTAAACAAAACCGCCGGCCAGTACGGCGGCCCAAAAGAACGGTCGCATACTCATTTCTGAATTCTCCGCAAAGACGCGTAGACCTCGCGAGTCTGACGCACTGTATCCACTTTTTCACCAGAAGTATCAATCACAAAATCGGCGAACTTGCGTTTCTCCGACAATGGCATCTGTCGGCTGAGCCGCGCGCGAATTTCCTCTTCCGGCAGGCCGTCGCGTCGGAGCGCTCGTTCGATCTGTTGCTCCGGAGTGCATACCACCACAATGATCCGGTCGAAAGCCTTGTAGTGCCCCGTCTCGATCAGGATGGCAGCCTCAATCACCCCAATGCCGGCGGGATCTTGACGTGCGAACTCCGCTAACGTTTCTTCTTCACGGCGGAACACTACGGGGTGTACCAGGTGGTTTAGCACGGCTAGCCGTTCCGGATTGTTGAAAACTTCAGCAGCGAGCTGGCGCCGATCGATAACGCCGCCCGCATCCAGGATCGCCGGGCCGAATTCGCGCACCACCGCGGCATAGGCCTCCCCATCCGGCAGAAGCGCGGCATGGCCCAGTTCGTCCGCCTGGATCACGTGGCAGCCCAGGGCCGCCAGTTCCTGACCCACGAAGGTCTTTCCGGAGGCCATGCCCCCGGTCAACCCCACCTTCAGCATAGATGTCGTTCGGCAGCCTCCACGGTGTTCACCATCAGCATCGCGATCGTCAGGGGCCCTACGCCCCCCGGCACGGGAGTATAGGCCCCCGCTTTTTCAACCACATCCAGAGGATGGACATCGCCGACCAGGAGGCTGCCCTTGCGGTCGAACGCCTCCAGTTTGGCTGCCGAACCGCGGAAAATGGCAGCCGCCTGGGCCCGATCGGAGATCCGGTTGGTTCCCACATCGATAACCGTGGCTCCAGGCCGGATATATTCGGCCGTCAACATCGCCGGCCGCCCCATCGCCGCGACCAGAATATCGGCTTCGCGGCAGACGGCGGGGAGATCCGCAGTCTTGGAGTGACAGATGGTGACTGTGGCGTGCTGATGGAGAAGCAGCATCGCCACCGGCTTTCCGACAATGTCGCTGCGGCCCACCACCACCGCGCGCCGGCCGCTCACTGGAATCTGGTAGCGCCGCAGCAGTTCGATGATGCCGGCCGGCGTGCAGGCGCGCGGACCAGGGAGGGCGGCCACCAGATTCCCCACGTTGCAGGGGTGGAACCCGTCCACATCCTTATCCGGAGAAACGGCCAGCAGCACGCGCTTGCTATCCACCTGGGCGGGCAAGGGAAGCTGTACCAGGATGCCGTCGATGTCGGGACGCGCATTCAGCTCGCCGACCACTGCCAGCAGTTCGTCCGTGGAAATCGTCTCAGGCGGGGTGATGGTCTCACTGTAGATGCCTAAGTCGTGGCAGGTCTTTACCTTGTTGCGCACGTAGATCTCCGATGCAGGGTTGTGACCGGCCAGAACCACCGCCAGCCCGGGCGGACGTTTCGAGGCGGAAAGCGCCTGGATGCGGGGGGTCAATTCACTCTTGATCTGGTCGCGGACACAATTGCCGTCGAGAATCTGGGGCATCCCTTTCAATATAGCGGGAAAGGCGGAGGTTTCGACCCCTTCAGTGCGCCGCCTCACCTACGGGCGGTCGCCGTCGATCGAGCGAACAAAAAAGCGTCGAATGGGCGTGGGGACGGGGTTGGTGCGAAAGTGCGCCGTGCTGTTGGGCTCGATGCTGGGAATCCGGGCTACCGCGAGCGCCGCGGTGGAATCCGAATTGACGTGGAGGTTCAACGTCACCACTACGTTCTTGATGCGCTGGGATGATGCGTTCTTGACGTCCCCCACGATGCACCGCTGACCACCTTCCTCCTGAAAGCGAGCGTTGGCGAGGGTCAGAGGAAGCGGCGCGGTCCGGCTGGTATCGGCCGGGCTGGACGCCGGGGCTTTTGCCGGAGCGGACGACTCCACAAGCCGGTATTTCGGAAGGAACCGGTGGATGAGCGGCACCGAGAGGCCGCCCAGCACGAGAATGGCGAGTAATACCACTACACCCCAGGGGTTATTCCTTCGACGCTTGCGGTGCCGGTGAAAGTCTTCACCCTGAAACGAAGAGTCAAAACTGCCGGGGGTAACTGCCATGAAGCTTCTATTTTACTGCGACTCAGAAAGACCGTACCCCCATAGCCACGATGTCATCCACACGCATGGTCTCTTTCACTACGAAAGGTTCCCCATAGCGCGCGCCGATCAGATTGCCGTAAAACCTGGCGATCGCGCCCAGACGCTCCCGGATTTCCGCTTCCTGAGGAAAGAGATTTGCGCCCTCCGTGGTGGTCCCGTACTGCGATTGGTAGCTCAGCAGCGCCTGCATGCGGCGTTCAAACTGGGATGAAATGTCCACCACGAAAGACGGCGTGACGTTAGCGTAGAGCGAAGAATAGAGGACCTTGAACGGACGGTGCGGCTCGGAGTATTCGTCCAGCTTCTTGAGTCCTGCGAGAAAGCAGGCTTCGTAGCCCAGTTCCGAAGCGCGGTAGTGGTCGGGATGTCTGCCTTCCCAATACGGCAGGATGACCACCCGCGGCTTCAGTTCGCGGATCCTGACCGCCAGCGTGAGCCGGGCGCTTAGCGCATTTTCGAGACGCGCATCTGGCATGCGCAGGTTGTCGCGCCAGTTCACCAGCAGATGTCCGGCTGCTACCTGGGCTTCGGCCATGCGCTCTTCCGGAGTGCCGCGCGTTCCCATATCGCCGGCTGTCAGATCCAGGATGCCGGTACGATAGCCGGCCTCCGCCATGCGGATGAGCGTGCCGCCGCAAGTCTGCTCCACATCGTCTGGATGCGCGGCGATCGCCAGTACATCGAGACTCATGCGCGCGCCGCCAGTTTTTTCAGGAATTCCTGCATGGTGATCTTGTATTTGAATGCCTTGACTCCGTCGATGGAGATGACGGGGACTTCTTCATTGTAAAGGCGGCGCCATTCCGGGCGAAGGTCGATATCGATTTCCTCCAGTTCGAATATGGCCTTGCGCCGGGCGGCTTCCAGCACCTGCTTGGCGTCATCGCAGAGGTGGCACCCGGCCCGCGTGTAAAGCGTGACTTTGTGCATAGGCCCAGGCTACCAGCGGAGATCGCTCCGCCGGGAATACGGCTTGCGTATCGCCAGCATCCCGACCAGCAGCATGCCCACCAGGAAGCCGCCGACATGGGCGAACCACGCCACACCACCCTGTGACTGGCTGGAGTATCCGACCGTGCCCACCCCGCTGAACAACTGGATCAGGAACCAGTACGCGAGCATGAAAACGGCCGGAACATCCACCGTGGTCACGAAGAAGAAAAGAAAAACCAAAGTGAGGATGCGGGCGTGAGGAAACTTGACCATGTAAGCGCCCATGACCCCCGCGATAGCTCCGCTGGCCCCGATGATGGGAATGTGGGATTCCGGGTTTAAGAAAACCTGCGTGATGGCTGCCGCAAATCCGCAAAGCAGGTAAAAGAGCAGAAAACGGCCGTGCCCCAGAATGTCTTCCACGTTGTCGCCAAAGATCCAGAGGAACCACATGTTGCCGAGAATATGCATCCAGCCGCCGTGCAGGAACATGGAAGTCAGCAGAGAGGGCAGGTACAGGCGATCCGGCACTACCCCGAAAACAGAAAGAAAATCGTTGCGGGAGTAGGGATCGAGCGAAAGCTCAAAGAGAAAAGCCAACACGTTCAGGATGATCAGGGTGACCGTGACCAGGGGACGCGAATAGCTGGGCTGCGTGTCTTTGAGCGGGAACATGCAACTGGACCGACGTGAAGTGAAGCGCCGCCTGTCCCCAGCATAGCAGAAGGAATGCGCCGTCACCGCACCGTGCGGCTACGGCAGTCGATCTACCCGAGAACTAGAAGAGGTACGGTGAGGCGCGCCAATCCCTGCGCCCCACCGGCGAAAACAGAAAGCTTGCGCGGCTCGCCTCAACTGCGGCTGGGGTAAATACCTTCCAGCGCGATGATGAAATTCACGCAGAGGTAGGGCTGGAGGATGGGTACCGGCTGGTTTCCTCCGGTTGTGCCGCACATCGATGGATTCATGACCGTCCCGTCCGGCGCGCCACCGTAAATCATGGTTCTGCTGGCCGCCTCGTTGGCGGGCACCGCTCCACTTGGATCGTTGGTGGTTGCCGACTGCGTAGCATTGATGGTGTGGTTGTGCGCGGGAAGTTGGCTGGTCAGCAGGGTAACGTTCTCCGAGCCGCTGGACTGCCCCAGCGTATAAGGGCTCAGGCCCGGTCCCTGACCGAAGTGAATCGGCACACGGCCTTGGAGGTTTGGAAGAGCAAATGTGGTTTGCCCGTTGCCGCCGTAGGTTGTCCCCAGCAGCGAGAACAATGCGGTGTTCTGCGCGATCGGGAGGATCTGTCCGTTGCACAAAGCCCACCCGCGAGGGGCAAAATTTCCGCCGAACATCCGGATTTCACCTAAAAAAGGTTCTGACATTTCGTTACGCTTCTCCTTTCGAGTGCTGCGAATTTTCCAGATTCCATCTTCACCGTCAGAGCACGAGTGGGGCGGGCTTCAGCCTGCGCGCCGGTTTGAACCGGCGCACGGTTTGCCGGACTGAAGTCCGGCGCCGGCTGAATCGGCCCCACAAGGCTTGGTATCTTAGCCGCCAGTTTTGTAACACAGTAGCTCTAGCGGCAGTGCAGGGAGATCGCCAGGCGGCCAAACGGCGCGCTGCCCGACCATGCGACCCGTACCGCCACCAGGTCTCCCGCCTCGACCGCCACTGCATCCGTTGTCGCGCCGTTGGGATCGTGACACTGGGTATTGCTGCCGACCGCTACGGTGTTGGAACAGGATAGGTTCGTAGCGGCGTCGTTCTTGTATAGCGTGACGGTGGCGGTCCCGGAACCAGAGGTGGCGTTGGCGAGCGTGTACAAAGAATCGAAGGTGCACGCCGCAGGCATGATGATGTCGCCGGCTGCCGCTGTCGTGCCGGTGCTGTTGGTGCCGTTCGGCGAAACGAAGAATGTTGCCTGTCCCGGGATGTTCAGGTTGATGCCGAACAAAGTGGCGGGCCCGCCAGGTCCCTGCGGTCCTGCTGGCCCCGTGGGCCCTGCCGGCCCAGTTAGCCCGATGGGCCCGGCTGGTCCGATCGGTCCCGCCGGTCCAGTTGGCCCGGTAGGCCCTGCTGGTCCAACTGCCCCCGTCGCCCCGGTCGCGCCGGTTGGGCCTGCTGGTCCAGCCGGCCCTTGCGGTCCCTCGGGACCCTGCGGTCCGGTTGCGCCCGTCTCTCCGGCAGGTCCCGCTGGCCCAGCCGGTCCCTGAGGTCCTGCGGGACCGGTCTCTCCCGGCGGCCCCTGCGGACCGGCCGAAGCCAGAGTGATCGCGAGTGTCGCCGGATGGCTGGTGCTGGCGTTTTCCTTGCTGTCAAAAAAGATCACCGCGGCTGGTGTGGCGCTGGCTGCCGTCAGGCTGATGCCGTTGTTTGTCGCCGGACTGGTGATCCATGATTTCACCAGGTTGGTCACATCCACGCTCAGAAACGTGCTGCCCTGGCTCACCGCAAACGTTGTTTCCACGCCAGCGGATACAGTCGGAGGAGCATTGAAGGTGGCCGTGTACTCGCCCCAGGCGCCGGTCACCTGGGCCAGATCTACCGAACCGGCGACACCGATCCGGTTTACGTAAAGCACCAGCGATGCCTTGGTTACTTCCGAAGCGGTAGTGCCGGCGGGCAGCGAAGACAGATCGAACTGCAGAAATGCCCGGCTGCCTCCTCCTATATTGAGTGTGTTCACGGTTCCGAAATTTAACGCCGGGTTTGTACTGCTCACGTAGGTGTCTGCCGTCAATGGCGCCGTTTGTGCGCGGCCGGCTGTCGGCAATAGTGCCAACCCGGCCAGCGCGAGGATGCCTGCTTCACACAATCGTCGAGTCGTCATGCTGTACTCCAATTTCCGTGGAATGCCAGATCGATACCGGAACAACTAACGGGCGGGGACTATTTTGCGGCGCCGGCCCAGCAGCCACAGCAAGCCGGCGAAGGCCAGCAGTGCCGGGGCCGGTTCGGGCACCACGTACGCCGCGCTCACGCCTTCCAGGTCCACGGCCCACTGCGCCGTACGCGCGCTGCCATCGGCCAGGATGAAGGAAAGCCCGGTGCCCCCGGGGCCGAGGAATAATGGTCCCGTAAAATTTCCATTTCCCTCTTCGGTAAATCCATCGGCGAGTGTCGCGCCGGCGGCAATATTGTCATCTTCGGTCAAGGTGAGCGTATAATTTCCGGCCGTGAGCGTGGGATCTAGGTACGCATCCCAGCAGAAATGCGAGGCCGGGTCCTCCGCGCGCGGACCGCAGGCGCCGGTCCCGCCGTTGTGATCACTCGCCAGCAGGCTGCCGGTTTCGTCGAATAGCGATAGCACGGGTGCGAACCCGCCTGCCGGAATCGTTTGAGAATTCGCGTTGACGCCACCGGCGAACGACCATGTTCGGAGCACGACCGCCGTGGTGGAGTCCAGGCGGAAGGGGATGACCAGGATGTTATCGTCTTGAGTAAAGACCCCCGAGAATGAAATCATGTCGGCCCGCAAGGAGTGCGCCGACACCAGCATCAGCGCAGCCGAGACGAGGCTCTTCCACCAGAAACTGCGGTCCATTTGCTGCTCTCCTAACGCGATATTCGCGGCAAATTGTGCGTGCTTGTCGGCTCAAGATTATCAGGAAATCGCCCCGAGTGCAGCGAATTTTGCGGATATCTAGTACTGGTCAGGTCTATAGGCCTGTAATTTACGCGGGGATTATTTACCTGAGATTCGGTTATAGTAGCCGGGGAGCTTCGATTTCATGGAGAACGGCATTGTCCTCCGCCTGGCGGCCCCGGCGGACGACGAGTTTTTGTTCTCGCTGTTCCGCGCCGCGCGCAGCGAACTGGCGGCCTTGCCCGGCGGCGAATCCGTGCTCGCGCCGCTTCTTCGCATGCAGTTTCGGGCGCAGTCCCTGCAGTACGAGGCGTCCTTCCCCCAGGCCGTTCATCGCATTGTGATGGAGCAGGGAAAAGCCGTCGGGCGGCTGCTGGTGGCTTCTTCCCCGAATGAAGTGCGCCTGGTGGATATCGCCCTGCTGCCGGAGGCGCGCAACCGCGGCATCGGCACCAGACTCGTCAGCAGCCTGATGGCAGATGCCGCCGCAATGGGCAGGCCGCTCCGCCTGCAGGTGTGGAAACACAGCCCTGCTGTACGCTTCTACCAGAGGCTGGGTTTCCAGATAGAAAGCGGCGAAGATCCCTACCTGCGGATGCGATGGGAACCCGCCGCAGTGGGACCGGCTTAGTAGCCCTTTTGCTTGTCCACGATGTTGATCAGTGTCTCGCCCTTGGCGAAGCGGGCGATATTTTCCTTAATTAATTCCACGCGGCGCGCCTCAATTCCGTCTGACTGACCGGCAATGTGCGGCGTGATGATCACGTTGGGAAATTTCCAGAGCGGATGCCCGGACGGCAGCGGCTCCGGATTGGTGACATCCATGCCGGCGCCCGCCAGCCGTCCTTCGTCGAGCGCCTTCACCAGCGCCGCCGTATCGTACAGGCCGCCGCGCGACACGGCGATAAAATACGATCCCTTCTTCATCATCGAGAACTGCTTGGCCCCGATCATGCCTTTGCTCTCGGGAGTCAGGGGAGCGGAGACGAACAGCACATCGGCCTGCGGAATCACACGGTCGATCTGGTCCGGAAAAACCATCTTGCTCACGTAGTCGTTGAATGGCATCTCCTTCGGGTCCACACCGATCACCCGCATTCCAAAGGCGTGCGCGCGCTGAGCGATCTGGGAGCCGATGCCGCCTACCCCCACCACCACGGCGGTCTTGCCGCGCAGCTCGATCGGATGGTATTCGCCGCGCCGCCAGCGCTCCTCGGTCCGCCGCGGAATCACCTGGTACAGGTCCCGCGTGAGGGCCAGCAGCAGCGAGAGCGCATGATCGGCGATCTCCGGACCTTGGATCACCTTGCAATTGGTGAGCGTCACCTGGCTGTTGATGAATTCCGGAAACCGGTAGGTCTCCACGCCTGCACTATAGACTTGGACCCACTTTAGTTTCTTGGCTGCGTGGAAGAGTTTGGGATTGATTGTTCCGAAGATCGCATCGGCATCGGCTACCTGGTCCAGAAGCCGGCTGGAATCGGCTGGCTCTACTTTTACCTCTGTGCTGACGCTCTGGAACTCCTGCAAGGCCTGGTGATCCATGCCGATCACCACCACCTTTTTGGAAGCGCCCGCAGCCACGGCGGCAACGGCCAGCAATAGAAGTGTGAATCTTTTCACGGTTCCACCTCCCGGACGGCTGGTCGATCGCCGTCCCGCTTCGGCGCATTGTATCAAAGCAGGACGGAGGATTTAGCCGGGATCTCCATGTTCGGCAGGGTTACATGGAGACCGCGGCAATCCGCTTCCACCATCTCGCGAACCAGCTCCGGAAAATGCGTGCGCGGCACCCACCCGAAGCTCTTGCGCGCCTTGGTGGCGTCGCCCTGAAGCAGGTTCACTTCGGCCGGACGATAGAGTTCCGGGTCCTGAATCACGTAATTGCGATAATCGAGGCCCACGTAGGCGAACGCCAGCTCGGCGAATTCCCGCACCGAATGGGTCTCGCCGGAGGCGATCACGTAATCGTCCGGGGATGGTTGTTGCAGCATGAGCCACATGGCTTCCACGTACTCGCGCGCATGCCCCCAATCGCGCCGCGCCTCCAGGTTCCCCAGGCGCAGTTCGCGGGCGCGGCCGCTCAGAATCCGCGCCACTCCCGCCGTAATCTTGCGGGTCACGAATTCATATCCGCGGCGGGGCGATTCATGGTTGAACAGGATGCCGCTCGAAGCGTGCAGGCCATAGGCTTCACGATAGTTGCAGGTCAGGTGAAATCCCGCTACCTTGCTGATGCCGTATGGCGACCGCGGCCGGAATGGCACTTTCTCATGCTGCGGCACTTCCTGCGCATTGCCGAACATTTCACTCGATCCGGCGAAATAAACCCGGCATTGGGGGGCGAGATTCTTGAGAGCGGCCAGCAGATAGTGGGTACCGTTGATGTTGACGTTGAGCGTGGAGAATTCATCGTCGAAGGAATAGCTCACGAAGCTCTGCGCCGCCAGATGATAGCACTCGTCCGGCGCCACATCCGCCACCACCTGGTGGAGGCTGGCATAGCTTTCAAGCGAGGCCGCGTGCAGCACCAGAGAATCCCGGATCTTCTGAATCCGGGAGAGGCGATTCTCCGGATCCTCCAGCGCCACCCGCCGCACAATTCCGTGCACCTCATAACCCCTGGAAAGCAAAAGCTCTGCCAGGTAGGATCCATCCTGCCCGGTGATCCCGGTGATGAGGGCGCGCGCAGCCATCCCTACAATGTAACAGGGCCGGCTAAGCCCTGCTTTTGCTGGTTCTTTGCCTTTCCCTGCCAAACCCTTGTAACCTGGGAGGTTGCCGGTACGCCTACTTGAACGAAAGTGATGGTATACGCAATTGCCGGCCGACGCGGTGCGGCATGTTGGTCGATTTCGAGCTGATTAAGCGGGCACAGGACGGAGATAG